>JAZDJR010000036.1:0-33935 GCA_043803815.1 Microcaldota archaeon | reverse complement strand
GGCCGCAAACCCCCAGCCGTTAGGCTCGGCTACGTTCATTACCCGCCAAAAACCAGCATCAAACAACGATTCGCCCAACTCTTACAAGAAACCCTTTCTTTTTGGCGGTGGTTACCCACCGCCATTGTCAGGAGTCCCCCGTTTTAAGCCAAAGAAAACCATTAAATTCCAGTTTTGCATTATCCAATCCTATGGTTTTTGGAATCGGCGAAGGCAAAATCGACATTAAACTCGCCAAGTTCCAGTTCGCTTCCGGCGAAACAATCGCCGGAACGGTCACCTTGCAGGTCAATAACCCCAAAAAAGCGCGCGGAGTTCGCATTGAATTTTTCGGGGAACAAATTACCGGCTACGGCAAAAACCGCCGGTTGAGCCGCGTCTATGAATTTTCACTTAATCTGGACGGCGAAAAAGAATATTTCGGTTATAAGGAATACCCGTTTCAAATCACGATTCCGCAAAACCTTTTTGCGCCCAAGACGGACACGGAAGGCGTGATGGGAACGGTACTTCAGGCCGCGCAAATGTTAGGCGCATGGCCCCAGCCGGTCCAATGGTACTTGGCCGCGTCGCTTGATTTGGCCGTGAGCTTTGACATTTCAAAAAAAATACAGCTCAACATCGTTTAAACCGGAGTCGGCGGTTTGGCGAGCATATGAATTTTATATTGTTATTGAAAAAAGTTCGTTATATTTAAATATACAATCGTATTTTATATTGTAATGCTCGAAAAGTACGCGCTGATAACTGCTATTCACATTATTACCGATTCGCCAAATACAAGTTTTTCGGTTCGGGGCCTGGCGGCCAAAACGGGGCTTAGCCCCGGTGCCGCACGAACTTCACTTGATTATATGAAAGAAAAAGGCATAGTTTCCCTTAAAATCGCCGGCAATACCTACCAATACAAAGCAAACCTTGAAAGTGCATTATGCCGGCACTGGAAAATTTTGTTTAATCTGGACAAACTGGCCGACTCAAAAATTACGAACGAAATCACCCAAAAAATTCCGAATGTCCAATCGGTATTATTGTACGGAAGCTGGAGCCGCGGAACCAACGACGAAAAAAGCGACATTGATTTACTGGTTATCACTAATGCGTCCGTAAAAACGGATTTAGGTTTTATCAACAAACTAAAAAAAGAGGCCAATGTTTCGATTTTTTCCTTTTCAGATTGGAAAAAAAAAGCGTTTACCGACAAGGTTTTTTACGAAAACGTTATCTATGACTCCATTGTATTGTTTGGCGAGCGGCCCGTGGTATTATGAACATAACCGATTGCCTTGAACAGGGGCTTTTGGCCAAAATCAAAGCCGACCCCGCAAAAGCAAAATCCTCGCTTGAAATGGCAAAACACAAATTGGAGCTTAGCCAAACCGAATTCGAGCATGTTATTTTTGAAGGCGCCATCATCAACGCGTATGCCTCCATGTTTCACACCGCCCGAGCACTGCTTTTCAAGGACGGCTTTAAGGAACGAAGCCACTTTGCGGTTTACGTTTTTGTTTCCAAAAAATATTCTGACAAAATCGAACGTAAATATTTGAGCGAATTTAACTCATTGCGTTTGACGCGCCACGAGCTCATGTATGGCCTTGAAAAAAACGCGGAAGTCCGAGAATCAAACGCCGATACCGCAATTAAAATGGCGGAAGGATTTTTGGAAGTGGTTCAAAAAATAGTGAATAAAAAGTGATTAGCGGGTCGGGCACGGCTTTACTACTTTTAGGTTATCACTGGGCGGTTTTGGGTCTTGTTTTCGGTGATAACAAGTTATCACTGGATTAAGTTTAAATATTGGTTTCAGTGATAACTATGTATGAGCCACATCGTTCAAAGAACAGTCAAGGGTTCCCTCTATTACTACTTGGAAGAATCGTTCAAACTGGCCGGCAAATGGGTCAAGGAAAGCGTGTATTTGGGAGCCCAATCGCCTTCAACCAGCGAACTGATCAAGGCCTTCCAAGAATTACGGCAAAAAGCGCTTTCAAAAAAACACGCGGTCTTGGTTCCGCCGCGAACAGAGTTCATTACCGCTGGAAAAGCCGTTGCCTTGGAAGCGGCTCGCATAAACAGGCTCGAATTTCTGAAAAAATTGCCGGCGGACAAGCGCAAGGAGTTTTTGGAGCGCGAACGGATAACCTTCATTTCAGATTCCAACGCGATTGAGGGCAGTTCGCTGACATATCACGAAACCGAACAGGTTTTGTCGCAGGAAAAAAAATTCCACAGCCTAAAGAAAAAAAACCGTCCAATCATAACCGGCATGAGTCAGGACGAACAGGAAGCCATCAACCTGAACCATTGCCTCGACCGCTACGAACAATACCTCAAAATCAACGAACCGTTGTCTGAAAAAATTATTCTGCAGTTGCATTACATTCTATTGCAAGACATTCCGAATTACGAAAAGTACCAAGGCATTTATCGCCCCGTTCAGGTCTTTATCCGCGGTTCGATGCACGAATTTCCGTTGCCCGCACAAGTGCCGAGTCTAATGAAAAAACTGGTGGACTGGTATTTTGACAACCACGAACTAATTCATCCCGTGGAACTCGCCGCCAAATTCCACACCCAATTTACGTCGATTCACCCGTTTGCGGACGGCAATGGCCGCATGGCCCGGCTTTTAATAAATTATATTTTGCAACAAAAAGAATTTCCATTTACCAACATTCCGCTAAAAAAAAGAAGTCCTTATATGGGAACACAGGCCGCCGGAAACACGAACGACTACAAGCCGTTCACCAAGTTCCTCGCGGAAGAAGTAATTGGTCAGCATTCCGCAAAATCAAGCGGAAATCAATTACCCAAAAACTGAAATTTGAATACTGCTTTTAGGAGGCACGTTCGTTTGAACAATTAGGGAGCCAACCAGCCAAGACAGTTCGTTCAATGATTGAACAAAATTCGCGGCATTTCGTTTAACGATTAAACGATTTGAAACTTCGAATCTAAAAAAAACCGAAAAAAAGCGAAATAAAAAATAAATAAATAGTGATTAGCAGCGTCTAGGCCGCTACGCGAAATATCGCACTGCAAACCTTTTCCCACAAGGGCTTAACTGCCGGGTTCGGGATGGGACCGGGTGTTTCCCCTTCGGTATGACCGCTAATCAAAATAATTTCCCCTAAAAAAGATTAAAAAGGCTCCGCTTTGGGGCTTTTGCGGGTTATTGGCCAAAATCCCTTATTTTTTGGCTTTGGATTTCGCGGCTTTTTTCGGGGCTTTTTCCTCGTCGTTTAAATCCTCGTCATCAAAGCTCTTGACGTTCTTGTTGGCGGCGGCAACCATTTCCGCGGCTTTTTTCAGGCCTTTTCGCAGCAAGTCTTCGCGCTTGGCGCCGGCACAAATCACTTTGCCGTTTTTGAACAAGAGCAACGTGATTTTGGGGTCGGCAATCCGAAGAATCGCTCCGGGAAACTGCTCGGGTTCATATTCCACGTTATCCAGTTCCAAAGCGGTTTTGAACAAGTCCAAAGCCATGTTCAAATTGGCGGTAGCCACCAGATTAACAACTTCAAAATCCGGCTTGTTGACGACTTTTACTGCCGGCTGGATTTCATGAATCAGTTTTGACGCTTTTCGGATTCCCTGCGTGATTTGCTCCTCGGAGCTTGCGCCGGAAATAATTACTTTTCCGTTTTTGAACAATAGCATGGAAACTTTCGGCTCTTTTAGTTTCAAAATCGCGCCCGGAAATTGTTCGGGCTCGTACTCGATATTGGGAATCGTCACCGCAAGATTATACAAATCGAGTGTGGCGTTCAGGTTAGCGCTGGCAACCAAATTCACTATTTGATATTTCATTTTTCCCAACCCCTTTACAAAAGACCCTTTAAAAACCTTTAAAAATGTATTTAAAAAGGGGTTCAAAATGGAATGGCTTGAAAACCCAGTTCTTTTGGATAATTTGACAGGTTTTGGGCTTTTCTATTTTAAAGGTTTCTTTGGAACAATTCTTAGTATTAAAAAAGGCGAATGAATGTCCAACAAAAAAGGAAAAGGCCGGCGTGCCAAAACGCGCCAAAAGTTTAGCAGAAAAGGCGCGCCATTGACGATTCGAACCCGCCTGGCGGATTTTAAGCCCGGAACCAAGGTCCATATTACCGTTGACCCGTCCGTGCATGGCGGCCATACGTTCAAGCGCTTTGTCGGCTTGACCGGCGAAGTAATCGCCAAAAAAGGCCGGACAGGCGTAGTCGTGGAATTTTTCGACCAGAACAAGTCCAAGCAATGGACTTTTACTCCCGCGCATTTGCGGCAAGTCAAGGCTCCGGGAACAGCCAAAGCGGCATAAAGGAGAAAACAAAATGTTAGCTGAAAAAATTTTGGGAAAAACACCGGTATCTTTGACCAAAGCGCAGGATTTATTGAAAACGCGGACCAAAGACGTTACGCCGACGTACGAACAGGACATGAGCTTGAAATACACGGGAAAATTTTCGCGCCTGACTCCGGCCAAAAGCGAAAAACTCGTCCACGACCTGATGAAAATAGACGGCGTGAGCGACTGGCTCGCAGTCAAAATCGCGGATGTTTTGCCGGTTGAAAAAACCGTATTGGAATTATTGCTTGCCAAAAACATAAAATTGTCCCCTGAAAGCCAAACCCAAATCGTGGATACGGTTAAAAAGTATGTTTAATCTCACCAGTGATTTTCCTTGAACCTGAAAACAAAACAAAAAAACAATCGCAGAGGAAATGTAGAATGCCGAACGAAGAACACGCCATCGTACTTGACTATTTGCCGCGCGGCAAATCCTCCAGCGTTAAGACCGAACCGATTGCCCAGGTATTAGGCACGGATTTTTTTTCCCTGCTTGAAGTGATTCCCAAGCGCGAACTCAAAATCGGCTCGAGCGTTTACATCGGAAAAGACACGCGCGAAGACATCGAACTGATTAAGCGCCGCATCCCATTCAAGGAGCTTACTTCAACAGCCGCAGGCGAAATCGAAAAAGCCGTTGAAGCCGTCGTTGCCGAAAACCAGCCGCGCTTTGTCGATTTTTTGAACAATTCCAACCCGATTACTTTGCGCCGCCATCAATTGGAACTGATTCCGGGAATCGGGAAAAAACACGTGTTTTTGATTCTGGACGAACGACAAAAAAAGCCGTTTTCGTCATTTATGGAATTCGAAGAGCGCATTTCCGGCGTCGGCCACATCCAAAAAGCGTTTGTGCGCCGCATAATGACCGAACTGGAAGACGAAGACGAAAAGCACCATTTGTTCACGCGCTTTCCGCCCAGAGAACGCGAAATGGGGCGGTTTGACCGCGAAAGACGATTCTAAGCGGCTGATTCTTTTTCCTTTTTTAATAAAAACATTTTTAAGCTAAAACTGCGCTTATACTATTGAATAACTTTTGCGGGGTTTTGAAAATGGTTTTGGAATGGATTGTCCTTGGAATTTTTGTCCTCATCGTAATCGCGGTTATTGCCCTGTTTAACGGCCTGATTTCGCTTCGAAACCAGATTAATAACGCATGGAGCCAAATCGACGTCCAGTTAAAGCGCCGGTTTGATTTGGTGCCCAATCTGGTGGAAACCGTCAAAGGATACGCCAAATACGAAAAAAGCGTTTTTGAAGAAGTCACGAAAGCCCGCGCTTCCATTATGAAAGCCGGAACCATGGAAGAAAAAGCAGAATCCCAAAACATGCTGACCGGCGCGCTCAAAAGTCTTTTTGCGGTCGCGGAAAATTATCCCGACTTGAAAGCAAGCCAAAATTTCTTGATGCTGCAGGAAGAACTCTCCGGAATCGAGGGAAAAATCGCGTACGCGCGGCAATTCTACAACGATTCGGTCCTGTCCTTTAACAACGCCCTGCAGACTTTTCCCGGAAACATGATCGGCGGAATGATGGGTTTCACCGGCCACCCGTTCTTTGAAATCGAAGAAAAAAGCCGCGAACCGATAAGCGTCAAATTCTGATTCTTTTTTCACTTTTTATTTTTATGAAAAAAAACGTCTTAACCGTTGAAATAAAGCGGCCGGTTGAAGCCGTTTTCCAGTTCTGCATCAATCCCGCGAATACGCCGAAATGGATTTCGTCTATTCTGGAAGAAAAAACCGACAAGCCACATGTCGGTCTTGGAACGATTTATTCCCAAAAGGTGGTTGATTCGGCGGGAAAAATAAAAAAAACGTCTTTGGTCATAACGGGATTTTTTTTAAACAAACAATTGGATTTTCATCTCGCCAATTCGCAGTACACCTGTTCGTACCGGTTTGACCGCACGCCGGCAGGAACGCGTTTGACCTATTCGGAGGAAAATGGCATTGACAACGAAATCGAAGCTCCGTTAAAACAAGAAAATTTGCGGGTTTTAAAGCGGTTAATCGAAAAATAACCGCGGTTGGGGTAAAAATACCAAAGAGTATTTATTGGATTGGTTGCATGTTTATTTTGCAGGTGGAATCGTGAGTTTTGTACAGGAAATGTCGGGAAACAAATTAAAATCCGTCTTACTGACTTTTTTCTTTTTCCTTTTCATTGTCGCCTTGGTCTGGATTATCGCCAGTGTTATGGGCTGGGGCGCGTTTGCCGTCGGAATCGCGCTTGTTTTATCAATTCTCATGAGTGTCGGCTCGTACTATTATTCGGATAAAATCGTGCTCAAATTAAGCGGCGCGCGAGAAGCAACCCACGAGGAATACCGCTTATTGGACAACCTGATTGCGGGATTAAGCATTGCCGCGGGAATTCCCAAGCCCAAGATTTTCGTGATTGAAGACACCGCTCCGAACGCGTTTGCAACTGGTCGGAACCCCGAGCACGGCGTTATTTGCATCACCACGGGACTATTGCAAAAACTTGACCGAAGCGAACTTGAAGGGGTATTGGCCCACGAAATGTCGCACATCAAAAATTACGACATCCGTTTTATGGCTTTAATCAGCATCATGGTCGGCTTTGTCGTCTTATTGTCCGACTTTTTTTTGCGCTCCATGTTTTGGGGCGGAAGCAACCGCGAAGGAAAAGGCGGCGGTTCGGTCATATTGCTGGTTGTCGGAATTCTATTCATTGTTTTGGCCCCTTTGGTCGGAACGTTGATTCAGCTGGCTGTTTCGCGCAGGCGCGAGTATTTGGCGGACGCGTCAGGCGTTGCCTTGACGCGCTACCCCGAAGGACTGGCCAAAGCGTTGGAAAAAATTTCAAAGGACACCGAGCCTTTGGAAGCCGCGAATAAGGCTACCGCGCACTTGTACATCGCCGACCCGCTGAAAAACAACAAGATGTGGCTGAAAGGCCTGTTCAATACTCATCCGCCGGTTGCTGACCGCATTCGGATTTTGCGGTCGATGTAAAAAAAGATTTACTGATTTTTGGTTTAATTTCCGATTTTTTATTCTTGTTTTTTGATTTATTGTATTTTTGCATTCTGATTTTTTAATTTTTTCGGGTTTTTTCGGTTTTTTAGCCGTCCGTGCCCTCAGCCTTCGGCGGCTGATTGGAGTTTAACCCGTTCGGGGTCAGTAGCCTTAAATTCCAAAACTGCGTATTATTTCGGGTTTTGGTTATGGTTGATGTTTTTTCTTTGGCGGTTATTGCCCTGGAAGTATTGCTGATTGGGTTTGTGGGCTTTTGGGTCGGAAAAGGCGTTCATTTTGTCGTTTTGCGGTTATCCAAAAAAATGACCTTGAGCACGAAAACGAAACTGGACGATTATGTCGTCGAGTATCTGGGCAATCCCTTAAAGCTGGTTTTTGTCGTTTTGTCGGTTTTTGCGGTTTCGCATTTTGTCGAAAATTTGGCGGGAATTTCGACCGCCCTGCAAAAATATTCGTTCGCGATTTTGGTAATTGTGGCGTCGTACGTGATTGCCGAACTGGTTGGGGCGATTTTGCGCTGGTATTATTTTAAGGTTCAGCAAGAAGGAGGCACTTTGTCGGATGTTGCTTTGATTCCGGTGGTGCGCAAGGTTTCGCGGGTTTTGATTGTCGCGTTCGGGATTTTGGCTGCCATGTCCATGGTGGGGCTTGATGTAACCGGGCTTTTGGCCTTGACCAGCATTGTTGCATTGCTTTTGGGTTTGGCGTCGCAGGAAACCTTGGCCAATTTTTTTGCGGGCATTGCCTTGCAGCTGGACCAGCCGTATCAGTACGACAATTATCTGCGGTTTAGTTCCGGCGAGGTTGCAAGGCTGAAAAAAATCGGTTTGCGCAGCGCGCGGCTGGAAGATTTGGACGGGAACGAAATGGCGATTTCCAACAGCGAGTTTGCCAAGCAAAGGATTGTCAATTTGTCCAAGCCCGAACCCGGATTTAAGCATCACATGGTTGTGGATGTTCCGCTTAGGGTCGACGTCGCAGAACTTGAAAAGTTCGTTTTGAAATCATTGGAGTCGATTCCGGAGGGCGGGGTCGGCAAAAAAGGCTTTTTTTCCGTTAAAAAAGTTTTGCATGACCATTATTCGGTTTCACTTGAGTTTTGGGTGTCAAATTATTCGGCGTTGAATCCCTCCGTTTCCTATTTGAACCGCAAAATCCTAGAATTCGTGCAAAAAAAAAGGTGACTTATACCCATACAATAAAAAATACCGCCTTCCTTTTTTAGTCATGACCCTGTTTTCCGAGTTGAACGAATTAATGGTCAGGTATCGTTTCAAGCCGAGCCCGAAACTGAGCCAGAATTTTTTGATTAACGAAAAAGCGATTTCGGAAATCGTTGAAAAAGCGGGGATTTCCAAAAAGGATACTGTGCTTGAAATCGGCGGCGGAACGGGTTTTATTACAGCGGAACTGGCCAAGACCTGCCAAAAAGTGATTTGCGTTGAGACCGACCAGCGTTTATTTTCCCTGCTTGAGGAACGCTTCGGGGATTCACAAAACGTGGAGCTAATCCACGCGGATTTTTTAAAAGCGCTTTTGCCGCAGTTTTCCAAAGTCGTTTCCGCGCCGCCCTACCACATTTCAACCGATTTGATGTATCGCCTGTTCGAACTCGGCTTTGAGGACGCGTATCTGGTGATGCAAAAAGAGTTCGTGGAGCGCCTGATCGCGGAACCGGGTTTTTTCGATTATAACGCGTTATCCGTGATTACGCAGTATTATTGCAAAACAAAAATCGTGCTCAAAGTCTCCCCGTCGTCTTTTTTTCCGCGTCCTTCGGGCGAATCGGCGTTGATTCACCTGAAATTCAAAAAACGCTTTGGTTCGGCCAAAAACGACGCCTTGTTTATCGGGTTTGTGAACCAGCTTTTCCGCTATAAGAACAAGTCGATTGCAAATTCGCTCCAGTTGGCCTGGCAGTTTTTGAATCCTAAGCCCAAAATCGAGATGGCAGCGGCCAAAGAAAAAATCGGGAGAAAAAAAATCGCGGTTGAAAAAACCTACGCGCTGTCCGCCAAGGACTTTGTGGACTTGTTCAACGAATTGTATTAAAATAAAAACCGATTAAAATTAATTTTTCCAATCAAGTTTTTTTTTAATCGCAAACCGACTGTTTTTTTAAAACCGCAAATTAATTTTTTGTTTATAGCAAATTGCTTTTGTTTTTGAACTTTTTATGCAATTTGCTATATGCAAAAAGCCGTTAGGATGCTCAAATACTTAGGCTTTTTGCTATAAACCGAATTAACTGTTTGTTTTTTTAACGTGGAATTCGGGTTTTGAATTTGATTTTTTTTTTAGCGTATCGTGACCAAGGTGTTTTCTTTGGCAAATTGCAGGGCCAGTTCGAGTTTTTGCCGGTTGCTTGAGTAAACGGTCAGTAAGGAATCGCCTTTTTCAATGGTTTCGTTTGGGTGGCAGTGCAGCACGAGTCCGGATGAAAGGTCTCCGGGAGCGCCTGCGGTGCGTGCGAGCACAATAAGGTTTTTGAGGTGCATTTCGCGGATGAGGCCGCTTTTTGGGGATATGACGTCTTCGGAAAGTTTTCCAACGGTTACTTGTTTGCTTGCGGTTGCGTTTCCGTGCTGGGCTTTGATTATTTCCTTCATTTTTTCAAGGGCAGAGCCGTCTTCCAGTATTTTTTTGGCTTTGTCAAATCCTTTTCCGTTAGCTGCGGTTTTGGTCATTTCAAGCAGCCGTCCCGCCAGTTGGCAGGATTTTTTAGCCAAAGAATCGAATTCGCGGTTTTCCAGTATTTCAAGTGCAAGGCGTGCTTCCAAGGCGGGGCCGATGGCGTTTCCGACGGGTTCGTTTCCGTTGGTAATCATCACTTGGGTCTGGATTCCGACCGCTTTTCCAACCGCCCTGAATTTTTCCGCCATGGAATTAGCTTTTTTGGAATCGGTTACTTTGCAGTAGGGGCCGATTGGAATGTCGATGACGAGTTTTTGCGCGCCAACGCTCTTTTTTTTGGCCATAACACTGGCAATGACTTGGCCTTCCGGGTCCAATGACAACGGGTGCTCGATTTTGATTATTTTGTCGTCTCCAGGGGCCAAATCGATTGCTCCGCCCCAGGCGATGATTCCGTTGGTTTTTTGGACAATGCGCCTGAATTCCTCGACGGAAAAATTTACCCGCCCCAGGCATTCCATGGCGTCGGCGGTTCCCGCGGCCGAAGTGATGGCGCGCGAAGCGGTTTTTGGAATTAAAAAACCCGCGGCGGCAATGATTGGAACAATTATCATGCTGGTTCGGCCGTTAATTCCGCCGATGGAATGCTTGTCCAAAACGGGCGGTCTTGAAAAGCGAAGCTGTTCGCCGGAAGAAACCAGCGCTTTGGTTGTTGAAATGATTTCGGATAATGTGTTTCCGCGCATGTAAATCGCGCTGACAAATGCCGCGGTTTCGATTTCGGACAGGCGATTGGCGCTGATGTCGGAAATGATGGATTTGATTTCGGACGGACTAAGTTCGTTTCCGTTCATTTTTTTTCGGATAAACAAAACGCTTTCGGGTTTGGGGCAGGTGGACACGCGGATTTGTTCGTTGGGCCTGACGCCGAGCTCTTTTTGAAGCCCTAAAAACAGGCCGATTTGGTTTTCGTGAACCAGTGTTTTGGTAATGTCCGCAATGGCCACTATTTTTTTTTTCGTGCGGGGGCAAAACAGTTCGACGCGCTCCAAGGCCAAAACGTCGAGTTCTTTGGCGTCGGTTTCGTTGAGAATGGCAACGCTGGTTCCCGCGTCCGCGTCAAAAACTTTGGCCTGCATGGTCTGCGAAAAAGATTGTGTTTTCAAAAAAAAGCACCGCTAACAGAACGATTTTCTACTATAAAAACGATTCGAAACAATCGGGCGTTTGAAAGCCAAAAGCTGAAAAATCGAAATCGAAATTCGCCGATTATATTCAAACTTCCGACTGCTTTTGTTTAGGCCAATCTTCCGCCTCTTTTTGGGCGGATTTAGCAAGTTATTTAACTTAAAACCGCTTTATTATGGCATGCTAAAACTCGGCTTTTCGAAGCGCAGAACCGGCCAGATTGGAATCGAGTTTTTGTCGGTTGCCGCGGTTTTACTGGCGATTGTCGCGGTTTTGGCGGGATTGTCTTTTTTGCTTTTTTCGGATTCCGTTGCGACCAGCCAAACCAATGACGCGGTTTTGAGCCTGACCAATTCGATTAATCACGTGTATCGCCAAGGAACGGGAAACGCGGTCACGGTCAGAATCACGCTTCCTCAAAATCTCAAAACGAGTTTTGTCGGCGGCTTGTCGGGAAAAGAAATCGGCTTTACTTTGGCAACAACATTCGGAGACCAGAACTTTTTTTCGTATACCGACGCCAATGTCGCGGGTTCGCTTCCAATCATTCCCGGAACGTTTTTGATTCGAACCGCAAGCCAGGACCTGAACGTTTGGGTTCAGCAGGTGGGATAATGCAATCGATTGGTCAGGTTTCCTTGGAATCCCTGATTATGATCGGCGTTATCATGGTGCTTTTTTTATTGGCCATTGCCATGTCCGTTGAAATCGGCGTTTCGTCCAATTCGATTTCTTCTTACGGTCCGGACGATTTGCAATGCAATCGCCTGGCCGGCCTTATTCAGGAAAGTTTTATTCAAGGGCCCGGAACTCGAGCCGGTTTGACTATGAATTCCGCAAGTTCTGTTTCCGGCCGTTCGGTAATGGTCAATCAGGCGGTGTGCAATTTTTCGGCCAGTGTTTTGCCGGCGAACCTGAATGCGGGCCGTGTTTTAATCAGGAATATTTCGGGAACCGTAACGGTTTTGAACGGGTGAGCAATCGATGAATTCGAACGGTCAAATCATGAGTTTGGACCTGATTGCCAGCGTGCTTGTTTTTTTGCTGGTTTTTTCTTTTTTGTATCAGTCTTATACAATGAATCTGGACCGTTACCGAATCCAGCAGCGAGCACGCGAAATCCAAAACCGGGTGCAAAGCCATGCCGAGTTATTGGTGTCGTCTCCCGGATTTCCAATCGACTGGAACTTTCAAAGCGTTACGGTTATCGGACTGGCTATCGAACCGAATGTTTTGGACCCGCAAAAAATTTCAATCCTGCGGGCCATGACCATTGCGGATTATAATTCGGTGCGCAATATCATGAACCTGAATGCCTACGAATTCAGAATCGATATCGATTCGAATAACAATTTGCTGGACACCAATTTTGGAAAAGACACCAACGGCTTTTCGGATGTGTTTGCCTCGGAAAAAATTGTGACTATCGGAGGGGACTATGCCGCGTTTAGGCTCTCGCTTTTCCGCTAGCGGATTCGTATTGTCAACCGACATTTTGCTGGCCGCGATTTTGGCGGTTTCGTTTGCCGGCGTTGCCGTTTTGACCAGTCAGCAAAATCAGGCCATTTCGGAAAACCAAACCCTCAATTCCGCGTCAACGGATGCCGCGATTCACTTGGATGAAACCGGTTTTGTGTTCAACACATTGGACACCAACGGACTTTCCGACGGCAACAAAATGCAGTTCATTTTCAGCCAGTTAACCGCGATTTTGCCCAAAAGAACCGCGTTTAGAATCGAACTGGACGAATATGCCTATGACTCCAATGCCTGCCACGCTAGCCAGTCATTTTCCGATTGTTTTTCGCTTTTCAAAACCTATCCGCCAGCCGGTTCCGCGGTTCCAAACGACAAAATCGTGAGCTATCAGGAAGCCACCCTGTACCGAAAAGGCGCGAATGTAAGCTGTTCGATTCAAAGCGGTTACATTTCACTGAACGCTGAACATTCCCAAAACGCCTTGAATAATTGGTTTACTTTTGCTCCAAAAAACGTATTTTTTTCCGCTGAAAACAAGCCGATTGGAAATAAAATACGCCCCAATGAAAATGCCGCTAAAAACCGCGGAATTTCACCTGCGGTTAATCGGAATTGGCCCGATTCAACGAATTCTGAGTCGGATTCAAAAAAAAGTTTTTCGGCAGGCACCGGCGATTTTTCCAAGGCAAGTTTTTCCTCGGGAACCGCGTTGTTTTCCGCGGCCAGCGACGCCAATATCGCCTTTTCGGTTTCGATTAACCCAAGCCAAAACCTCGTTTGCGACCAGGATATCCGGGTGGATTTGAACGTGCACGTGATGAATTTTGGTCGGCCGCCGGTGGATGTAACCATGGTCATGGACCGCAGCGGTTCCATGAGCTGGGACGGCGAAGTTGCCACCACCAACGCCTATGATACCGTAGTGGATGCCAACATCGCTTATTTGGCGGACGGAACTGGCGGCGTGCGCACGATTGACGTGAACAACCCCAAATTGCCTTTGTTGATGAGTGTGTATAACACGCCGGGAACCGCGTATGACGTTGCCCAGGACGCCAACAAGTATGTGTACGTGGCGGATGGCACCGGCGGTTTTCGAATCGTGAATGCGGCAAACCCAAACAGCCTGTCTTCGGTTTCAGCATTGACCCAGTTTCAGCCTGCCAACGGCGTTGATGTAAATAATAATTTGGTGTATTTGGCCACCACAAGCGCCGGCGTAATTTATGATGTCACGACAACGACCAGCGCGCCCAACATCAATTTTTCAATCGGTCTTAACGCAACGACCGACACCAATGCCGGCCAGTCGTTTATCACGGGAAACGGCGTTATTTCAGGGGTCGAATTGCAATTGCGAAAAGTCGGAAGCCCGGCCGCCGACCTGAATGTTCATCTGCGCTCGTCATACAATGGAACCGACTTGGCGTCGATTCGCGTAACCGCGGCCAGCCTGACGACTTCGTATGCCGCCAAACAACTGGATTTTGCGTTCCCTGTTTCGGTAACCCCTGGCGGAACCTATTATATCGTATTGACCACAACCACCATCAGCGCAACGAATTATTACCAATGGGGCGCCCGAAGCTCGAATCCGTACGCCAACGGCGCAGCCTACAAAAACAACGTGGTTCAAACCAGCGATTTGGTGCTTCGCACCTATACCTACGGCGGATTGCAGGTCATTAATGCCGTTACCAAAGCGTCCCCTGTATTGGTTGGAACCTACCGCACAACCGACGCGCAGGATGCTACCGTGTCGGGAAATTATCTCTATTTGGCCGACGGAACCAACGGCTTAAAAATTTTCAGCCTTGCCAATCCCCAGCGACCCTCCTATTTGGGCGGCCTTGATACCAATGACGCGGTACGCGTATTTGCCAGCGGAAATTACGCCTACGTCGCGGATTCCGTTGGCGGCGTGCAAATCATCAACGTTTCCAATCCCGCAAGCCCTATTTTAGCCGGAAGTTACCCAGCATCCGGTAACACATATGATATCTTTGTTCAAAACAACCGGATGTATATGGCGGACGGAACGTCTTTGCAAGTTGTCAATGTTTCCAATCCAGCTTCCCCTGTTTTTGTGAAACTCTTTGACACCACCTACACTTATCGCGGCTTGTTTGTCAAAGCAAGCACCGCTTATTTGGCCAGCCAAAGCCAGGGATTCATAACAATTGATTTGAATGCCGGCCCCCGCATCGACCAATCCAAAAGCGCGGGAAGCGTTTTACTGGATTACAATTTTTGGAAACCCCAAGACCAGCTGGCCTTGGTTTCGTTTAATACCTCGGCTACACTGGACAAAAATTTCACCAATAATCGCGGCGATGTCAATGCCGCATTGTATGCCCTTGTTTCCGGCGGCGGAACGGATATCGAATCCGGCATTCGCCGCGCCACAACCGAATTAACAACCGGCGTTAACCGCAATCCAAATGCGCGAAAATTCCAGGTCCTGATGTCGGACGGGCAATCAACCGAAGGAAACAGTTTGTCTGCGGCACAAGACGCCAATACCGCTGGAATCACGATTTTTACCGTCGCATTCGGGGCCGACGCCAGCGTTGCCGAATTGCAAGCCATTGCCAATGCAACCGGCGGAACATCGTACGTAGCCAGCGACCAGAACTCACTAGCCGCATTATACCTGATTATTGCCGAAAAAATCGGGGAAATCGCGGCCCAAGGAAATACCCAAACGATACTGGATTCCAATTTGCTGGTGCCGATTCCAAGCGGCGTTACCATCACCGATTTTGACGGGGGCATTTCCCTGACTATCGGAAGCCAAAATTACGTGTACTATTTTGTCAACGACCTGAACAGTTTAAACACCACGTGGAGCGGATATTTCATCATGCAGTTCGACTGCAACAACAGCGCAACGTGCAGCGACCAAAATCGCGTATTTCCCCCGCAAGGAACCGTGCTGGAATGGAAAGACATTAACGGCCACGTCCAAAACCCCATTCCATGGGACGTCAATATTCAGGTTCCCGTACAATACCGCGACTTGACCCTGACCGTTCTTGGCGCGGACGCAATCGGAAACCAAACCACGTTGTTCGACTTTAACGCGATTAACGACGGATACCTTTCCACCCTTGCCAGCCAAATCGAAATCCTGAAAGGAAACCCCAAAACCGGAACCGTGCTTGCCACAGTTCCCGTTTCCGCGTTTGCCTGCGGCCAAAAACAAAACGGCTGCGGAAATTATTTCGAACTGACATTTGACAACCCCGTCAAAGGAGAAGGCAATTTGTATGCCGTCATTAACCGAAACGGCGCGATAGCCGAATGCCCCAACAATAACGCCCTGCAAATCAACTGCTCTTCTTTGCAAAGCCGCTATCTCATTATGCGAATCTGGATGTGGAACCAATGAATTCCCGCGGAATCATTTTCACGGTTTCCGTTCTCGTGCTGATTTTAGCCATTATTGTTTTGACCACGTCGATTCAGCGCTCCGATTTTTCCATTGCCAACCAGCCCGAATTATCCGCCTTAAAAATCGCGGGGCAAAAATACCGCGACATTTCCCGAAGCCTGTTGGAACTGGACTTAAACGGCCCCAAAAAAAACACGTTGTCCCTGGGCCTTCCGTTTTCGTACGGTTCCGACCAAAACCGGTTTTTTATTTCCCAGCGCTTTCCCGTAAACCCCGGCGAAATTTCCGATTATTTCAATTCGTTAAACGGCTACCGGATTTTTTTCGGCAAACAAGCCCTCAAAGGCCTTCCGCACGGCTTTTTACTCGACATCAATACCGCCAAAGACGCGAACTGGGGCGGAACAGCCAATCAACTCAATTTTTTGTTAAACCGCCAATGCATGGCTTACCGCTTTTCCGTTAACCGGATTGTTTTTGAAGATGCGAATAATTCCCAGTGCATCGGAACCTACAATCCGACGAACACGCGCAAAACCCAAATCAAAATAAAATTCTCCGACTCGCGCGAAGACCTCAACGCCGCCCTGTGCAACGGCGTTGCCTGCCCCGCCAACGCGTTTAACGACGCCAACTCTGAATCCTATTTTTCCATCCGATTCGACTCCAACGCAAGCCCCAAAAGCGGCCTTCCGGTCATCGGAACGCATTATTCCGTCGCCGCGGATTACAACGTCTTTTTGTACTGCGACAACCCCGACTGTTTTTCAAAACCCATCCAGTTCTTGTTCGGAAAAAGCATTCAGGTTTCCCGCGACTCCAATCAAACCGCGAATTTTGACTGGAACTTCGAATTCAAGCAAAACCTCTCGCGATTCCTGACACTCGACGTCAACTTTGCCATCCAAAATCCAGACTACAACATCATCCGAACCAACAATCCAGGCCAAATTTCCCAAAATTAAACCCAAACCAGCGCCGCAGGCCGGCACCGCGGATAGCCGACAAAACAAAAAATCGAAAAAGAAAAATCCGGTTTTATTACTTAAAAATCATAATCCTGCAATTGTCCGGTGTGAACAAGAAAATTTTTGGATACCTTTTTTTGAGATTTCGTATTACACTTGGGTCTGTGAATTGTGTCTTCACTCTGGCTTCCCCGCCGGGCTTTAAAACTTCAATAATATTAGCCAGAGCTTTTATCGACGTAATAGAAGTATAGTTGGGCCCTCCAAGCGTTGAAACAACCAAATGAAAACGATTTTTTCCATACTTTTCAACAAGTCTTTCCACGGGAACCCTGTCAATTTTCAAACCCGAAAGTCCTTTTTCCCGGATATCGGTCCGTGTTATACGAATCGCGTTGGGACCAAATTCTCGGTTTGCCTCTTCTGTTAGCTGAGTTGCAAACGTGCTTTTTCCGGCCGCCTCATCCAGCACTTCAAGCGTCTGATTCCTGAACCGCTGTTTCAGTTCCCGAAGCCGAACCATAAAATCGACGTTATGTTCCGCATTAACTTCCTTTAACGAACGGGTATCGGGCCTAACTTCGTCCTGTCCCCACGGGATTTCTTCCATTTTTTTCTGAGAATAATTCACTTTTTTTCTTTCCGTTGGAGAAAGAACCAAAAGTTTCCTGCGTTTTTGCCGCGCTTTCCACTGTTGTTGCAGCTTCATCCGTTTTTGCTTGAGCGTGGGCATCGGTATCAATTATCCATCGAGCTTTTTTTTTCGTTTTCGAAATATTCCTTCTGGCTTTTTATCAAAACCAAAATCGCTTCGTATTTTTCCCGAACGGTTTTTTTAGCTTCGGGCAAGGTCAGTTTTTTGTTCCAATCCCGGTCCATTTTTTGCTCCAGCGCAAGAATAGCTTCCTCAAAAGAACCCGAACTTTTCAGGAAAAAATCGAACAAATCCAAAAAAGTGTCAAAATGCGCCATGGCGTCGGCATTGGCGATTATTTTTGCTTCCAAAGTTTCGGGGTCGGGTCCTTTTCTTCCGCGATGCGCCAAAACGCAATGGCAAACCTTTTGGACAAATGCATCGGGACACCTCAATTCTTCCAAAATTTTTTTGGTCTCCGCCGCACCCGTAATATGGTGCTCGTTTTCCTTGACAAAATTAACCCGCTTGGTCGCTCTTCCGATATCGTGCAGGTAAGCCGCGGCTTCGACCACTTCCAAATCCGCGTTCAGTTTTTTTCCTAAAATCAGCGCGTTTTTAACCACCGGCAAAATATGATACTTGTAATCCTCATCCTCATAGCTGTCCTTTGCGATTGCAATTATCCTGTTTTTTACGGACAACTTTAAATCCATTTTGACCAACAGCCGATTTTCACTTTTGGACGCCTTTTAACTGATGCAGCATTTGAATGTACTCTTTTTTGCCGTGGCGAAAATCGAATTCCCTGTCCAAATGCCGCACAAATTCTTTCGGCCGCAAAATTCCGTGCTCGGAAACGATTTTGAAAACCCGGCTTGCGGGAGTCTCGTCAAAAGCGGGATTCAAAACCCGCACGTTTTTGGGCTTGTCAGGCCAGACTTCTTTCCAACTCCGCTCCTCAATCGGCTCGGTCCATCCAAAAAAAGTCAAAGGGTCAAACGCATTCGAAGAACAAAAAACAACATGCGGCACCTTGCTTTTTTGTGCGGCCAAAGAAATCTCGCAGGTGCCGATTTTGTTAATGACATTTCCATTGGCCAAAATCGCGTCGCATCCGGTTGCAAACAAATCCGCCTTTCCGATAAAAGAAGCCGCGGCGGAATCCACTATTTGGGTAACCGGAATTCCCGCCTTGGAAAGGTTTGCCGCGGTAATCCTTCCCTGAAAAAGAGGACGCGTTTCCGTTGCATACACCATCGCAATCTTTTTTTTCGCTTTTTTCAAAACCGCTTCAACGGTATTGGAATGGCAATGCGTCAGAATAACCGCGTTTTTTGGAATAAGCGCCGCTCCGATTTGCGCAATCCCATCCAGCATTTGTTCACGCTGCCTTGAAAACGAACGGCACTTTTCCAAAACCCGTTTTTTGGCCTCTTCCAAAGAATCCGGCGAAAGATGCCCGGTTTTCCAAATGATTCGAACCGCGGTCCGAAGGCCGGGTTCGGTCGGCCTGGACTTGAACAAAGCCAAACCGGTTTTTTGCAAATCCGCTCGAAACTGAAAAACCGTCTTTGCGTTAGAGTGCAAAGCGGTTTCATACAAAGCCAAAACCCCCGCTTTTTGGACCCTGCTTGCCCCCTGAATCTTCAGGTTTTGGATGTCCGACAGAATGGCGGCAACTTTTTTTGAAAAAGGCACAATAGTTTCCTTCTTTTTGTTTTTGGGGCTAAAAGACCAATCCTTTTAAACTCTTTTCAGTTAAATGCTATATCTTATATAACCCAAAAGAATACCCTTTTGGATTAATAAAAACGCTGTTTTAGAACCGAACCAAACAGAAAAACGAGGTGCCGATTTGAAAGAAATCGTATTAAACGCGGTCAAGCGAGCCAAAAGCGAAAATTCCCCTGTTAATGAAGAAACCCACAAAGCCAACAAAAAATCCAAACGGCCCATAAATGTTACCGACGAAGAACTCGCAAAAATTTTAGAAGCAAGCCAAGCCAGAATCCGCGTGGTCGGATGCGGCGGCGGCGGATGCAACACCGTTGAACGCATGAGCGAAGTCGGCATTACCGGAGCCGAAACCTTTGCGGTCAATACCGATGCGCAAGACCTCTTAAGCACGCACGCAGACCATAAACTTTTAATCGGCCGAAAACTCACCCGCGGACTCGGCGCAGGCTCAAACCCCAGCGTCGGCGAAGCCGCAGCCAAGGAATCCCTGCAAGACCTGCAGGATGCATTGGAAAACAGCGACCTGATTTTTATTACCTGCGGAATGGGCGGCGGAACCGGAACCGGCTCGGCGCCCGTTATCGCGGAAGTAGCCAAGCAAATGAACGCCTTAACCGTTGCCGTTGTCACCCTGCCGTTTACCGTTGAAGGAAAACGACGCATGGAAAACGCAATGGAAGGCCTGACCAAACTCCGCAAAAACGCGGACACGATTATTGTCATTCCAAACGACAAAATACTCGAAATCGCGCCCGACCTGCCCGTTAACGCGGCATTCAAAGTCGCGGACGAAGTCTTGACCAACGCGGTCAAAGGAATCACCGAAATGGTTACCAAACCTGGCCTGATTAACCTTGACTTTGCCGACCTGCGCACCATTCTGGACAAAGGAGGCGCCGCCATGATTGGACTTGGAGAAAGCGAAACCGAAGAAGCATCCGAAGCCCGCGCACTCGAAGCCGTAGAAAACGCGTTAACCTCGCCTTTACTCGACGTTGACATTACCGATGCCTCGCGCGCACTTGTAAACGTAGTCGGCGGAACCGATATGACCCTGCGCGAAGCCGAAATGATCGTTGAAACCGTTTCCGAAAAAATTCACCCCGACGCGCATATTATTTGGGGCGCCATGATTGACGACAAGCTTGCCAAAAACAAGGTCCAGGCCATGGTAGTCATTGCCGGAGGACGCTTTCCCTATCTGGACGGCGGACGAAAAGTCAACCCGCAAGGAACCGAAGAATTCGACATCGGAATCGATTTTTCAGGATAAGGGAAAAAAATGGACATCAAAGGATTTTTGGAATCATCGCGCCGCATTTTCATTGTCAGCAAAAAACCCACAATGGACGAATACAAGCAAATGAGCAAGGTTTCGGGCCTGGGAATCATATTGCTGGCCATTATCGGCTACATCATTTTTTTGTTCATGGCTCTTACCGGACTTGGAAAATAAAAAAACCAAAACGAGTATTTAAAAAAACAATCCAATTTTTTATGTATTAAAAAACTGTCACCGTTATTTTTATAGCAAAAAAGGACTGAATCCAAAATGATTTTCACGATTCGAACCACAGTCGGACAGGAAACCCTAGTCATCGACATTCTGGCCGCCAAAACGAGCCGCGAAGGCCTTGGAATCTATTCCATTACCCAAATTCCGAACCTGAAAGGATACGTTCTAATCGAAGCCGACAACGAACTCACGGTTCGCCGCGCCATCACCAATGTTTCCAATGTCAAGGGACGCGGACTGGTTGCCGGCGAAGTCAAAATCGAAGAACTCGGAAACCTTTTGGAAGCAAAGCCGCTAATGCAATCCATCAAAGAAGGCGACAAAGCCGAAGTCATGAACGGCCCCTTCAAAGGCGAAAAATGCAAAATTTTGCGCGTCAACCAGACCAAAGAAGAAGTCACCATCGAACTGCAGGAAGCCGCGGTCAAAATCCCGATTACGATTAAAGCCGAAAGCATACGCATCATCAAAGAGTAATGCCGAACAAAAAATTAAACCAAAAGCAGCCGCGAAGCGCGAGGAAACGGATAGCTCACAAAAAATAAAAATTAAAATAAAAAAATTCAAAATCAAAGCAAAATTAAATAAAAATTCAAAAAATAAAAATAAAATTCGAAATTAAGCAAAAAATTCAAAAAAAATAAAAAGTCGCCAATCAAAAATTGTTTTTATTAAAATTTCAGGTGAAAAAAATGGCAGAAATAAGTGTAATGGTCGACGCGGGAAAAGCAACCGCCGGAGCGCCTTTGGGTCCCGCATTGGGGCCGCTTGGGGTCAACATCGTGCAAGTCGTCGCCGAAATCAACGAAAAAACCAAAGCTTACGTGGGAATGAAAGTTCCCGTCAAAATCAAAGTCGACGGCAAAAAAAACGTCGAAATTTCCGTCGGAAGCCCGCCCACTAGTTCCCTGATTAAAAAAGAACTCGGCATCGAAACCGCGGCCGCAAACCCCAAAACCGACATCAAGGGAAACATGACTTTGGAACAGGTCAAAAAAATCGCGGAAATGAAAATCGACGCCATGAACTCAACCGACCTTGAAAAAGCCATGCGCGAAGTCATCGGACAATGCAACAGCATGGGCGTAACGGTCGAAGGAAAGCACGCCAAAGAATTCCAAAACGAAATCGACAGCGGCCTGCAAACCGACAGCTTCAAAACGATTACCAACAAAAAAGCCAAGCAAAGGCTCAGGGAAAAAGAAGCCAAAAAAGCGGCGAAAAAACACTAATTCGTTTTCGGCAACCGCTGAAAAAACGATACTATTTTATCTTTGGCAATCCAATTATAGTATAGTGATTTAATCATGGTTCAATCGTTTGACGTAGTAATTGAAAAAGACCGCCAAACCAAACAGTTTTACGCTTCCGTTCCTTCACTGCCCGGATGCTATTCGTACGCCGATACGGTGGAAGACTTGTTAAAAAACATCAAAGAAGCCATCGAACTTTATTTGGAACATTTGAAATCCAAACGGCAAAAAATCGAGTTGGATTCGGTTGTGGGCATGGTTAAGGTTACGGTATGAAACTGCCGGTGCTTTATCCCCAAGACCTGATTCGAATCGTCCAAAAAATGGGTTTTCGCGAGGCTCGCCAAAAAGGCTCGCACAAAATCTTCGAGCACGCCGATGGCCGCATTCTTCTCATCGCTTTTCACGCCCAAAAACCGATTCCGCTCGGCTTATTGAACAAAATCATCAAAAAAGAACTCCAAACAAACCGCGAAAAATTCCAAAAATATCTTTAATCTGCGATTCATATAAAAAAAATCCAAAATCCCAAAAGTTCCATTCAAAAAAATTCCGAAAAAAGAACGGTGAAACTCATTTTTTTCGAAATTGCCGCATTCGTGTAACCGATTTTCTTGGCCGAACCTCGCTTTTTGCTCTTGGCGGATGCCGCTGAGCATAATCTTCCCGCATTCTTTTCCGTACGTATTCGCTTAATCGCCGGACTTCTTCCTCGATCGGAAGCGCTTCCCCGACTTTTCGGTCGGTTTTTTCCAGGTGGGCTTCCCGCTCCGGGCTTGCCCTTCCTATGGAACGGCATTTCCAATCCGGAAAATATCTGGTTAGCATTTTTTTTATTGCAAGTTCGGCCATCGAAGCAACGAGCATTTTTCTCATAATTCCCTTTACTGTGGGCTGGAAATCATTGCTTATGATTTCCCGCTTTTTCGGGGAAAAAATAAGTTTGATATGACCAATGTAAGGTTCAGGCGGCATATACTGCATACATGCTTGTTGAATCCAGTGGTTGATTACAAACAGGTCTCGCCCAGGTGTGTTGTATCCTGGCTTGAACGTGTCAATGTATAGGTTAAACTCCGCGCTTTGCGTGGCGGTCTTGAAGGGTTCGGTTATCTTATTGTAAGGAACTCCTATTCGTATCCCCCAAATGGGCGTTGGTTGGTCGGACATAGGCTGTCTAACCAAGAGCAGGGGGTACCCATTTAAAAACTTTTATCGCCAGAAATTGCTAAGTTTAGCGAAAAAACCCTGTTTTTTTCGCCGATAAAACCAGAGCGAAGGAAGTACCGATGCCCCATTGCAAATGGGGCGATGTACCTTTTTCGCCAACCTCCAATTTTTTGCCCATGGCAAAAAAGAGCCCATTTTGGGTTTACCCAAAATTGGGTTTCCTAAAAGGTTGTCTGGGAGACGAGTTTCATGAACGAACAGCAATTGCAGCAAGCCATCAAAAAGTGCCGTGCGGACTCAAAGCAGCGCAAGTTTCGCCAATCGGTCGAATTATACGTTAATTTTAAGGGAATCGACTTTGCCAAAGCCGAAAACCGAATCGACGTCAACGTAACCATGCCGTTTGCCACTGGAAAAACCGAAACCAAAGTGCTCGTTTTTGCCAAAGACAAGGAATTTATCACGCAATTAAGCGGAAAAGTCGCCAAAATAATCACGGAAAGCGAAATCGCTGGAATCGACAAGAAAACTGCGGCAACGCTTGCAACGGAATACGACTTGATTTTGGCCGAAGGGCCAGTCATGCTCACGGTCGGAAAATATCTGGGACCCGTACTGGCGCCGAAAGGAAAAATGCCGCAGCCGATTATGGCAACCGTTGCCGCGGTTGAAAACGCATTAAAAAAAGTCAAAGGCGCGATCCGCATCACAAACAAAAAAGGAAAATTCAATCCCATGGTGCACGCTTTAATCGGACACGAAAAAATGACCGACGATGAAATCGCCAAAAACGCCCACAGCGTTTACACCGCACTCTTAAACGCCCTGCCCGGAAAACAGCAGAACATCAAATCGCTGGTTGTCAAGCTTACCATGGGAAAACCCGTCAAAGTAACCGACGAGGTGAAACAATGAACCCCCTGAAAACCGGTTTCATTTTTTCCCGGGTTTTTGCCCTATGGCAAAAAGCCGAGGTGAAACAATGACCTCGCACACCAAGCCGTGGAAAGAAGCGGAATTTGTTTCCCTTCAAAAACTCGCCAAGGAATATCCCGTTATCGCGTTAGCCAACATCGAAGGCTTTCCCGCCGACCTGTTCCAGCGCCTGCGCAAAAAACTTTCCGGAAAAGCAATTATCAAAGTTTCCAAACGCCTGGTTATCCAGCGCGCGTTAAAAGAAAGCGGAATCAAATCCAAGGAATTCCCGGAATATGCCCGGCGCATGACCGCAGTTATTTTTACCAAGCTTTCGCCGTTTGAATTGGCCCATTTTTTGAAAAAAAACAAGGGAAGCACCGGCGCCAAAGCGGGCCAAATCGCGCCCGAAGACATTACCGTTCCGGCCGGAGACACGGGACTTCCCCCAGGACCGGCGTTGACGGATTTGAAAAACGCGGGGCTTAAAGTCAAAATGATGGGTCCGACGATTCACGTGGACGCGGATACGATTGTCGCCAAAGCAGGCCAGCTCATTACACCCGCCGTTGCCAATGTGCTTTCCAAATTGAATATCAAGCCGATTAAAGTCGGATTGAACCTGACCGCAGTGCTAGAAGGCGACACGGTTTACCTGCCCGCGGTTTTGGACATCGACGAAGAACAAATGCTGGCCAACCTGCAAACCGCGTATATGAGCGCCTTGGGTCTTGCACTTGAAATCGGCTATATGACTCCGGCCACGGTTGAAATTATGGTCGGACGCGCATTCAAAGCAAGCAAGGCGGTCGCGCTCAAAGGCAAAATCGTCAACCAGTATACGAAAGACGAATTGTCGGAAGGCGAATCAAAAGCTGCCAAAGAAGAAGCCAAAAGCGAAGCCAAAGAAGCCGTGCCGGAAGAAAAAAGGAGTAAGCTTAACGATTAATTGATTCGAACGAGGTGAAAGGAATGGAATATGTATACGCAGCCATGTTGTTGCACGCAGCCAAAAAGGAAATCACGGAAAAAAGCGTAAGCGAAGTCTTGCAAGCCGCAGGCGTCAAAGCCGAAGCCGGCCAGGTCAAAGCGCTTATTGCCGCGTTAAAAGACGTCAATATAGACGAAGCAATCAAAAACGCGTCCATGATGCAAGCAGCCCCAGCCGCCGCACCCGCAGCAGCCGGAGCAGCACCGAAAGCTGAAAAAAAGGAAGAAGACACCGCCAAATCAGAAGAAGCGGCTGCCGAAGGCCTTTCCGCCTTGTTCGGATAAAATTATTTTTTTTTATCCGAATTCTTCACTTTTTTTCCTTATTTTGCCAAATACTTTTTTATCATTCAATTTTTCAACAGCCGATTTTTTCCAAATCGTTTACCAATGATTAAAAACCTTTTAGGGCGTAATCTTTGAACATGAAAAACCGCTTGTTTTTGCTTTTTTTGGCCGTTTTAACGGTATCCGTTTCGGTTTTAGCAGTCACTTCCAAAGATTCGATTCATATTTTTGCGATTACGGATGACGGCCAAGGATTAAGCGCAACGCTTTCCTTGGAACTGGTTTCGGGAACAGGCAAAATTTTTTCCAGCGTAAACCCCTTGGTCGGCACCAGCACCCAAAACGCCGAACGCGTGGCCGTCGAGCTCGCCAAGAATTATTCCTCCGAAGTCAACAAGTTCGATTACAAATTCGAAATCAATTCAACCGCTTCCATTGTGGACGGACCCAGTGCAGGCGCGGCCACTTCTTTGCTTACAATTACCATGCTACAAAACCGCCCCCTTCCCGATTTTGTCGGAATGACCGGAACCATTGACGAAGCGGGCCAGGTGGGAACCGTCGGCGGAGTATTTGAAAAAGCAAAAGAAGCGTCCAAAATCGGAATCAAATTATTCATTATTCCAAAAGGCGAATCAAAGCAAATCGTAAGGACCGACAAAGGCGTGGAATCCGTCAATCTGGTGGAATATGCCCCCAAAAACTGGAGCATGAAAGTGGTGGAAGTCCAAACCATTGATGAAGCGATTAAATTCGCATTTTCCGACCCCGCGTCAATTGATGTTAACGAACAAATCCTGCAAACCCAATTCGATTTTGTTCCTCAAGCAATCGCGTATGACCCGCAAGCCGCGCCATTGTACCCGATTACCCAGCG
The DNA here is from genome assembly GCA_043803815.1 of Microcaldota archaeon. Taxonomy (GTDB): domain Archaea; phylum Iainarchaeota; class Iainarchaeia; order Iainarchaeales; family JAGVWC01; genus JAZDJR01. The sequence goes on along the minus strand of JAZDJR010000036.1, from coordinate 7,548 downwards.
ATATTGGACGCAAGCCAAAGACCTTGTCAAAGACGCCAAAGACAGCGTCAACAAAACATTGTTATCCGACCAGCAGCTCGTCGGAGTCATGCTGGATTCCTTGAACGAAAGCGAACAAGTGCTGGAAAAATCCAAAGCATTGCTTGACCAGAACTTTTTGTATTCCAGCGCCAATTATTCGTTTACCGCCAAAGTAAACGCCTTAATGGTTAGGGACATCGCGCAAAACCCGTCGATTCTAAACGACAACTCTACGATTTTTCACACCAAACTCGTCGAACTCCAAAAAGAACTGGATTTATTGCAAGTCCAATTAAGCCAAGGGGTTTTGCCCGACCAAATCGACTGGCAAATCGCGGCCGAACAGCGCCTGATTTGGGCCAAAAACAATGTCAAAGACCTGTTAACCACGCAAACCATTGTCGTTGACACCGGAAACACAGCTCCGACCGATGCTTATGCAATTCCCTTGGACCGGCTGCGCAATTACGAATTTGCCGTTGCCTGGAAAGAAGTAGCGTCCGATTTGGCCATGCAGCTCCAAAGCGCAACCAAGCAAACCAAGCTTAATTCAAGCGCCCGCGAATTTTCAAACCAAAAAATCGTGGAAGCCGAAAACCGCCTGCCGCTAATCGACCCAAGCCAACGAGACGATATCCAGCGGCGCTACGACGGCGCCAAAGCGTCCCAACTGCTCAACTGGGATTTGGCATCCGCCATGGATGCCGATTCGGTTACCGCCCTGATTAATTCCGAAACACAAACCAAAGACAGCGGCCTGCCAGCCTTGGAAGCCACACTTAACCAAAAAATTTCCGATTTGGAACAAAAACTAGGCGTTTCAAACGAACCGTTTGCCTGGAGCCGATTATATCTGGACCATGCCCGATACTTCCAGCAGGAAGTCGCTTTTTTTAATGACAAAAACCAGACCGCCCAAGCCTTGGAAGCCGCCAAAAGCGGAGTATCCATCGTATTTTTAGCCGAAAGCTCGTTTGCCACAATGCAAAAAGTGTATGAATTAGTCGGGGAAAATCCAAAAGAACCATTTACTTCCGCAACGCCGTTTGGAGTGCCCAACGGCAGTCAAGGCGGAACAGTTGTTCCCGTGAACGAACCCGTAAACGGACTGTTAATCGCCGCGATACTTCTAATCGTTTTATCCTGGGGCGTCATCGCGTTTTTAGTGCTCAAACACAAAAAAACAGACTTGGTTCCAATCGAATCGTCGCTTCACTCCAACCGACGAAAATTCCTCAACGAAGGACGCGAACTCGACCTGCAATTAATCGAAAACAAAATTTCCATGGCGGACTACGAAAACAAGCGCGCGGAATTATTGGAACGATTCCACGACATCGACGCCAAACTGCCCGCTCTAACCGCGACCGGACTTCCCGGAAATGCCGCACCCGCTTCCAAAACGGATGCCAAAAAAACCGATTCCAAAAAAGAACAAGCCAAAAAAACCGAAACCAAAAAAATCGACTCGAAAAAAAATCCCGAACCCGAACAAAAAAAATCCGCGTCCAAAACCAGTTCGGACTCCGACGAGCCCCGAAAACCGCTGGTCAAAATCGGGCCGAAAGGAAAAGTCAGCCGCTGAAAAAAACCAAAATGGTTAATCTTTTGAATTATTCCGATTTTTTTAACCCTCTTCCGATTCGGAGTCCGCGGCCTGCGCTTTGAGTTTTAATCCGATGACCGAAGATTTTTGTTCGTTTAAGGCAACTCCGATGATTTGGTTTGCTTCGCGCACAATCGTGTCGTTGTGCGTGATTCCGATAAACTGGCTTTTTTGGCTGATTTCGCGGATGATCTTTCCAAGCCGCACCGAGTTTTCCTTGTCCAAGGCCGCGTCGGCTTCGTCAAACACGTAAAACGGCGCTGGATTGTACATTTGAATCGCAAACAAAAACGCCAAAGCTGTCAGGGTTTTTTCCCCGCCGCTCATGGAATCCATGGAATAAATCGGCTTGTTTTTCAGGCTCGCTTCAATCAAAAGCCCCGCTTCCAGCGGATTTTCAGGATTGGAAAGCGACAATTTTCCCTGTCCTTCCGCCAAAGTAAAAAAAACGTGGTTAAAATTCCGGTTTACCGCGTTAAAGCAATCCATAAAAATTCCGGTGCGCCTGTCCTCGATTTTTTGAATCATATCCAAAACGGCGAGGCGCTCTTCCTCGAGCTTGTCGCTCTTTTTTTTGATTTCCAGCATTTCCAATTCGTGCTCGCCAAAATCCATGACCGCTTTTTGGTTAATCGCGCCCATTTTGGAAATTTTTTTGTCCAGTTCAAAAATGCGTTCGCGAAGCAAATGCAGGTCACGGTTTTCCAGCAATACGACGCCTGCAAATACAACGGATTCTTCCTTCAAATCGGCTTCGCGGACCTCGTGTTTGGAATCGTCGATTGCCAGTTCGTTCTGGGTTTTTTCAATGCTGCGAAGCGAATACTCTTCCCTGAAAACCCGCTCTTTTAGTTCGCTTTGTTTTTGCAAATCGCGCTCTTTTTTTTCAACGAGCCCGCGAGATTCTTTTTCGGCTTTGGCCAGTTCCAGTTCCAAATGCGACAATTCTTTTTCAAGCGCGGCAATCGCCTTTTCTTCGGCCAAAAGCTGGTTGGCCAATGCCTGATTTTCGCCCTGCAGCACCCTGATTCTGCCGATGTTCTGCTTTTTTTCCTCGCTTAACAGCATGGACGCGGACAATTCAAGCTCTTTTTGATAGCCTTTTTTTTCATTGAGTTTTCTGGAAATCCCTTCGATTTCTTCGGAAAGCGCGGCCAAGGTCCGCGCGTCCAATTGTTTTTTAAAACCGCTGACCGATTGCTCGGTTTCATCAAACAAGGCCCGGCTTTTTTGCAGTTCGGCTTCCAGCCGCTCCAGGCCGATTGAATCCCGTTTTTTTTCCATTTCGCAGATTTCTTTTTCCAATACGCTTGTTTTGGATTCCAAATCCGAAATGCGCGAAACCGATTCCGAAAATCCGCCCAGCTCAACCTGCAATTCCTGCACTTTTTTCTGGATGCTTTCCAGTTCGCTTTTTTGGCCGAACAATTTTTTGGTTTTTTCCTTCAGCGATTCGATTTGCAAAACCGCTTTTTTAAACTCCGCTTTTTTTTGGCCAACCGCGTTTTTTTTGGTTTCCAATGAAACGGACTGTTCGCACACCGGACAAGTGGCCGCGGCTTTTTCCAAGGCGTCCATGTGCTTTTGCAGGTGGTCCTTGGTGCTTTCCCAGTACGAAATTTGCTTTTCCGTCTCCGAAAGGCTGTCCAGCACCCGCTTGATTTGTTCACTTGGCCTTGGGTGGCCGGATAAAAGCGACTCCAAGGTCTCTTTTTTGGCTTCCAGGCCCGAATGCCGGTCTTTGATGCGGTTAAGCTCCTGCAAGGCTTCTTTTTGGAACTGGCGCTTTAAATCAACGGTTTTTTGAATCGTTTTTTGGCTGGCCTGTTCGGAAAAAAACCGCGATTGCAGTTCGGACAAGGCCGTTTCTTTTTGCTCCAAATCGGATTCGAACTCCGACAATTCCTTGTTTTTGGACTGCCATTCGCTTTTGATTTCGGATTGTTTTTTCCGCAGTTCCAAAAGCCGGCCTTCGATTTCATCCAGTTCAATTCCCACTTTTTTCAGCAGCTCTTTTTTTTCAACCAGTTCGGAGTCAATTTGGTCGTTTCGATCCACCAGCAGTTTTTCAAGCCCGTTGTTTTTTTCAGTCTGCTCTTTTTTGGACAGCATCCGCTCCTCGCGGACCTTTTTTTCCGATTTTTTTTCTTCCGCCAAAAGCCCGATACCGGAAAACGTTTTTTCCCGCGAATCCAGCAATTCCTTATTCAGCGCTTCGATTTGACCGGATAATTCGTCCAGTTCCGCGATAGTTTCGGATTTTTTCCGGTTCTTAACCCCGAAATCGGCCTGCAGCTTTTCGCGGTCGACTTTGTTTTTTTCGCGCTTTTTCTGGATTGTTTCCAGTTCGACTGCCAATAGGGTTGCTTTGGTTTGCTTGACTTCTTCCAACAGTGAATTATGCAGCAGTGCGGCTTCGCGTTCCTTGGCCAGCTGTTCAAGATACGCGGTTCGTTCCGCCAAAACAATCCGGACTTCCTTGATTCGCTGCTCCACTTTTTCCAGTTCGCGAAACGCTTCGGTGCGCTTTTCGTCAAACTCGCGGATGCCCGCGATTTCGTCAATCATTTCGCGGCGGCCCGTATCATTCATTTCAACAATGCTCGTGATATCGCCCTGAACCACGATATTGTGGCCCTGCGCATCAAGGCCCAGTTCGTTCAGCAGCGAAGTAACCTCGTTTAACGTCACCTTTTTTTCATCCAAGCGCACCTGCGACTTCCCGTTTTTATCCACCGTCCGGCTAATCAGCCAGTTTTTGTTCTGCACCGCATCCTCCAATTCGAGTTCGACTTTGGCGTATTCTTCGCGGCTGTCGTTGTTCACCAAATCGGTTAGCCGCGACGCGCGCAGGGATTTTAAGCTGCTGATACCCAAAACAAACAGAATCGAATCCAAAATATTGCTTTTGCCAGAACCGTTGGAACCGACAATCGCGGTAAAACCGTCGGATAAGGGAATATCGGCTTTCCGAAAAGACTTGAAATTCTTAAGCGACAGCTTTTTGATGCGAATCATACCAAATCCAAAACTAAAAATCCAATTTTTTAATTGTAATCGTAAGGCAATCGCTTTATTTCAGTTTGGCCAATTCGGCGATTTTTGAGCGGTGATTCAGGTAAAAAAACGGCAAACCCAGGTTCACGATAAGCAGCTGAATCATCCAAAACAATGCAATAACAACCAACTGCACGTTTTCATCTTCAATCGTATCCGCCAAAGCATTGCCAACCGCGTTTATCACCGCAGCAAAAACAAAAACAAGAACCAAAAAACCAACCAATTGCCAAAAATGCGTTTTAGCCAGTTCCGCGGTTTTTTTGAACGCTTCCTTAACCGTTGCATTTTCCACTCCCATAATTGGAACCGATAGCACGAGTAAAATCCCGAGTCCGATTCCAATGGCCAGCCAAACCAAAAAAAACAGCAAGCCGATAATTCCGTTCCAGTTTGAAATCCCCGCGACAATCAAAAACAGCGCGCCTAAAAAAACCGCGAACAATAATCCGACCAGGCTCCAGGCCGCGATTTTTTTCCAGTTTTGAAAACCGTACCGCACCGAGCGGGCAACGCTATCCTCTTTTTTTTCCTGCAAATAGGCAAACCGTCCCAGCACCATTCCAAACCAGCAATTAAAAACCAAGCTTCCCAGCATCAAAACCAAAGCCGCAAGTATTTCAAACCCGAAATTGCCCAATAGTAACGGCAGGGAAAAAAAGTCGGTTCCCGTGTTTTGAAACTCTCCGGATACGACTCCCGACAATAAGCTTGCCAAGGGGTCGGTTAAAAGCAAAACCAATGCCAGATTGGCCAAAACCGCGGTCAAAGCAACAACCAAAAGGCCCGGCTTTTTGACCACTGAAAAAAACGCGCGAACAAACTCCGTAATCATCCAAAAAACCCTTTTTTTAACCTATTAATCTACGAAATTCACCTTTTTAACTGTTTTTGGTTAAAAAACAGCCATTGCCAAAACGCCAAACCTGAAATTAGCGCGTATTAAAATACTTTTGCCCGCAAATTATGACACAGTTTAAATCGATTTTAAACCGATTAAATGGTAAAAAAACCCCAAAACCGATTTTTTTAGGTGCTTAAATGAACGTTCCCAAAACCATGTCGCTTTATTGCGCCAAGTGCAACAAGCACACCGACCACAAGCTAAAGCAATTCAAAAGCGGTCAAGGCCGAACCATGAGCAAAGGCACCCGCAAAATGAACCGCAGACACAAATCGGGATACGGCGGAAAAAACAAGTTTCCTGCTTCGGTCAAAAAACAAAACAAAAAGCCTACCTTTGTCGCCGAATGCCCTGTCTGCAAAAAAAAGAAAACTTTTTTGATTCCCAAACGCATGAAAAAAACCGAACTGGTGTAACTGGCCAAAATAGCTTTTTATACTTAATTTGCCCTATTTATTGCATGAACGCCCAAAAAACAATCCCGATTTCTTTGCCAATTGTTATCAGTAAAGAAGGAAAATGGTTCGTGGCTTCTTGTCCCGCGTTGGATATTGGCACCCAAGGGCGAACTGAAAACGAGGTTCGAGAAAACATGCGGGAATTGATTCAAGAATTTTCCTCCGACTCGGATACCCAAACGGATAAAAAATAGAATTCTTGTAAAAAACTTAACAATTCGTCCAAAACTCTCCTTTTATTAATTTTTCACTTCAAACTTTAACAGTGACCGCTAAAAACTCAATCCTGTTAATTATCAAGCAGTCTCCCGGAATCGATTACAACTCTTTACTATCCAAAATCGCGTCCAATTACGGCAGCGTCAACTCAGCGCGCGCCGCCTTGTCGCGCGCAGTCAAAGACATGACCGCAGTCGGCCTAATTACCAAAGACAAACGCAAATTCGTGGCTACCGAAAAAGGCCAAGCCATGATTTCCGGAGAAATGAAAAACAAGCTCCTGCTGAAATTAAACCAGACTTTGCAAAGCAAAAACAGCGCCCAAGACATCGATACCATTGTCGAACAGCTCGCCGTGCTCATCGAGCGAAGCAAAGCCGATGCCGACCTGCTCAAAGCCGCGCGCGGAAACTCGCGGTTTTACATTTCCGACTTAAAACAAATCGCCGAACGCCTCGACAAGCGCATCAGCCAAATGCAATACTACAAAGAAATATTCGGAAAACAAATCGATTCGCTTTGCCAGCTCGATTTTAACGACAGCTTTTCCACGAAATGGAAAACCGAACTGATTCCAATCATCATTTCTTTTGCCAACCAACTGGAAGCAACCGAACTCCTTGTCGAATCACCCGCCGTGGGCCACGTCGAAGAACTCGCGTTAGCCCTGAACGAAAAAACCAAATCCCAAGCCCTGCTGCTTCCCAAACAACGCCTAAACGAAATCTTGCATCTTGCCGAACAGCAATTCCAAAACCCCAATTACTGCCTGTCCATTTTTTTGGCCAATACTTCCATCCAATTATCCAACAACCAGCTGACCATCATCGGGCCCCACCAAAAAATAACCGAAATCCAAGCCCAACTCCAGCCCAAATAAAACCTTTTTAAAAAAAAAGGTCCCGATTTTGGCTAAATCCAAAATGGGCCATTCAAGCAACCAAGTACCCTTTGGATACTGGCCCCGCAAAGCGTTGCTTTGCGTGGAAGCTTGAATCGCGTTGCGAAAAAATGCCTTCGGCTGAACCCAAATCAGCCCGCGAAAGCGGCGGAAGTACGGGCGATTAAAAACTCCTAAAAAAATAAAACTAAAATTGCAAATTAAATTTATTAAAAGCGCCTGTAGTGTAACGGTAGCATCCGACTGGACTGCACCCCTAAATTTGCCCGAGTAGAAAAGCCTATTTTTGTATGAAAAATAGGGGGAAAAGTATGCAGAAGAGAAAGTTTTCGCGGGACTTTAAGCTCGCGGTTTTACAAGAAATAGACGCGGGCAAGCAAAT
>JAZDJR010000035.1:0-78068 GCA_043803815.1 Microcaldota archaeon | reverse complement strand
GACCAACAAGCGCATCACAAAGTCGAAATCGTGGCAGACGTTCCAGCGTTGTAGCGGGGCGATACCGCGCGGTCTGAGCCCAAAAGCGAAGACCCGCGGTCGTGCAAGGGGGTTATAGGGGGCGTAGCCCCCTATCGTCATTTTCCGAAGTTTCTTTGGCGGTTGTCAAAGTCGCGGACGGCAAAATCCAAATCGCTTTTTTCGAATTCGGGCCAGTATTTATTGCAAAACAGCAGTTCGGAGTACGCGCTTTGGTAGGTTAAAAAGCCGCTTAAGCGCTGGGTGCCGCTGGTTCGGATAATCAGGTCGGGGTCTGCCATCAGCGGGTTGTATAAATATTCGCGGAATTTTTTTTCGTCCAGCTTTGTCAAATCGATTTTGTTGTTTTGATAATCCTCCGCGATTTTTTTGGCGGCGTCCGCGATTTCGGCCTGCCCGCTGTAACCCAAGGCAAGGTTGATGGTTTTGGATTTGAAGTTTTCGGTCCGTTCCTGCAATTTTTTCATTTTGTCCTGGATTTTTTTTGGAAACGCGTTTAATCTTCCCACAAATTGGAGTTTCAGGTCGTCTTTCTCAAAAACCGGCGAATTAAGCGCCTTGTCGATTTCTCTTTCAAAAACTTTCAGCAATAAGCCGATTTCGTTTTTTTTGCGGGTCAGGTTTTCAAGGGACAAGGTGTAAAAAGTTCCGCTTTTGATGTTTTTGTAGGGCTTGAGCCAGTCGATGACGTCCCATGCTTTTTGGGTGCCCAGCTGGTAGCTTTGCAAAAGCGAAATCTGGTGGACTTTGGCATAGCGACGGTTGCCGTCCGGAATAAATGCAATTGATTGCAATGCCATATTCAATCCTTTTTCAAATTCAAAATCTGGGTTTAACCTTAATAAAGGGGTTTTTTTGTTTTTAAAAGATTGGGTTCAAAACGTTTAAAAACAGGGTTTGCGACAACTAACCGTATGAACGCTAAAGATGCCAAAAGCGGGTCGGTTTTAAGCCGGAAAAAAGCGATTTTGCACCGACTTAAAGCCAAGATTTCCGAAATCAACAAGCTTGAAAACAGGCTCGAACGCTTCGAACCGCGACCCGTCCAGACCGAACACTTAATCGAAGAAATCCAGGTGCCTTCCTTGGAAGTCCTAAAAGACAAAAAAAAGGAACAGTAGCGGTTTTTTCATGCTTTTCAACCAGACCCAAAACAAAAAAACAGCCGCCGTCAAAAAGCCGCGAAGAGGTTCGGCTCCAAAGCCGGGCTGAACGGCCCATCGAAAATGAGCCGATACGTATTTATACTTATAACACATAATATATGTGAAGTGGTAAAATGACTAATATGACGTTAGCGGTTCCCAAGGACCTGAAAAACGAAATGGACAGATTTCCGGTGATTAACTGGTCGGAAGTGGCACGCCAAGCCTTTGCCGAAAAGATTCACGAATTAAAATTATTAAAGCAAATCACGGCCAAATCCAAACTCACGGAAAAAGACGCTTTGGAACTGGGACGCAAAATCAACCGCGGAATTGCCAAGCGACACGAGGAATAAACCATGCGGCTCGTGGTGGACTCCAATGTCGTCTTTGCGGCGCTGATTGCGCAAAACTATTCGCTTGATTTGCTGTTCAATGACGAATTCCAATTCATTGCGCCCGAATTTATCCGGATTGAAATCGAAGAGCATAAAGACGAAATCCAAAAAAAAGCCGGATTAACCGGCGACGAATTGCAAACGCTTTTGAACGCCGTCTTCCGATATGTTAAACTCATTCCCAAAGAGGAATATGGAAAATTTAAAACAAAAGCCAAAGCGATTTCACCGGACAAAGACGACTGGCCGTTCTTTGCTTTGGCCATCAGAGAAAGCTGCCCTATTTTAAGCAACGATAAAATGCTCAAACAACAATCGGAAGTCGCCGTTTACTCCGTACATGAGTTAACAGACCAAAAACAACCGTGAAAATATGCTGTTCAACAAAACCCAAAACAAAAAAATAACGGAAAAAACCCGGTTTGCGGATTCTTTTTTCAAAAAATTCAGGGGATTGATGCTTGAAAAAAAAGAATCGTTTGATTACGCATTGATTTTTGATTTTGGAAGCGAAAAAAAAACGGGTGCCAGCATCCACATGCTGTTCGTTTTTTTCCCCATCGATTTGGTTTATCTGGACGAGAAAAAGAAAGTCACCGACATCAAAACCGCGATTTCGCCGTGGACCTTGAATTATACCCCAAAAAACCCTTCCCGTTTTCTGGCGGAACTTCCCGTTGGAGCCGCAAAAGGAATTCAAATCGGGGACAAGTTGGACTGGGCATGTTCTGAAAAACCGTGAATTTCACGGAAAAAACTATTTATTCCGATGCATGAAATCGCCGCCAACCTAAAATTTTATTAACCGGCATTTCCTTTTTTTGTACAATGACCCATTATCAAAAGCACTACTCCCAAAAACCAAGATTAAAGCGCGAGCTGGGACTTTGGAGCACCACTTTAATCGGCGTGGGCATTATTTTAGGCGCCGGAATTTACGCGCTGATCGGCGAAGGAGTCGCGATTGCGGGCGTAAATATTTGGATTTCATTTGTTATCGGCGCGATTGTGGCCGCCATTACCGGACTAAGCTACGCGGAATTGTCCTCCATGCTTCCCAAAGCGGGAGCGGAATTCGATTATGTCAAAACCGCTTTTTCCGAGCGCCTGGGTTTTTTGGCGGGCTGGATGGTAATCTGCGCCGGAATCATTTCGATTGCAACCGTTGCCTTGGGTTTTGGCGGATATTTTGAACGCTTAACCGGAATATCCGCATTTTTTGCGGCCATCGGCTTAACCGTTTTGTCGGCCTTAATCGTCCTGCGCGGCATTCGGGAAAGCGCGAACATCGGGACTTTTTTTACGATCGTTGAAACCGCCGGATTGCTCATCATCATTTTTTTGGGTTTTCCTTTAATCGGAAGCATTCCATTATATGATGCCGCCATTCCGGCCGCGAATGTGCTCGGCGCGGCGGCCCTGATTTTTTTCGCATTCATCGGCTTTGAAGACATCGTGCGCTTAAGCGAGGAAACCAAAAATCCCACCAAAACAATTCCCAAAGCCCTGATTTTGGCCATTATTATCAGTTCCGTGCTCTATGTTTTGGTGGCTATTGCGGCTATATCCATTGTGAATCCGAACCAATTGGCGGTGTCCAGCGCTCCGCTGGCGGATGTTGCCAGCACCGCTTTGGGCCCGGCGGGATTTTGGGTATTGTCCCTGATCGCGTTGTTTGCAACGGGCAACACGGTATTGCTGTTTTTGCTCGTGGTTTCGCGGATTGTTTACGGCATGGCGCGCGACAACAATTTGCCCGAGCCATTGGCGGGAATTAATCCCAAAACGCATTCTCCCGCCCTGGCTATTATTGTATGCGCCCTAATTTCGCTTTTGTTTTTGTTTGTGGGGGACATTTCGTTTGTGGCCAACGCGACCGCGTTTTTATTGTTTGCCGCGTTTGTTCTTGTGAACGCGTCGGTAATCCAATTGCGGCAAAAGCATCCCGGTTTTGTGCGGCCGTTTAGGGTTCCGATTTCCATTGGAAAAATCCCCGTTTTGCCGGTCATCGGAATTTTGGTCAGCGTTACCCTGATGGTTTCCATGCCTTTGCCAGTCATTGCTACCGGAATCGGGCTGACCGCCATCGGCGGAGCATATCATTTCAGCCAAAAAAAAAGGCCAATCCTTCTTTTGCCCGCCGAATGAAAAGCAAATCTTCGGGTTTTTAAATTCTTTGAGCAATCCTAAAACTGATCAATTCAAAATCCGGCTTGGTTTTGATTGCAGCGATTTTTTTAGCGGCCGCGGTTCACACGGTTTTGGCCGATACGATTTCTCCGGAAAACCAGAACAGCTCTTTACCGTTCCGCCGGCTTTGGCCTCGTTCGGATACGGCAGCTTCAAAATCGTGTATGCCTCGCCCGGCGGAAACCGGGAATATTGGTTTCGCATCGAAAACAATTCCATCCAGCCACTTTTTGAATCAGCTTTGACTTTTCGCGGAACCAGTACCATTACCCCCGCGGCGATTACCGCTCTTGAAAACGCGGCCGATGTGCAGGCCGAAGCCAAAAACCTTCTTCGATTGGGCGAAATCCAATACCTGCCCAACGGTTTTTGGGAAGGCGTTCAATGGTTCTTTTTCAAACTTGTCTTGGGAATGGCGGTGTAAAAATCCTCAAAACCGAAAATTAAAATTGGTTTAATTGGCGAATTTGCGAATTTTACGGAACCTTTTTGCGTATTTTTAAAGGATTTCTACAGAGTTCTTAGGAATATAATTCGTTTTTGAAAATATAATTTATTTTGGGAATATGCCCGAAATTTTATATTTTTCCGGTTCTTTTTTTTTGGTGAATCAAAAGCAGATTCAGCTTTGCCAGAATTTGATTGCGTCGGGCAGCATCAATAAAATGCGCGGGTTTCTTAGCAAGGCCGGAATGAACTGGCTTGGATAATCCATGTTGCCGCGCTCAGCCAAAAATTGCTCGATTTTTGCGTTTTTGAGCTTTGCAAACAGCCTGTTGATTTGCTGGTCGGTTAAGGACGCGAAATAGTTGTGGATTTTCCAGTGAAGCTCGAGTTCTTTGCGCATCGCTTCCGTTTTTTGGTTGTAAACCGCCAATGGTTTTTTTTGGACAATGTGCTCCGCGATGCTTTCGGCGGCCGCTTTTCCGGCAAGCGCTGAAAAGATTACGCCTCCGCCGGTCGAACTTTTGACTTGAAACGCGGCGTCTCCAACAAGCAATCGGTTGTCAACCACGAGATTTTGCAGCGGCTTTCGGCAGGGAATCAAAAAACTGGATTCTTCCAGCACGTCCACCTCGATTTTTTTTTGCTGCAAAAACCCCGCAAATTGTTTTTTGGGATTCAGGCCGGTTTTGCATCCAAGGCCGATTCGCGCGCGGGTTTTGCTTTCCGGAATGACCCATGCAAAAAAATTCCAGGCAAATCCGCCGAAATAAATTTCCACAAAGTCGGGGTCGAAATTTCCCTTGGCTTTGACCTGATACGAATGAATAAAATGGTTCATGTCGGTTGCAATGCCGGACAAATTGCGCACTTTGGAACTCGGGCCGTCGGCTCCGACAATAATATTGGTCTTGAGTATTTCTCCCCTGCCATTGGATTCCAAAAACAAGGTATTGTTTCGGATATCAATCAGGCGCGTTTTGGTCCGGATTTGGGCTCCCGCTTTTTCGGCTTGCATTGCCATAGCCTGGTCCAATTCGTCGCGGTTCACCAGATTGGCAACCGGCTTGAACTTTTCAACGGTCAAAAGCGAATTATCCGGCGCGTACAAGCGGGCGCCGCGAAACCGGTTAACTGTAATGTCATCCGTAATCGGTAGTCCCGCTTTTTGGCTGCCGTCAATGCTTAACAGGCCCGAACAGTTGACGGGGCGCCCGATTTCCGCGTGTTCTTCAAGAACCGTGCACAAAAGCCCCTGTTCGCACAGGTATTTAGCCGTGGAAAGGCCCGCAGGCCCCGCTCCGACAATCGTAATATTTTGAGAAACCATCCCAATCACGTCAAAAAAGGATTTTCTGATACTAAAAAATCGCAATCAATTAAAAAAGCCATTTATCAAAAAATTCCTTTTTTGGCCAAAAAGCAAGGTTGTTTAGTTGGCGGGCGGGCGCTTGTTTTCTTTCCACCAGTTAACCGGTTCGCCTTGAATCGGCCTGGGCTGCAGGTTGGGCCGCTTGTCGCCTTCGATTAGCTTGGCCAAGGCGTTTTTTTGCACGGGTGCGTTGTTATTCCAAAGCAAAGGAATCCCCGCTTGCGGTTTTGCGGCGGGTTGGGGGGATATTATTTTTCGGTTTAATCTTGAAAACCAGATTGGCTTGTTTTCTTCGACGGATGCGGTTTCAAAGGAGAAAACCGGGTCGTTTCGCTTGAGGTTCCAGTATCCAAGCGAAAGCACAAAAAACCACAGCAAAATGACAAATCCAATCAAAACCAACGGAGCGTTGGATAACAGGGAAAAACCCGCCAGCCACGGAGTTGACGCCAGCACGTTTTTGTTTTCAGTGTTTTTTTTGGTGACCAAAAGCGGCCGGTTCTGGAATTCGGAAAGCGTTTTTCCATCCAGCATTTGCCGGACTTCATCCAAGGTAAAAGCGCGGACGGGTGCATACGAAATCCGGATTTCTTTTTCGGACGGAACCTGGCTTAATGACCACTGGACCAAAGGGTCATCCTGCAAAACCGAAAATGAATAATCGGAAACCAACCCGCTTGCGGATTGCAAAAGCGATTTTGGGATTATTTCAATAAACTCCAAATCCTGCGGGACACCCGACGTGTTTTTGATTTTGACGACTAGTTTGACAAAATATTCCTTTTCGCCGTTTTCGTTTGTATGCTCAAAGACGAACAACTCCCGAGTGGCCTGAACCAAAGTCGAGTCCTGCAATGAAAGCGTCGCCAGTTCGCTGTTAAGTCCGAATTGCTGCAATTGCAAAAAAGAATAGGGCAGGACCGAGTTTAATTGCCGCGAATCAAACGCGGTCAAAGACCCGAATCCCAGGGAGTCTTTTAGAGGTCCGATGATTTCAATCGCATCTTCCAGTTTTTGGTTTGCGCTTGCTTCATCCTGCGAATCGAACGCCGCCTGGGCTTCCAGCAATTTCTGCCGGGCATCCAGCAATTTTGCCGTGGCGTCCGAATCGGACTTAAAATTGCTTAACAGCAGCAAAGAAAACCAATCGGAATTTGCCTGTGAAAATCGGGCGGCAAAAGGAACCGAATTGTCCAAAGAATCATTTTCACTGCCGCTGTTTTGGTCCAAATCATTGGCATCAACCGCCGAATTATTTACGGTAACCGGAATTTGAACATCTTTGGGGTTTCCCGAAGTATCCGTTGCCCTTGCAATAAGAGTGTGCAAACCGTTTGACACGGCGGTTGAATTCCAATCCGTTTCAAACACATTGGCGGTATGGGAAACAACCATCTTGTAAATAACATTGTCATTATCGATGTAAAATTTCACGCTGGCAACGCTCACATTGTCCGTTGCATTCACCCGCAGCTTGACGGTTCCCTTGACAACCTGACCCGACAAAGGAGCAACCCAACTGGCAATCGGGGAAATAGTGTCGCCCGTACCGCCGTTGCCATTGTTGTTATTGTTATTATTGTTATTGTTGCCCGAAGTTCCGGCAAAGGTGCGAGTTGATGTCGTTTTAGGCGGTGTGCTGTAATTTCCAGCATTGTCTTTTGCAACCAATGAAAACGAATAGAGTGTATCTGCCGCTAATCCTGTTATATTATAATCAAATGAAGTTCCAGAAATAGTTCGAGGTGAAGTTCCGCTCGGTTCGGTTTGTGTTAAAATAAATTGGGACAATCCGCTTCCGCTCAGCGCGTCGGGAACTGTCCAAGTAAGGTGAATAGACGAACTTGACGTTGGAACTGCATCAAACTGGGTAATGTTGGGTGGCGAAGTATCCAACCGTATTGAATCGCTGAATTCCGCGCTTTGATTTCCAAGCGAATCTGTACACTGTCCTATAACTGTTTTATTATTGTCGTCTGCGCCGGTCAGCGTGAAAGGCATTTGGGGCGCAAAGGCAATCCACGCGCCATAATCTCCGCCTACATTTTTAAATCGACATTGGTTAAGCGAAGTTTCTCCGCTCACCGAAATATTGACATCGAGACGATTGGTATCCGTGACACCGTTGTTTATCGAAATGGAATACACAACTGCCGTGGTGTCTACTGTAAATGTCCACATTGCAGGGTTATTATTGTTTAAATCGTCGTTTACATCAGCCCTGATGTTGTAGACTCCGTCCGGAAAATCCGTTGTTGGAACCAATTCCGCGTGACCCGCGGTAATGGTAGTAAACGAATTAAAGTCCCCGTTAATATGCAAAACAACTTGGGCTGAGGGATTTGCTATTCCGATTCCAGTATCCGCAAAATCAAACGCAATGGTTGGCCGTTTGTTAACGCTGCTACTGCCGTTTGCTGGTGCTTGATTAGTAACTGTTGGCGAAGTGGTATCTAATGTAACCGATGAAAGCGCTGAAGCCGAACTGCCATCATCGTCGGTTATAAGAACGTTAATGTCGCGGAGTCCGTCGGCTGTGCTGCAGCCAAAATTGCCAGAATTGATTTGAAAATCGGTAACGGGGGATATAAACGGTATAGGGTCTGAATATGTAGTTCCGCTGCATAAGAAACGCATAGTGGGTGCAGTTCCAGTAGTGTCTGCAGTAATTGTTAATTGGGGCGTATTATCATTGGTGTAATTGCCGATTATTTTTTGAATTTCAAGGCTTACAGTCGTAACCGCACCCGCCATCGGCGCCGCCAGAATCAAAACCAACAAACAGATTATGTAGAATGCGACGTTTCGGGCCATTCAAATCTGGTTTAATTATCTTAAAACAGGTTTAAATGCGTTTCTTTTTTATTAAAACGGGTTTTCCATTGGTTTTCGGCTTTTTGAAGCTTTTCAAGAGTGTCGGTCTGAAACCATTGCCCCAAACAGGAAACCCCGACCATATGCCCGTCGCGGGCAAGCCTTGGAAAAATATCCCGTTCAATCGAAACTTTTTGGCAGGGCAAAATCAAGCCAAAAATTTTTTCGGACAAAATGTACGCGCCAGCGTTCACAAGCCCTTTTTCGTTTTGGGCTTTCGGGTTTTTTTCCAAAAAATCCGTGATAAAATGGCCGTCCAGTTTTACCGAACCGGACTTGGAAACATCCGGCGTTGGCACCAGCGCGTCCGCGGCCCATGCCTGTTCGGACTCGAACACTTGGTTTAGTTTTTCAAACAAAACGTCTTTGACTTCGTCGCCGTTCATCATGACAAACTTTTTTTCGCTTTCGAAAAATGGTTCCGCGAGCTTGAACGCGCCGGCGGTTCCCAAAAATTCCTTTTCGACGCTGTACGAGATTTGCACCCTGAATTTTTTTCCGTTGCCGAAATACGATTCGATTTGCTCGTGCAAATAACCGACGCCGAGAACAATTTGTGTGATGCCGTACTTTTTGCACAGTTCGATGTTCCATTCGAGCAGCGGTTTTCCCTGCACGTTCATCATGACTTTGGGCTTGTCTTTCCCGAGTTCCCCAAGGCGCTCCCCGCGGCCGCCCGCCAGAATGAACGCCTTGGAAATTCCCAATTTGTTTCCGGTTTTTTCAGAGTCCATAATAATCCGCAATGATTTGGATTGTCTTTTGCTGGTTTTTCAGTTTGCCATAGCTTTTTTCCTTGATTTCCAAAGCCGCGCCGATTTCTTTTTTTCCCGACCCTTCGGCCAGCGCGTTTAGCCATTCATACAGTTCTTTTTTCGGGGTTGTGCCCAGCCCGGGAATCGCGCCGTCCGCGAGGCCGGCCGGAACCGCCTTTTCGCCGGACTTAAAATCGTTGAAATGAATGTGATTTATTTTTTTTCCGAATGCGGTAAATTCCTTTCGGCCGCCAAGCGCGGTTTTTTTTATTTCATCCCACTCGTTTTCAAAATAACCGTTGAACAATTCCCTGTTTTGAATCATTTTTTTGCAGGACTCAATCGTCATTCCCGCATGCGCGGTGTCCACCGTAATCCCCACTTTTTTGTTTTTGGCCAGTTGCAATACGTCCTTTGGAAGGTTGGCCAGATAATTCGCTCCGTTTTCCTCGTCCAAGGGCGCAAAAAGCGTTTCCACGCAAATCCGGCTGTCGAGGTCGGCCAGTTCGTCCAGCCGGTTTCGCACCAGTTCCATGTTTTGTTTTTTTTGATTCGGGTTGTTTTTCAGTTTTTTGTTCCAGTACTCCAAAGAAACGGTTCCCGCGTGCACATTTAAAATTTTCACGAATTCCGGGCAAAAATCCAATAATTGCAGAATATTATTGAACTGCGTTTTTCCAAATTCAAACCCTGTTTTTTCAAACGGCACCCAGGGAGCATGAATCGAAAAATAAGTTTTGTCAAACAGGGAGTCCAATTGTTCCTTAATCCCAAGCGCCTGCTGCGCCTGTTTTTTCAGGTTGGAAACATCCTCGGTGCGGATAAACAGGAATTCCCCGCCAAAGCGGTTCAAACCCCGTTCAGCCGCGTACTTGGCAATGGTTAACCGCGGCTCTAACTGCTCATTTTTGGCCAGATAAAAATCCGTGAGGAAAAAAATATTTTTGGGAAGCGCCACGTTTCCCCTCACGTTTTCTTTTTTTGTTCAAGCAAAGCCTTTATTTTGGTGTTGGATTCCCACAGTTCGTCGACAGTTCCCGCGTCCAGCCAATGCCCGTTAATGGTGCTGGCCACGAGCGCGTTTTGCTTGAGGAAATACTTGTTGACTTCCGTGATTTCGGTTTCCCCGCGTCCGCTGGGCTTTAATGTTTTGATGACATCAAATACTTCGGGAGTGTACATATATACGCCGATTGAAATCAACGTGCTCGGCGGAACCTGCGGCTTTTCAATCAAGTCCAAGACCTGTTCGCCTTTGGTCACCGCGACCCCCGATTTTTTGGCCTGCTCGTTGGTTCCGGGGTAAAGCAAAATCCGCGCTTTTTCTTTTCCTTTGGCAAACGCGTCCGCGAACGGCTTGATGCTTTCCGTCAAAATATTGTCGCCGTTAATCGAAATGAACTTGTCGCTTCCCACAAAATCTTTGGCCAAGCCAATCGCGCTTGGGATTCCGCCGGCAACGTCCTGCACGCGATAGGTAAAGTCTACTCCGAAATCCTTTCCGCTCCCTAATAATTGAAATATAGCCCCTGCATGGTGTGTGCCGGTGATGACCATTATGTCGGTGATTCCAGCCGATTTCAGCGTTTCAATCGGATAATAAATCATTGGCTTATCATACACGGGAAGCAAATGTTTGTTGCAAACCGAAGTCAGGGGAAGCAATCGTGAACCCGTTCCTCCGGCAAGGACTACTCCGCGAATTTTTGTCATTTATCCACCTTCCTTTTTACCTTTACATATTGGTTAAATTTTCAGTCTAACTTCTTTTCGTAATTATTGCGCAAAAGTTCAGAAATCATTTTTTCACCAGCGGTTTCCACCATTTTTCGTTTTGGCGGTACCAGTTTACGGTTTCGGCCAGGCCTTTTTCCAAGGGGGTTTTGGGCTTCCAGCCGAGTTCTTCCGTAATCTTGGAGTAATCCAGGGAGTACCTAAAATCGTGTCCTTTGCGGTCTTCCACGTATTCAATCATTTCGTTTCCAAACCCGAATTGTTCAAGGATGAAATTGGTGATTTCAAGGTTGGTTTTTTCGTTTCCGCCTCCGATGTTGTACACTTCGCCGTTTTTTCCTTTTTTCAGGACGAGTTCGATGGCTTCGCAGTTGTCGGCAACAAACAGCCAGTCGCGGATGTTTTTGCCGGTTCCGTACACCGGCACTTTTTTTTTCTTCATGAGGTTCGTGACAAAAAGCGGGATAAGCTTTTCGGGAAACTGATGCGAACCGTAATTGTTTGAACTGCGCGTGATTACAACAGGCAATCCATATGTTGCAAAAAAACTGTAGGCCAATCGGTCGGCTCCGGCTTTGCTGGCCGAATAGGGGTTTCGGGGCATTAAAATGGTTTGTTCCGTGAACTGGCCTTCCAGAATCTGGCCGTAAACCTCATCAGTCGAGATTTGGACAAATTTTTTAATGCCGTGTTTTCTGGCGGCTTCAAGCAAAGTATACGCGCCGACCACGTCGGTTTGCAAAAAAGGCGCCGCGTTTTCAATGCTGCGGTCAACGTGGCTTTCCGCGGCAAAATTGATGACCGCGTCGCATCCTGTGATTGCTTTTTCAACGGTTTTAAAATCGCAGACATCGCCTTTGATAAACGAATAATTCGGGTTTTTTTCGACTTCCAAAAGGTTTTCCAGCCGCCCCGCATACGTCAGCTTGTCCAGGTTGACGATTTGGTCATTGGGGTTGTTTTCCAAATGCTGTTTGATGTAATGGCTTCCGATAAAGCCAGCGCCCCCAGTTACCAGTAGTTTCATTTCATTTGCCCCCTTTTTTCTCGTGCCTTTGCTACAAGTGTTTTGGACGATTTAAAAGACCTTTTTGGTTCAATCGGCTATATAGGAAACCAGCCAAGGATTCGGGCAAAAACGTTCGGATTTATAAAAATCTTATCCCTGTTTTGATTGTAATGCCTTCCAAAAAAAACGGTTCTTTGTCAAACGCAAGCATAGTCGTTGCAACCTATCGCAACCCGATCGGACTTGAAAAAACCCTGAACGGTTTGCTCGCCCTCGATTATCCCGCGGAATATGAAATCATCGTCGTCAACGACGGAAGCCCCGACAACACCGCAAAGATGCTTTCCCAAAAGTTTTCCAAAAACAAAAAAATCAAAATAATTAATTTTGAAAAAAATCAGGGTGTTTGCAGGGCGCGCAACGCGGGAATTATGGCCGCCCGTTTTCCAATCGTGATTAACATGGACCACGACTGCATTCCCGCCAAGGACTGGCTGTCTAAAATGGTTGCCGGTTTTGATTCCCCAAAAGTCGGCGTGGTGAGCGCTTACGGCGGATTTGGCGGAACCTCGACGGGTTTTCGAAAAGAATTATTGGAAAAAGTGGGCGGCTATGACGAGGAGTACCGGTATTACCGCGAGGACACCGACCTGACTTTTAAAATCATGGATTTGGGCTTTGACTACAAAATCGTGCAGGCCGATTATGTTCATGACCACGAAGAAGCAAAACCCAAAGGAATGAAAGCATTTTTCAGGCACCTGCTAAAGCGCCTGCAATACCACCAAAACGACGCGCTTTTGTGGAAAAAGCACCAGACGAAAGTGTGCGCCGAATTTTTGCACGTGAAATTCGGCTTTTTAGTCGACCCAAGAACCGATTTTGCGGTTGCAACGGGAATCTGGCAGAAAAACGGAAAATTCAGCCTGAGCTCTCCGCGCGGCATCACGTTTTTGCAGAACAAATCCCCCCTGCACTCGATTTTGATTGTTTTGGGCGGCTTGGGTTACGTAGCCGCGGTTAAATTGTTCCGCCTGATGGGAAGCATTAAGTTCGGGAAATTATTATTATAAGCCAATCAAAGTACGATGTGGTTTTAAATGGCTTTTTGGAAAAACAAAAAAGTATTGGTGACCGGCGCCACGGGATTTTTGGGCGCCTGGCTTTGCAAAGAACTGGCAAGCCAAAAAGCAAATGTCATCGGTGTTTCGCGGCGCCCCGATTTTCGGCTGCTAAAGCTTCACAACATTTCAAAGCAAATCAAATTTTTTTCCGCGGACATTGCCAACCCCAAAGAAGTGCAAAAGCTGTTTGAAAAAACAAAGCCGGATTTTTGCTTTCACCTGGCGGGCTTTTCGTTTCCAAAAAAAGCGGATGAAACGCCATTGGAGGCCGTTTCCGCCAACGTGCTGGGCACTTCCTGCGTTGCCCTGCAGTGCGCCAGGCAAAACGTCCGATTCGTGCTGGCGTCGAGTGTCCGCGTTTATCCAAATCGCGGACTTTTGGACGAAAATTCGCGTTTGGGCGAATCCGAAACCTACGCGTTTTCCAAAATAAAAGCAGAGGAAGTCGTGCGGTTTTTGGCCAAAAAAAAGCGGCTGAAGGCGGTCATCGTGCGGTTGGCAACCGTGTACGGTCCCGTCCGCTTTCCGGCTTTTGAACACTTTGTAAACAATAACATCGTGTGCTTTCTGAAAGGAAAAACTGCCCGAAACAAAAAAGGGTATGTCCGCGATTTTCTTTTTGTAAAAGACGCCATTGACGGTGTTTTGGCGGCCGGAAAAAATTGCGGCCGCTTTTCGGGGGAAACGTTTAATATTTCGTTCGGAAAATCCTTTTTAGGCTCCGACCTTGCGGTCCAAATCAAAAAAATGATAAAACAAAAACCAGTAACATTTAATCCGGCGGCTTCGCTTAGAATCAAAAACAATCGCGCCCTTGAAAAGCTGGGATGGAAACCCAGTTTTTCCCTCAAAGAGGGCTTGGCTGAAACGATTAAGTGGTATCAAAAAAA
Organism: Microcaldota archaeon; assembly: GCA_043803815.1. Classification (GTDB taxonomy): domain Archaea; phylum Iainarchaeota; class Iainarchaeia; order Iainarchaeales; family JAGVWC01; genus JAZDJR01. The sequence goes on along the minus strand of JAZDJR010000035.1, from coordinate 64,094 downwards.
CCCTTCGGTGAAAACATGAAAAAAACGGTTTTGGTAACAGGTTCCAGCGGAATGATCGGAACCGCCTTGTGCGAACGCCTGATTTCGGAAGGATTTGAAGTAATCGGCGTTGACCGTGTTTCCAACCGCTGGAGCCAAGCGGTTGACCAAAAAACGGTTTTGGCCGACCTGCGAAAGCCGGATGCATTGGAAAAAATTTCCAAAAAACCGGATTTTTTCATTCATCTGGCAGCCAATGCGTATGTCTTTAATTCCGTGCAGAATCCCCAATTGGCAATCGACAATATACTCATGACCCTGAATTGCCTGGAATTTTGCCGCAAAAAAAAGATTTCCCGTTTTTTGTTTTCTTCCAGCCGCGAAGTATACGGAAACAATTCCAAACAGCCGTCAAGTGAAGCCGATGTCGACATTTCCGGTACGGAATCCCCTTATGCGGCGTCCAAGGTTTCCGCGGAATCATTCATTTCCTCTTATCACTTTTCGTTCGGCATCGATTATCAGATTATCCGCTTTTCAAACGTCTACGGCCGCTATGACGACAGCGACCGCTTGATTCCCCTTCTTATCCGCCTGAACAAAAAAAAAGAAGCAATCACTATTTTTGGAAAAGAAAAAGAGCTGCCGTTTACGTTTTTGGACGACGCGGTGGAAGCGGTGATTTTGCTGATTCAAAAATTCGAATTCGCCAAAAACCGGTCGTTTAACATTGCCCCTGAAAAACCCACCCGCCTTTTGAAAGTCGCCGAATTGCTGGCCCAAAAAATGGGGGTTAAACCCAAATTGGTTTTGGCTAGGCCGCGCACGGGAGAAGTCATCCGGTTTTCCGCCGACGTTTCCAAAGCCAAAAAACTGCTGGGATTTGTTGCCCAAACCCCGATTGAAAGAGGGCTTGACCAAACTTTGGAATGGTATTCCCAAAACGGGTTTGCCTAAAACCCGTTTTTTTGCCATTGAACCAATGCGGTTTTTTAAACTCCCGCCTAAAAGCCGTTGAAAGGGTGAAAAAATGAACATTTGCATTATCGGAACAGGATATGTGGGATTGGTTACGGGCACATGCCTTGCCGAACTGGGCAACCGGGTGATTTGCGTGGACATGGTCGAGGAAAAAATCCGGAAATTAAACCGCCTGGAAATGCCGATTTTCGAGCCTGGGCTTGAAGAAATCATCAGGCGCAATTTCAACGCCAAGCGCCTGTTTTTCTCGACCGATTTGGCCAAAGCCGTCAACGAATCCGAAATTATTTTTATCGCCGTTGGAACGCCGTCCATGCCCAACGGAGAGGCCGATTTGTCCTTTGTTGAAAACGTCGCCCGCCAAATTGCGGAAAACGCCAAATCCCCCAAAATCGTGGTTGAAAAAAGCACGGTTCCGGTGGAAACCGGAAAGCGCCTTTACGAACTTCTGATTACGCATAACGACCACAAGACCCATTTTTCCGTTGTCAGCAATCCGGAATTTTTGCGCGAAGGAAGCGCGGTGCACGACTTTTTGCATCCCGACCGCGTGGTCATCGGAACCGACAGCGAAAACGCCCGCGAAAAAATGCGGGAATTATACGGGCCGTTGAACTGCCCGATTTTGTTTACGGATATTAACAGCGCCGAACTCATCAAGCACGCGTCCAATTCGTTTTTGGCCTTAAAAATTTCGTACGCCAACTCTTTGGCCAACCTGTGCGAGCACACCGGCGCGGACATCGAGGATGTCGTCAACGGAATGGCATTGGACCACCGCATCGGAAAGCATTTTTTTAACGCGGGAATCGGCTACGGCGGAAGCTGTTTTCCAAAAGACGTGGACGCTTTTATCACGATTGCCCAAAAAAAAGGGTTCGATTTTGAAATTCTAAAAGAAGTGCAGAAAATCAACGGCAATCAGCGGATTCACTTTGTCCAAAAAATCAAAAAAAAGATGGGTGCCTTGAAAGGAAAAACCGTTTGCGTGCTCGGGCTCGCGTTCAAGCCCAATACGGACGATTTGCGCTGCGCGCCAAGCCTTGATATTATTGCGGCGCTTCAAAAAGAAGGGGCTATTATCCGAGCATTCGACCCGGTTGCGATGGAAAATGCAAAAAGCCAGTCGAAAAACGTGACTTTTTGTTCCGGCGAATTTGACGCCATGGCCGACGCGGATTGCATCGTAATCGCCACCGAATGGGACCAGTTCAAGCGAATGGACTGGTTAAAAGCCAAAAAACTGCTCAAACAGCCGCTTATTTTTGACGGGCGCAACATGTTTAAGCCCATTGAAATGAAAAAGCTCGGCTTTGAATATATCAGCATGGGAAGGGAATCGGTTTGATTGCATTGATTCCGGTGGCGGGATACGCGACGCGCCTGTACCCTTTGACCAAGGACAAGCCCAAGGCGCTGTTGGAAATCGCTGGAAAACCCATGATTGAACAGGTCATCCAAAAAATTCTTGAACTTCCCGACATTGAAAAAATAGTCGTGGTTTCCAACCATGTTTTTTTCAGCCAGTTCGATTCTTGGGCCGATGATTTTCAAAAAAAAATTTCCGTTCCGATTATTGTGCTGGATGACGGAACAACTTCCAACGAAAACCGGCTGGGTGCCATCGGCGACGCATGGTTCGCCATAAAAAAGGAAAAAATTGATTCCGATTTAATTTGGGTTTCAGGCGACAACCTGTTCACGTTTTCGATTTTGGAAATGCAAAAAGAATTTTTGTCCAAAAAAACGGATTTAATCGCGTGCTATGACGTCAAGACTTTCGAAGAAGCCCGCAAAATGGGCGAGGTACGGATGGATGCCAATCGCAGGGTTAATTTTTTCGTCGAAAAGCCGCTCCAGCCGGCTTCGACTTTAGTATCCATCGGCGTGTATTTTTACACCAAAAAAACCGTCCGCGATTTCAAGACTTATCTGGACGCGGGAAACAGTCCCGACAAGCCAGGCGAATTCGTGCAATGGCTGTACAGGCAAAAGCCCGTGTATGGTTTCGTGTTCGACAATCCTTCCGACCACTGGTTTGACATCGGGACTTTGGAAGTTTTGGAAGAAGTCCGAAATACCTATGCCGGCTGGTTCTCAAAAAAAACTGCCCAGTAAAACCTGTTTTTTTAATTGCCCAATGCCGCAATTCCCGTTTGATTCCAAAAAAATTCAGAGCTTGTCGGGTTTTTGCATAAAGAGCAGGCCGCCCAGCACGCTGATCGGAATATAGGCCGTAAAGAACAGCAAAAGCGAATAGGCCACCGCGGTTTCAGCTGAAATCCCGACGGTTGAAAACAAAAAAATTGCTCCCGCTTCACGGGTTCCAAGGCCCGCAAACGTAATTGGGATTATTTCAAGTAAGGCCAGCAACAGGACGATAATGCCGAAAAAATAAAATGGCTGTTGGATTCCGATCGCGCTTCCGATCCAAAAACCGGCCAAGGCGCAAAAAAACCAGATAATAATTCCAAGAATACTTCCCAAAAAAAGTTCGCTTTTGTGGCGACCGGCATCCCGCAGTTCCTGGGTAATTTTCCCATATGTGTTCTGGACGCGGGTGCGGTATCGTTCCGGCGTAATCGCAAAAAAAAAGCTCCTGAAAAACCCTTTTTTGCTTTTTCGAAGGACATAAAAAACGCCCAAAAGCAGAGCCGCAATCAGGGCGAGTATCAATAGCGGGTTGACAATCCAGTTTTGGGTGAGGAAAAAAAATGCGACCAAAGAAAGAAACGACAACGCCAATAAAAGAATAATATCGGTCAGGCGGTCCAGAATAACGCTGGCCAGTCCGAATGAAAACCCTACTTTGCCCTTTACAAAAAATGCGCGGGCAAAGTCCCCGATGCGGCCGGGAGTGACCACGCTTAAAAAAAATCCTTTTAAAAATCCCTGAATGCATTCGCTGGTCGACACCTTGTTTTTTTTATCGAAAAAAAACGTTCTCCATTTGACGCCTTTTATGATGACCACCAATCCGTTGGTAGCCAAGGCCAAAGCCAACAGCGACAGGTCCGCTTTTGAAAGAACCGACCAAATTTTTTCCCGGTCAACCGAAGCTAAAATAACCAGCAAAAAGACAAGTCCGATGACGGGCAAAAATGAGCGGATTTTTTTTGCCAAAGGCATAGAGCATCATTCAACACAAGAAAACGGTTTTTTTACCGGGTTTTTAAACCTTTAAATATCCGTATCATAAACCTTATATTATATCTTTTTGGAGGTGTTGTATGGCTTCCTCTTTGCGGCAAAACCAGTCCAACGCTTCCGCAGAAATTTCTTACCGCGATTTTGAACCTGATTTTCACGAAGAAATGATGAATTCGGCCAATCCGGTACGCCGCTGGTTTCACCGCTCCAAAAACGAACTGATACTAAAAACCGTCAAGGAATTTGCGTTTGACAAAGCCAAAATCGTCGATTTAGGCTGCGGAACCGTCAACTGGAACATCGAACGCCTTCCCGTTTTGGGCATTGATTTGAATCCGAGCATGCTTTCCAAGGCTAAAAAAGAAGGCCGCCTTTCGGATTCTCGGGTAGCATCCGTCCAAAAAACCGGTTTGCCAAGCCAAAGCGCGGATGTCGTGGTTATTTCGGAAGTATTGGAACATTTGCCCGATTTTGAAGACGCCATCGACGAAATCCGCCGGATTTTGGCGCCGAACGGCGTCGTGTTGGCAACCGTTCCGTATGACACAATCGTCAGTCTTTGGAAACCGCTTTTTTTCATGCAGTGTTTTTTGCACGGCACGCTTCGCCAAAACGAATATTTCAAAAAAGAGGCCGGCCATGTCAATCATTTTTCGCCCGCGTCGATTGCGGGTTTTTTCCGAAAGCACGATTTTGAAATCGAAAAACAGTTTGATAACCGCCGCTTCACTATTTTTACCGTAGCCCGAAAAAAGAGGAAATAAATGAAGCTTTCATCCTTGGTTTTCGGCTTTTTGGTCTGGGCATCCGTTGTCGCCTTGTCCAGCCTGTGGATCGGCTTTTGGAACCTGTTTCCGATTCCGATTTTGCTGTTAAGCGCGTTCGCCGCGTTTTTCGCGGTAAAAAAATGGGGCAAGGAAATCGAAAACATGCCCCTGCCCAAAAGCGTTTTGGTATTGTGCCTGTTGATGCTTGGTCTGGCTGCATACCCGCTGCTTTTGGTTCACCCGTTTTTTCCGGCCAGTTCCGATGTCCTGCATATTACCAATATCCGCATTCTAAACGACAAAATTCCCGGCACTTACGCGCCGTATTCCGACCTGAAGTTCACTTACCAGATAGGATTTGCCTTGTTTTCAAACGCGGTTTCCAAATTGTTTTTCTTTGTTTCCGATTACCAAATCGTCTGGTTTTTAGGGCTTGTTTTTTCCGTCATTCTTGTTGCTTTGGTATACTGGATGGCCTTTGCGCTGTCCAAAAACCATAACGCTTCCCTGATTTCCGCGGCATTGCTGATCGGGACGAAAGTTATTTTCCAGAATTTTTATTATGGCGTTTTTCCTTTGCTTGCCAGCTTCGCGCTTTTTATCGGCGCCTGGTATTTTTTCGAAAAAAAAAGCCCGCTTGCGTTTTTGCTTTTGCCCGCAACGATTGTTTTTCATCCCGCAACCGGTCCGTTATTGGCACTTTTTTTGGCGTTTAAAACAATCCAAAAACGCGATTTCAAGTTCGGCCTCGGGCTTTTGCTTTCTGCCTGCCTTTCGATTCCCGCCATACTGCTGACGTACCTTCCGGTTTTTACAAACGCGCCGGGACAGCTGGCGTCCTTTAGTCTTTCCGGCCTTTGGGCCGCCTTAATCGCCGTGCCCCTGTGGTTCGGCTTGGTTCCTCTGGTTTTGTTTTTACTTTCCGCGGTTTTTTCTTCCGGAAAAAAATCGTCCGATGCGTTTATTTTTTCCGTGGTCTGGCTTTTATTTTATCTTTTCTTTTCCGCCATCGGCCTTCCGCATTCGGACAAGTTTTTTTTCCTGTTCAGCCTGTTTGCCGTTATTTTTGCGGGAACTTTTTTTGCGACCTTTGTCTGGGAAAAGTTCGAGAAGCGGCATTCCGGTTGGAAGCCGTTTCAGACCGTCCTGCTATTGATTGTCCTGCTTTGCCTCGCGTCTTTTTTTGCCTCGTCAGATTTGGCCCATGCCAGGTCGGGTTCCAAGGCAACGGTTCAGGACGAAGCGTTTGCGCTGGCATTCAAAAAGTTCGACCCTGCCCTGAAAAAAACGCTTTTTTTGGCCGACGGCGGTGGCTGGATTGCGGCGGTTTCCAATAAGATTCCGTTCGACCCTTTGGTCGATCATTTTTTGCCGGATTCGGTTTTGCAGGTCGTTTCGGGTTCCGACGAATCGTTAAACCGCGAAAAAATCCAAAAACAAATCGAAGCCGGCTGCATTTCCTGTATCAACCAGACCGAAGTTGAGTATGTCGTTTTTAATACTGGCCAGTTCAATTTTGATTTGGGGCGGCCCCCTGTTTTTGAATTCGGGGCGTTCAAGGTTTATAAACAAAAAAGGTGAAAATTTGGAATCATTTTCAATCATCATTCCCGCTTATAACGAGGAAAAAAGAATCGCCCAGACTTTGGACTCGTATTACTCTTTTTTTTCGAAAAAAAAATCCGACTTTGAAATCATCGTCGTTGCCAACAACTGCTCGGACAATACCGCCGGCGTGGTAAATTCTTTTTCAAAGGGGAAAAAAAACGTGCGCTTACTCGACGTTCCAAGAAAAATCGGAAAAGGAGGAGCAGTCAAACGGGGATTTGCCCTTGCCGCCAAGCCAGTCGTGGCGTTTGTGGATGCCGACAATTCGACGCCGCCGCAGGAATTCCTGAAAATCTTAAGCGGCCTTTCAAAAGCGGATATTGCAATCGGCTCCCGCGCCCTGTCCGGTTCGAAAATCCTAAACCAGCCCGAGTACCGGAAATTTTTGGGACGCTCGTTCAATTTTTTGGTGAATTTTTTGTTCGGCTTGCCGCTCAACGACACGCAATGCGGCGCCAAGGTGTTTTCAAAAAAAACCGTTCCGATTATGCAGTCCGTTGAATCCGGATTTTTCGAGTTCGACGTCGAACTGCTCTGGCGCGCCAAAAAAAAGGGATTTACCATACTTGAAGTTCCCATTGTGTGGACGGATGCCGCGGAAAGCAAAATCGGATTTATGACGGTTCCCAGCATGTTTTTGGGCCTTTTAAGAATCCGCTTTTTATTGAAATCCCCGCCATCGGCTGGGTTATTTAAGGAGTAAATCAAAGAGGACTATATGCACTTAGTAATCATGATTCCGGCTTTTAACGAGGAAAAAACCATTTCTTTGGTGCTGGACGAAATCCCTTTTTCGATAAGGGGAATCGACCGCATTTCGACTCTTGTAATCGACGACGGTTCCACGGACAAAACCGCGGAAGTCAGCCAAAAAAAAGGTGCAACCGTGCTCAAAAATCCGCACAAAGGGCTCGCGTCCTCGTTTCGCGACGGTTTGCAAAAGTCGCTTGAAATGGGCGCGGACATCATCGTCAATACGGACGCGGACATGCAGTACAACCAAAAACAAATCCCGCTTTTGGTGAAACCCGTTTTGGACGGCCAAGCCGACATCGTTTTGGGCTCGCGCTTTGCGGGCTACATCGAATCCATGCCGTTTTCAAAACGACTGGGAAACCAATTGGCCACCCGCGCGGTCTCGATGGTCGCGGGCATTCCCGTCAGCGACGGCCAGACGGGTTTTCGCGCATTCAGCCGCGAAGCCGCCCTGCGCCTCGTGGTTTTATCAAACTACACCTATACCCAGGAAACGATTGTACATGCCGCGAATCTTTCGCTTCGGATTGTGGAAGTGCCCGTTGATTTTAGGAAGCGAAAAGACGAATCGCGGCTGATTGGAAGCGTATTTGGATACGCCAAAAAATCGGTTTTGACTTTGGTCATCGGTTATTTGTCGTATAAGCCCCTTAAGGTGTTTGTGACGTTGGGCGGGCTTGTTTTTGTCGCCGGTTTTTTGTTCGGCCTGCGGATATTGGTCCATTTTTTCCGTTTTGGCGTTGTCGAACCGTATTTGCCTACCGCGGTGCTGTCTGTTGCTTTGCTGGTGTTCGGATTTCAGATTGTCACCATGGGCCTTTTGGCCGAGATGCTTAAAAACAACCGGAAAATCGCGGAAGAAACGCTGTACCGGATTAAAAAAAGCCAGTTGGAAAAAAAGTTAAAAAAATAAACCGCAAAAAGCCGAACCGAAAACGAATGCTGCAAAAAATAATTTGGAATAAAATAAAAACCCAAAACTCACCCAAAATGTTTTACAAAATTTGCAAATATGTTTATGTCAAACCGCCGAAAAAAAAACAATCCCGATTTTCAGCCGCTTTCGGCCTGCCGGCTCTGCGGCGCCGCGGACATGGCCTTGTTTTTGGACATGGGAAAACTTCCGCTCGTGAATTCGTTTTTTAAGACCCAAAAAGAAAAAGCGCCGTCTTTTCCCGTTCAGGTATATTTTTGCCCGGATTGCGGATTTATTCAGCTGGGTGGAGCGGTCAATCCAAACCTTATTTTTTCCAATTATGCCTACCGCAGTTCGCTTTCCAAAACATTCCAAGAGCACTGTTCAAAACTGGCCGCGGAAGTTGTCCGGCGTTTTCCAAAATTAAAAAACGGGGCCGTGCTGGACTTGGGAAGCAACGACGGCTGTTTACTGCAGGCATTCAAAACGCAGGGATTTGAAACCCTTGGAGTGGAGCCCGGCCGAGAGCTTGCAAAAATAGCCCGAAAAAACAAAATCCCGACCATTGCAAGCTATTGGGATTCAAAATCCGCCAAAGCCGTTTTGAAAAAAGGAAAAGTGCAGGTAATTACGGCTACCAGCGTTCTGGCTCAAGTATCCGATGTTCATGCATTCATTGAAAACTGCCGAAATGCCCTTGCCTTGGATGGCGCAATGGTTTGCGAAGTCCATTATGCCGCAAACCTTATCCAAAAAAACGAGTTCGACACGATTTACCACGAACACCTGTCCTATTTTTTGCTAAAACCCCTGGTCCGGCTTTTAAAAGAGCACGGCTTGAAAATAATCGACGCATCCTCCTCTTTGGTTCATGCGGATGCGCTGCGCATCTGGGCGGTTCACACCCAAAGCCCGCTGGCACCCCAATCCTCGGTTGCCGAACTGCTAACTCAGGAAGAGCGGGATGGATTGTACCTTCCGGCCACGTATCTTTCCTACAAAAACTCCGTTGAAAAAATACGCAAACAAACCATCGATTTTTTGATTTTGCAAAAAAAGCGGGGAAAAAAAACGGCGGGTTTTGGCGCCGCCGCCAAAGCGTGCGTACTGCTGAATTTTTTCGGCATTTCAAAGGATTTGGTTTCCTTTGTGGTTGACCAGACGCCGGAAAAGATAGGGCGGTTTATCGGAAACACCGGAATTCCGATTGTCGATTTGCCGGGGCTAAAAAAAGAACCGGCCGATTTTTTGATTATTTTTTCGTGGAACTACGCAAAAGAAATCATGCAAAAAACCGAATCGGCAATGAAAAAAGGCGGATGTTTCGTATTGCTGATTCCAAGCCTTCGAATCCTGAAAGGAGCAAAAGACCTGTGAAAAAAAACCAAAAAAGAAAAATCGTGCTGGTTTGCCCGCGCACCCCGCGCCTGTACTCAACAGGCCTTGAAAACCTGACCGTACAGCTCGCCAGGTATTTTTCCAACGCCGGTTTGGAAGTTGAAATTTTTACGACCACACCGCAAAAGACGCAGTCGGTTGACTGGCAAGGATTGACCATCCGCGAATTTTCGGCTTTTTCCCCAAAAGAAAGCTATTTTTTTTCCATAGAACTTTTTTCGGCGTTAAAAAAAAGCGACGCGGATTTTGTTTTGGTGAACGGCTACAATAACCTGCCCACCTTATTCGCCATGCTCGCCAAAAAAAAGAACCAAAAACTGGCGATTTATGTCAATGCTTCCGGCGCGCATTCGCGTTTCAAAAAGTTCCTGCGGTCCTTTTTCGACCGCCTAATCCGCTTTTTTAATTCCAGAATCGACTATGTTTTTTATTCCTCGGATTCCGAATCCGAGCAGTACCGCCATTTGTTCGGAAAAGTTCCGTCCGAAATCATCGGCCTTGGAATCGACCGAAAACGGATCGAATCGGTCAAGGTTGAAAAAATACCCGGCCGCCTGCTTTGCGTCGGAAGGCTGGTGAAAAGCAAGGGTTTTTTGGATTTATTGCCCGCGTTTGCAATCGTTGCAAAGCAAAACCCCAAAGTGCAACTTGTGATTATCGGCGACGGGCCGGACCGGGAAGAATTTGTTGCACTCGCCCAAAAACTGGCCATATCTTCCAAAGTCGAGTTTAAAGGCGCCATGACCGACCGGGATGCCTACCTAAAGGAGCTCAAATGCTCGTCCGCCCTGATTTTGCTTTTGGGTTTTCGTGCCGTTTCGCTTGTGTTATTGGAAGGCCTCGCCGCCCAAATTCCCGTCATCGTAAACCAAGGCGCGTCCCCCGCGTTTGCGCAAAAAAAGTATGTGGTTGAAATAAAAAACCAAAAAGACCCCGTAAAAACGGCCGAAGTTATCGCAAAAGTCCTGAAAAACCCGCAACAATTCGTTCCCAAAAATCCCGAAGTGTTTACCTGGGAAGAAATCGGGGAAAGAATAAAAAATGTTTTGGAATCGGCCAAAAAATAAACCGAAGCATTTTCATGAAGGCCGCCTGACCGTTTTTTAACCAAAAGCAAACCATATAAGCATTGATTTCCAGAATGTGAAAAGATGATTAAGCATTCATTCGTATCCAACGAGGCGGGAGTCGGTCACTGGACAACCAAAAAAATCAACTCCTACCGGCCGGGCTCTAAAAAAATACTGGACCTGGCTTGCGGACGGCGAAAAATACCCGGCGCCGTCGGGCTGGACGCAGACCCCGCTTCGGGCGCGGACATTGTTGCGGATGCGGAAAAAAAGCTTCCTTTTAAGGACGGGGAATTCGACGAGGTTTTTTGCCTGAATTTTTTGGAACATACCTTCAAATTCGACGAGGTTTTAACGGAAATTTACCGGGTCTTAAAACCAAGCGGAATTTTGCATATTGAAGTCCCTTATTACAATTCGTTTAATTTTGGCCAATTGCCGTTCCATCACATCATGTGGTGCGAAACCACCATCGACCAGTTTTATACGAAAAAAGGGCCGTTCAAAAGGTATACCAAATCCAAATTCAATGTTTTAGAGCAGGAATTGTTTTTTACCAAGCCGGCCAAATTGATTCCGGCCAGTCTCAGGATTAAAGCGGCGCATTTCATCGGGAATTTGTGCTACCAAATCTACTGGAAGCTTGAAAAAGACTGAAGCGAATCATCGCGAATTTTTCATTTTGAGTTCGGCAACGGTTTTTTGGATGGATTCCCTGAACGAAAAACCGTTTTTCCATCCCGCTTTTTCGATTTTGGAAATATCGTAGCGCCGTTCCTGCAGCATTCCTTCCAAACTGACCGGCGAAAGGGGATTCGGCTTTTGCAAAACCCAAAACAAAAAACCGCCAAAAAAACCCGCGATTTTTCCAATCCAAAGCGGAACCGTCATTACCCGTGTTTTTTTCCCCATGGACTCGCGAATAAAACCGGTGAATTCAATCAAGGAGGGTTTTTCGCTTCCCGCGACGATAAAAACCCCGTTTTGGCCTTCTTTTGAAAAAAGCAAAAATACCGCGGCTTTGGCCAGGTCCTCATAATCGACGGTTTGCCAGGTTTGGCGCCCGTCGCCGACCAACGGGAAACCTTTTTTGACAAAAGAAAAGAGTTTTTTCCAGTGCGGGCTCGGGCCGACCACTAAGGCGCTTCGGATAATGGTGTAACCAACGGACCTGTTTTCGAGGATGAATTTTTCGCCGGCAACCTTGCTTTGGTCGTACAGGGTTTTGGGCGAAAGCGGGGAATTTTCGTTTTTGATTCCGGGAACCGTTCCGTAAACCCCGACACTGCTCAAAAAAACCAGGCGCTTGACCTTGTTTTGCACGCAGGCCGCGAGAATGTTTTTTGTTCCGTCGACATTGGTTTTCCAAAGAAGGTCTTTTCCCCGATTTTCGTTTAAGAGCGCGGCGCAATGAATAACCGCGTCGCACTCTTTCATTGCCGCGGTAATCGCCTGCGGGTCCAAAATGTCAAAACCGCTGTTGTGGTCAAAATTCACGACCGAGTGTTTTTGATTGACCAACAACTCCGCGATTTTTTTTCCGACCAAGCCGCCGCTTCCGGTAACAAGTATTTTCATCTCATGCACCGCCGTTTTCAGGACCCTGTATTTTTAGGATTCCCTTAATTTCGCCCGCAAAAAAAACAAACGTTACAACGACAATCGCGTAATGAATCGCCAGAGAAACCGCAATCACGCTGACGGTGGTGACGGCGGGCCAACCGGCAAGGCCGGCCAAAAAAGTATACGTCACTTCGCGCACGCCGATTCCGTTGGGGGAAATCGGAATCAGGGAAACCACACTCGAAATGCAGGCCACAAATACAACGTCCCAAAACGAGGGAAAAAAGCCGAACCCCCAAAATAAGGCGAGCGTAAATACCGCAAGAGTCAGCCATTGGGCAACCGTCACCAGTTCGTTTAGGATAACGATGTCGCGGTGCTTTGAAAAATAACTGTCCATGGCGATTCCAAATCCCGCAAACCAGGCGCTTTTTTTTCCGAGGATTTTTTTAATCCAGCTTCTTCCCATCGGGGTCCAGACCAAAAAAACAAAAACCGCCAGAATCGCAACGCCGGCCAAAATCAGCTGGAACGCGTAGGAGGGTTCGAAAAAAAACAGCACGCCAAAAGCCGACAAAAAAAACAGGGTAAACACTGTTGTGGTTTTGTTCAGGATGGCGGACGCGGTGGCCTGTCCCGCGGTAATTCCATCTTTTTGCAGGAGGGGAATGATGGAAAAATCCCCGACTTTTCCGGGTCCCAAAAAGCCGACGGACCAGGAGAAAAAATAGTACTTTACGGCTTTTGAAAAAGAGATTTTTCGGAAAGGCCAGACGGAAATCAGGACGTTTAAGCCGCTTAACACAAGGCTAAAAACGAGGAGTGCGGCGGCTAAAATGACAAAAAAAGGGTTAACCGAGGCGATTTTTTCAATAACACGGGTTATTCCAATCAGGTAATACAAGGCGGCCAAGAGCACGAGGCCGACCACCAGTTTCCAGACGTTTTTCAATTATTCACCTTTTTTGGACGTTTAACCCATGGGGTGATTTTTCTTAATATGGCTTTGGTGCAATGTCCGGCTTCAAATAGCCGTCTTCGGGCAAAAGGAGGTCATTTCAGTATCTTGTAAATTTTTACGTCGCTATTGGAAAAAATGAGTTCGGTTTTTTCCGACGTGTAGGTCTTGTTTAAATCCTCGGCGGGGCCGATCCACAGGTAATCGATTTTTCCCTTGTATTCTTTTGGAATGTCCAGATTTCCGTCAAAGAATTGTTTGACTTCTCCCATTTTGTCGCGGTAATCATAAGTCAGGTATTCGATGTCGCTGAAAACCGTATGTTTGGTCCTCCAAACAACGATGGAAGAAATAATCTTGTCCCCCAAAAAAACGCCTTTGGGCTGGTTGTCCAAAAATTTCATGGCCTCGTCTTCGCCGTGTGTAATATAAGCGTACTCGCTGGTTACCGCGCGGTTGGTTCTTTCCGCAATGACAAAAGGAACGGACAGGATGCAGGATAAAATGATTGCAATCCACAGCAGTTTGGGCACTTTTTCGCGGATATTGTAAATCCATTTGGCGGCAACAAATGCGAGCGCTACGAAAAGGAAAATGGTGTACTCCACTCCAAATCCTATCTGTGACAGGATAAGCGATGTTATAATCCAGGACAAAAACAGGCTGTTTTTCGGGACTTCCTTGAATATTGCGGGAGAATCCTTGTCATCCAGCCAGCTGGCCTTGGTAAGGCTGATGAGCGTAATGATGAGCAGCATGCCGTAGGCGATAAAATAAAACACGAACGGCTGCGAGGCTTTCTGGAAAAAATAAACTTTTTGGTGGTCGGCCGCGACCGGGTTTTGCGCGACCCAAGCCGAAAAAGGAATAATCGGAAAAAGCACGATTCCGAAAACCAAAATGGTCAGTATCTGTTTTTTTCCTATTTTTCCATTCTTGAGCGCAATCAGCACCTGCATTCCGATTACGGTGACGGTAAAAAAAATGGTCGTAACCGGATGGATAAAAAACGACACGAGCCCAAGCAAAGCCGCGGCAATTAGGCGCTTGGTTTCGCCTTTTTCGTAATATTTCAAAAGCTGGATGAATCCCACAAGCACGAGTCCGAGTGCATAGTACCGATGAAACAGGTACATATGTCCGATGAGGCTGAATCCCATCCAATAGGTAATGTCATAGCTTCGGATCCGTCCGATTAACGGGATCACCACTCCGACAATGGTGACCAGCCATCCAAAGCCGCCCGCAATCGGTATGAAAAGATAGGAAAACAGTTTTTCGCGGTAATTTTTGTAAAAATAACTCAAAAAATACCAGAGACAGCCCAAGAAAAATAAAGTCTGAAAAAAGCGTATAACATAAAATACCAGGGGTAAGTCAAGCCACGTGTTCATAAATGCGGCCACGTTAAAAATGGGGACAAAATAGGTCCTGACTTGGGGCTCCAAAGCGTGGTTTTTATTCAGGAGGAAAAAATTGTGCTTGGCATCTTCAATAAACGAGGCATAAACATAGGAATCCTGAATGGATTCAAACCCCAAATACACCTTATCGGTGTTTACAAAATAACCCGCAATGGAAGGAGTAAGCTGAAGCAGCGCAAGAGCGATGGCAAAAATAATCGGAATCAGGAGTCTTTTGTCTATTTTTCCGAAATTCATTTGAAATAATCCCCTTTTGTATGCCGATTGCCGCGGTTTTTGTGCGGTCATTTTCCGTTCAACGGATATTTTTGATATTTTTTCATTGATTCTTTTTAATAACTTAGTTATTGGCATTCCGCTGCAGTCGGCTGGTTTTATTTACGCCGGCTGCGGGTTGAATTTGTAAATAGTCACTTCCGCGTTTTGGTAAATCGTTTCCAGGCCGACGGCGGGGTCGATGTTTCCGTATTGTTTTTCATCCTGCCCGTAAAATATATACGTTATTTTTTCTTTTTGCAGAAAGCCGATTTTTTCCTGCGCGGTAAGTCCGGTGGAAAAGAATTGCTTGGTTTCCAGCGTTTTTTCCTTTATGCCAAGCGTTTCTCCCCAGTGCCCCAAAAACGCCCGGTGCGGGGTCATCCACGTAACATCGCTTCCGATGCGATAGCTGGAAAGAACATTTGCTTTGGGCTGCTGTTCTAAAAACGTCATTGCATCAATCTCGCTTTGGGTCAAAGAAGCGTACGGGTTTTCCTGTATCGATTTGATTTTGTCCTGCGTGTTGATGACATACGTCAGCGACATCAAAACGACGAGAATTCCCGCAATGATTATTTTTTGCCTCGTTGTCCTGCGCTTCCAGCCCAAAAATTTGCCGAATGCCCAAAGTATTCCTGCCGACGCAAGCAAAGCCATCGGGATGTGGGCGCCGATCAGGAATTTTCTTCCCGTCGGCGTGAGCGCCAATAGCAGGCTTACGACCAGCCAGCAAATGACCAAAATCCTCGTAAAATTGTTTTTGAATTTTTCTTTGGCAAGGCCGATGAGTGCAAAAAGCCCGAGCAGGCCGAACCCAATCGGCCAGACAATCGGCTTAAACCATCGGCCCCAAGCCGCATACGTCGCAACGCTTCCCGCATAACTCGGGTCACCAAGCGCCCAAAGCAGGTATAACCCGAACAGAATCGGGGCAACGATTAGCACGCCCCAGATTTTAACGCTGTGCGACATGTTTTCCCTGAACTTGTTTTTTGAAAACACCAAAAATATTACGGTTGTTGTAGCCAGTATTCCCCATACCAGCGGAATGGTCGGCGGGTGAATGAACGGAATCGGAACCGACACCACCAGCGCGTAGGCCAGATTCTTGTTTTTTCGGGTTGCGTGATATCGGAGAATAAAATAAAATAGAGCAAGGAAAAGCGCAAATGCCAAGGTTGAAAGCGGATACATGGCGCCCGAAAATGTGCTGTATCCAAGGGTGTAATCCATGTCCGCGCCTTTTATCCTTTGCAAGATAGGAATTACGGGTTCCAAAAGCCGTGAAAGCCAGCCAAAACCCGTTCCAAACGCAATCAAGGCATAAGCCAGTACCTGCTGTTCCTTATTCTCAAACAGTTCCTGCACCAGTTTCCATGCCACGCCGAGTAAAAGGAGCAAAACAATCGCGCGGCTGGCCATAAAAACGACGGGAATCGAAAGTCCGGTCAGCTGGACGATTTTTCCAAGCAATAAAAAATACGGCCAAAAGTATCTTCCCGGTTCGTCAAACTGCGTGTTGTTCCTGTTTTCAAGAAACAGGTGGTTGGAATGAGCGGCTTCGTAAATATACATGGAATAATTATGAAAATCGTCAAAAAAATCGAATCCTAAAAAAACATGCTGCGGATTCGACTGGGCATATCCCGCCAGAACGGGGATATTAAGGATCAGGGCGGCCAGTATCGCAATCAGTACCACCGCTATTTTTATTTTTTGATTTTGGGCAGCCATAACAAAAAATTCTCGGCGGTTTTAAGCGGTTTGGGTTCGGATTCAAACCGGCGCGCTTTGGATTTTTTCCGTTTTCCATTCTATACTAGTATCTTCCGAAAGCGTATATCCCGCGATTCCGCGGTCCGCATACTGGCCATTAACGTAAAGCGCCAAATAATAATCGGAAGAAGGAGAGACTCCGCCGATGCTTTTGATGAATGGTCCAAAGGAGGTCGTTTCAAAATCAAGCGGAACGCTTTCTTTGATGGCATCAAACGCATTGGTTCCCTTGGCAACGGAAATATTTTTTTCAAGCAGCACGGTTCCGTTTTCATCCGTGTATTTCAGCGAAAGCGCAACCGTTTGCGTTTGGGAGCCGGGCGGTGCGTTTTGGGATTGCTGCTGCTGGATGCAGCCGGCCAAAAGAAAAAAAACCAAAAATCCCCAAAAAATCGCATTCTGGAATTTCATCGTATGACCCCGGATGATTGGCCAGAAAAAAACCGGCTTTTAATCCTGTGTTTTAATTCGGCCGGCAGGCTTCTAACTGAAGGGTCAAGAACGGGCGCCAATAAAACGGTAATGGTTACCGCGCTGGCCAGGTGAAGCAAAGTAAACGGAATCTGGCCGATTAAGGCAACGGAAAACGGGATTTTAAACAGGTAACTGGTCATAATGGGGCCGGTAAAAAAATCGAATGCCAAAACGCCCACGACGCTTAATTTGGCGTACGTGCCAAGGCCGACCTTGGTTTTTTTCCTGAAATAAAAATGAAACATTACCCCGATTGTGCCGTAAAGAACCGCGGTAATAACCGTCCATGGCCCCACTTTGGCGGTCAATACGTCAAAACAGGCCATGGCCAAGGCGGGAAACAAAAACGCCTGCCACCATTTCTGGTTGCGGGCGATTGGAAGTGCAAAACCCATGATGGGGTCGTTGTTGGGAAAGATTCGAAGCAGGCGATACGCACTCGTCAGGACCAGTCCGCCGAAAAAAGTCAGCGCATTTTTGGATTTATTTTTCATCGTATTTCGCATATTTTATGCCTATTTTTCCTTTTAATCCCTTTGCTTTGGCCAGTCCAACAACCAAAGCGCAAAGCCCGATAACCAATAAACCTAAAAGCGAGGATGACCCGTTCAGGCTAAAAAAACCAGTCAAGGCTTTTTGCGGGTTTTGTTCTGAAGAATTGGAATCGTTTGGATCAGTAAGCGTCGCGTCTTGTAATTGCAGGATTTTGACCGGCATCTTAATTCCGGTTTTAACCTGGTTTTGGCCGGGTTCGCTTGCGACGACCCGCACTTCCGTTTGTGTTTCCTGCGGACTTGGGGAAAATTTCATCCGCAACAAAACTTCCTGTTTTTTTCCCGCAGGCAGCGAAAAATGATTGGGCTCGATTAAAAACCAGTAATCCACCGCATACACGTTAAAATCAAGCGACGCATTTTCCGTGTTAATCACAAAAAGCGATTGTTCCAAATCTTTTTCGGAATAAATCTTGAATTCCAGATACGCGGGATTTACGCCAAGCCCAACCGCAAATGATGAACAGCCCAATAGCAACAAGATGCCGATTAAAAAAAAAATTGTGGCATGCATTATTTTTTCTCCGTTACGGAACCTGAGTAGCGGTCGCCCAAAAAGTAACGATTCCGTTTTGGGTTCCGGTTTGCGAAAAATCCGGTGGCACCTGCAATCCGGAAGTCACAACGGCAGTGTTCAAAAAACCCGGCGGCTGGGCGTTTAATGCCAGCGAAAACTGGTTCCACGGGGTGTCGTTTAACAATAAACCCGAAGAATACAATGTGCCGTTCGTATCATTGATACTCGCCTTAATTTGCAGGTTCCACGAACCCGTATTTTTCACTTCCAGGCTATTGGCATGAACCAAATATCCCGGTCCAAACGAGCCGAAATTGAGTTGGCTTGGCGAAACCGAAAACGACACGGCCGGAACAAGGGTTCCAATCAATCGGACTTGCGTTGAGGATTGTTCCGGTCCTTGCACCGCAAAAGCCAGCTTTTTGCTGCGAAAGTACTTTTGGCCCGGTTTTTCGGCAAAAACGTTTTGGGTTCCACCCGAAGCAAACCGAATCGTCGCGTTTCCCTGCGCGTCCGTCAGCTGGTCTTGGGCCGCACCTTTGACGGTTGCGCCTTGCACCGGATACCACGCGTTATCCTGTTCGGAAAAATATTCCACCTTGACCTGCACGTTTTCGTCGGTTTGAACGCTTGTTGAATTGCTCGTTAACCGAAGCGCATTGGCGTCCCAGCTTCCAAAATACCACGTAACGTCGTGATGCGGCAAAGCGGGCGGCGAACTGGACTGCCAAATGAATGCGTCGGAAGAAAAAGAACCGATTGAACGATTGTCCACGCGTACATTCCATCCGTTCAGCCCTTCGGCAGGCTGGTCCGCGATTTCGTTGACGTAAAAACCGAGCGCGGGATACCACTGGTCGCTTACGCCGACCGCAAAACCGTTTTCGCTTGCGGTTTCAAGCAAACCCATCAGCAAGCTCGGCTCGTGCAGGGAGTAATGCGTTCCGCTCGTAGCGCTGAATTCAAAAGACTGCGGCAATACAACCGTTGTGTCGACAATGACGGCATCGGCGCCTTCAATGCGAACCGGCATCTGCAAATTCTGCGCAATAGTCCGGATTTTGACAGGATAAGGCTTTCCAAGCAACGCGTTCAGCGCGCCGGCCGTGGTCCATTCACTTGATGAACCGGGGGGGTTTGCGTACGGATTGCTAAAACCGCCGTTCGGCTGCTGCCAAGACAATAAATATTCGACTGGATTCGTGTCGTTTTCCTGCCAAGCTGCATCGGTCGGGTCTTGTCCCGCCGATACAATGGAATCCACCGCGTGAGAAGTCGAATCGGGATTGACAAGACCAAATGACTGTATTCCCGCGATATTGGAGTCCTGTTGGGTTTTTAAAAAAGCCAAGCCGTTTTGAACCGATGCGCTGTCCGGCATTTTTCCTGCGGAAATTAAAGCCATTATGGCGTCCGCGGTATCGTCCGGGTCGCCGGCCTGCCCGATGCCCCAACTGAACGAACCGTCCGCTCCTTGGTTGGATTCCAAAAACGTTGCCATGCCTTGAATTTGCGCTGAAGAAGCCGGTTCTCCCGCGGCACGCAAGGCCATGATGCCCCACATGTCATCGTTTAGGTAAGCGCTTTGGCCCATTTGGGTTCCGTCAAAAAAAGACTTGAGTTTGGTAACATAATCCAAACCGTTAAAATTTGCGGGGTCCTCATCGGTCGCGACAACGGCCAAAATCTGGCGTTCAAAATCCGTTGCGCTTCGGCCGGAATCATTAAACCAAGCGGCATCTTTTTTGATGCAGTCCACGAGTGACTTGCCGGAATTTTGCCAGGACACGGAAGAAGGGTTTTGTCCCGCCGCGGCAACCGAATCAATTACCCATGCACTCGTTGCAAAACCCCCGATGCACCCGTCGGCGGTCTGCACGCTTTTAAGATACGAAAGCGCGCTTGTAATGTGTGAATCCGATGCCGGCAAAGGATACGCGTTGGCCAATGTGACCAGCAGTAAAAAGCTAATAGTTAACGCGATTTTTTTTTCCAAATTTCAAAACCCCTAAAATCGTATTCATTGGGGTTCCAATACGCTTTTAAAAACCTTTTTTTGGATAATAATTATTATCCGAAGGATAACGGTGTTTTTTTGGACCTGTTCAATATTTTGGGAAACGAGAATCGCAGAAAAATCGTGCGCCTGCTTTTTGACAATGAATACAGCATCAACGGAATTGCGAAGGAAGTGGGAATCGCGGTTCCCGTCGCCCTAAAACACGTCCGAATCCTCGAAAAAAACCGCATTGTCGAACGCAAAAAAATAGGCAATATGCATGTGCTTAGGCTTAATACCGCGTACCTGCAGACCATTAAAAAAATTTTCCATGCAATTGGCGACTCGCATGTGATTAAAGCCCATGAAGGTGAAACCTTGCTTGACGCATTTAAGCGCGTTCCGGGCATCGGCCTGAAAAAAACGCCGTCGGGCTATCTGGTTGAAAAAATCGACGGGAAAAAAGGATATTTTTTGTTTGAAATAAACGGGAAAATTCCTGAAAAATCAATCGAAAAAATAACGCTTGAAAAAAATTCGGAAATCAGTTTTTACCATCTTACCCCCGTGTTGGGGAAACGATTTGCCATTCAGTTATAAAACAAAAAATTACCCCCTGCCGAAATTTCAAGCGGTTTAAAAAATATTGCCCCAAGGGTTTTTTCATGAACCCTGCAGAATCCAAAACCAATACTCTGGTTTTCGGGGACAACCCTTTGGTTGCCATCGTAACTTTGTGGACGCCGGTCGAAATGGTGGCGTCGCGCCTTTCCAAAAAAGATTTCGGCATTATCGGAAACCTGTACAATGCCGAGCGGGGACTGGATACCTTGGTTCGTTCCTTGCTATCCAATCCGAAAATCAAGCATCTGGTGATTACGGGTTCGGACATGGGAAAATCAGGCATTGTATTGCGGGATTTTTTTGAACACGGCTTTGTCAGGGGAAAAACTAAGGACACCGGAATTGATGTTTGGCGGGTAACCAGTCCGGTGGAAGGTTATATAGAAGCCGACATTTCCGAAAACGCGTTGCAGCAATTGCGCCAAAGCGTTTTAGTTTATCAGTGGGACTTTATCCAGCAGCCGTTTAACGAACTGCGTTTTACCGAACCCGAATCGCGGCGCGAAAAACAGGTATTCAAAAAAAAATCCGCGTTTGCCAAAAAATTTTTCGGCGAACCCGCGGGATTCGTTTTTCGCGGCTCGGATTTTATGGAACCGTGGATATTGGGCCTTGATTCCCTTATCAAATTCGGCCACTCGAATGAAAAAAAACGCTTTTTGCTGAATCCCGTTTTTTGTATTTATCTTCCGTCCAAAAAACCGTTCAATGTTCCCGATTTTTTTTCCTTTTCGGCCAAGGACTGTGATGCTCTTGCAAAGCAGTGGAAAAAAGAACTTTCAAACGCTTTGCTTTCGGAAAATTCGACTCCAAGTTTGGTTAACCTTTCCTTTTTGGAAAAAAAAATAGAAACCCGAGTGCAATCGCTGGATGACGGCCTTTTAATCCAGGCGGTTCTTTCCTCCGCAGATGCGCAAGCTGTTGCCCAACTGCTTGCCGCGCTTCAATCCGTTTTTTCCGCTTCGGAGTATTCTTTTAAAACCGTCGCCATTGCCGTTACGGTCCTTGATTTTTTTGTTCCGTTAGCGGAACTTGAAAAAACCCAAAGTATTGTGGAAAAAAATTTTGGGCAATGGGTCCCGACACCCCAACTCGTGCGCGACTTTCGGGGCTCTTTTGTGATTTATCTTTCGCAGGGTGAAATCGTAGTTGAGCACTTGTCTCCTGGAAACGAACTCTTGTTCATGTATTCGGGAAAAACCGCCCTTTCCTTGCGCGACCAGATTATCCGCGAAAACATCGTCGGAACGACCAGCCACGCCCTGTATTTGGGAACCGAACTGTCCAAAGCCGAAACCGCGCTTGCACTTGGCCTAAAATACGTTCAGGACAAGCCGCTGGATTTCGGTAAAAATTAGAAATTTAAAATAAGGAACAAAATCCGCATTAAAAGTTAATTTCGCGAATTATTTTTTGATTTTGGTCAGTGCTCGGCGGATGCTGCTTTTCCAAACGGCATTTTAAAAATCGCTGCCGCGATGTTTTTGGCGGAGTTTAAGGTCCACTTGAATTCGTTCCAGGACTGGATTGTGGTCATCAAGTCCAGCAGTTTGGATGGCCGAAAATAAAACTCGTTGTACGCTTTTTTTTGGTATTTAAACACCAACTCAGGCGTGACTTCGCCCATTTTGTAATAAAACATCTGGGAGTAAAATCCCGTCATCGCGCCCGCGGTCGTATCGTCCTTTACAAACGCGTCGGCTTTTTCGACCATGCGATACAACTCGGTTCCGGGTAAAGGCAGCACAACGGAAAAATTGGCCATGTGCGGATTGGTTTCCAGCGCGAATCGGATTGTTTTTTCCATTGTTTTAGCGGTCTCGCCGGGCAATCCCAGCATGAAAAAGCCGATGACAATAATGCCGTGCTTTCGCAATAACCCGATTGCGGTTCGCACCTTTTCCAGGTTCAGCGATTTTTTGGCGGCATCCACTATGGCCTGCTCTCCGGATTCGACCCCGATGCCGACTTTAACAACCCCCGCTTTTTTCATTTTGATGATCAAGGGCTCGTCCAGCCGGTCGGCCCGAAGGCCGTTTTGGAAATTGTACACCACGCCAAGGTCGGCCTTTATTATCGCGTCCATGACCTTGTTTGCGTATTCCATATCCTGGGAAAAATTGTCGTCCAAAAAATCGATTTGGCGCACGCCGTATTTTTTGGACAACATGCGGATTTCTCCGACGATATTTTTCGGCGAGCGCTTGCGGGTCGCCGCGCCCATGATGTTGTTGGCGGTGTGCGCGCTCGAGCAAAAAATGCAGCCGTACGGGCAGCCGCGCGTCATCATCATCGGCGCCATCGGCGTGTAGCGCGAGCGCGAATGATACATGGAAAGCGGCGGCAACAAATCGTACGCGGGATAGGGCAGTTCGTCCAGGTTTTGGATTTTTTCCGCATCCGGATTGCTGATTAATCTGCCTTTTTTCAGGTAGGATACCCCTTTGATGGTGGAAACGTTCCCGCCTTTTTTGACGAACTCAAGCAGGGTCATTTCGCCTTCGCCGCGGATAATGCAGTCCGCTCCCGAGCGGTTCAGCAATTTTTCAACCACGTTGGTCGCATAAGGGCCGCCGAACACCACGATTGTTTTCGGGTCTTTTTGCTTGATCATTTTGGCCAGCTCTTCTCCCGCCTGGGCGGTGACTACATTCGTCGAAATCCCGACCAGCTGCGGCTTGAATTCCTCGATTTCGGCCAAAACGGATTCGTTGGATTTGGCCAGGATATTGGCGTCAATTACCCGGCACTTCACGCCTTTTTTGGCCAAAAAAGAGGCAAAATACGCAAGCCCGAGCGGCGGATAGGCGGTTGCCTCGTTGATGCCTGCGGCATAATACGGATACGGATTGACGAAAACCGCGCGATTAATCTTCATAAGAAACGCCCTCTTCTTTATCCATTTAAATATATGGGTATAATTTTTTAGTCGTGAAGAAATGAGCGTTACTTTAATCATTTTGACGCGCAACGAAATCCAAGGCGTGGCCAAAGTCTTTCCGAAAATTCCCGTCAAAAAAGTCGACGAGGTTTTGGTAATCGACGGCCAGTCCAAGGACGGAACCGCGGAATTTTTCCGCCAAAAAAAAATGCCGGTCATCGTGCAGGAAAAACTCGGCCGCGGGGAAGCCTTTCGCATCGCACTGAAAAAAGCCAAGTGCGACAATGTGATTTTTTTCTCTCCCGACGGGAACGAGAACCCTTCCGACATCCCCAAAATGGCGGACTTTTTGGACAAGGGCTTTGACCTGGTCATCGCTTCGCGCTTCATCAAAGGCGCGCGGGCGGACGACCATTTGCAGCTGGTTCCCTACCGCGGATGGGGCAACAGGTTTTTCACGGGATTATCCAACTTTTTTTTCGGCGGGAACCTAACCGATTCCATCAACGGCTTTCGCGGCGTCAACAAAAAAAAGATTTCGGCTTTGCACCTGGACGCGCAGGGCTTTGCCATCGAATACCAGATGTCCATGCGCGCGCTCAAGCTCGGATACAAAATAAAGGAATTCCCGACGTTTGAAGGCGACCGCATCGGCGGAAAAAGCGGCGCCAAAACCGTCGACACCGGCCTGTATTTTGTGAAAATGCTTTTGCGCGAAATCGGGATTGGAAAACGGTTTTAAATGTTTGAAAAATTCGACGCCATTTTTTTTGACATTGATGGGACTTTGGTTAATTTGTTTTCCGTTCATATTCAGAGTTATCGCGACACGTTCAAAAAAATTACCGGAATTGACGAATCCAATCCGCGGTTTTTTTCCGATTTGTTCAAACTCGGAACCGACAAGGCCGTTTGGAAACGCGCCTTGGAATTAAAAGGCCAAAAACCAACCGATTCGCTGGTCCAAAAATTGGTTCATGCCAGGCCATCCGAATTTGAACGGCTGATTTTACGGGTTTCCAAAGCCGGCGTCTTGCCCGGCGTATTAACCGCGTTAAAATACTTAAAAAAATCCGGCAAACGCCTGTTTGTTTTTTCCGGAAACACGCGAAAACTAAGCGAAATGATTTTGTCCAAAACCGAGCTTGCGGTTTTTTTTGAACGCGGTTTTTTTTCTTCGGATTCAAGCGCCATCAAAAACAAAGAATCGCTGTTTCGGTTTGCCCTGCAAAAAAGCAAAATTCCCAAAAACCTAGCACTCGCGGTTGGGGACACTCCCAACGACGTTTTGGCGGCCCAAAAACTGGGCATGGGGGCCTTGGCAGTAGCTACAGGGTATCATTCGGTTCGAGAACTTAAAGCGATTCGGTATGGCCGCGTGATTTCGCGCTTGCCGTCTAAAATTGTAAAAATAAGGCCGCGAAATAAAAAATAATTTTTTTGAGCCGCACTTTCGTCGTTTTATTCAGCCGTTTTCTTTGTACCATTCAATCGTTTTTGCAAGCCCTTCTTTTAGCGGGATTTTTGCCTCAAAGCCGATTTCTTTTTTGGCTTTGGCATTGTCGCAGTTCCTGCGCATCTGGCCGTTGGGCTTTTGGGGGTCAAAAACGATTTTGGGCTTTTTTCCCGAAAATCCGGCGATTAATTCCACCAATTGCTTGATGGATATTTCCTCGTCGGTTCCGATATTAACCGCCCCTTTCCCGACGCCGTTTTCGGCGCAAAGCATTAGTCCGCGGCAAAAATCGTCCACATAGCAAAACGCGCGGGTCGGAGTCCCGTCGCCCCAGACCACCAACGGATTTTCGTTCGCCATTACCCGGCGGATTAAGGCGGGAATCACGTGCGAGGTCTTCGGGTCAAAGTTGTCGCGCGGACCATAACTGTTAAACGGCCGCGCAATCGCGATTTTCATGTCAAACTCTTCCGCGTATTTTTGCCCCAACAATTCGCCAAAGCGCTTGCCCCAGCCGTAGCCCGCATTTGTCGGTTCGGGCTCGCCATTAAAGCCTTCGGATTCGGGAGTGGGAACGGGCGCGTCGGCAGGGTACACGCACGCGGAACTGACGACCAAAAAGCGTTCGACATTTTCTTTTCGGCTTGCTTCCAGCATGTTGGACGAAAGCAGCATGTTTTCGCTTAGCATGGTCGCGGGATGAAGCCGGTTATACTCGATTCCTGCCACGCGCGCGGCCAGATTAAGAATAATTTCCTGTTTTCGGACGACCGAGGCGCAATCTTTGGGATTTAACAATTCGGCTTTTACCAGTTCGATTTTTTTCTTTACAAAATTTAAATTTTCCAGTTTTTTTGGGTCCTGATAAGAAACGCGAACAATAGCTTCGGACTCCACGAGCATTTCAACAAGGCGGCTTCCGATAAAACCAGCGCCGCCGGTGACCAAAACGCGCTTGCCCGACCAAAAATCGGGGTTACGGCCTGTTTTTTTCATATTCCAAATCCGCTTCCACCATGATTTCGACGAGTTCCTTGAATTTGGTTTTGGGTCTCCAGTTCAGTTCTCGGCTGGCCTTGGAAGCGTCGGCAATCAGGGTCTCGACTTCCGCAGGCCGGCGGTTGGCCTGGTCCAAAGTAATGTATTTTTCGTAATCCATTCCGACGTACTCGAAAGCGGCTTTGGCAAAATCGCGCACGCTGTGCTGTTCGCCGGTTCCGATGACAAAATCGTCGGCTTTTTGGTGCTGCAGCATTTTCCACATGGCTTCGACGTATTCCTTGGCGTATCCCCAGTCGCGCCTGGCATCCAGGTTTCCAAGGCGGATGTCCTTTTGTTTTCCCAGTTTGATTCGCGCAACGCCGTTTGAAATTTTGCGCGTGACAAATTCCATTCCGCGCCGCGGAGACTCGTGATTGAACAAAATCCCGTTGGACGCGAACATGCCGTAGCTTTCGCGGTAATTCACGGCGGCCCAATATCCATATAATTTGGCAACTCCGTACGGGCTGCGCGGATAAAACGGCGTGGTTTCGCGCTGCGGCGACTCGGCAACCTTTCCGAACATTTCGGAGCTGGAGGCCTGATAAAATTTTATCGTCGGGTCGGTCTTGCGGATGGCTTCCAGTACGCGCATCACGCCAAGGCCCGTAATATTTCCGGTAATAATCGGGTCTTCAAAGGACTGCTTGACAAACGACATGGCCCCGAGGTTGTACACTTCGTCGGGCTTGACGGTTTGGACCGCCTGCAAAACGCTTTGATAATCCTGCAAGTCGCCGTAAACGAATTCGATTTGGTCCTCGATTGCGCTGATGCGCCAGGTGGGTTCGCGGCCCGTGTGGCGGACAAACCCGACGACCCGATAGCCTTTTTCAATCAATAATTCGGCCAGGTACGAGCCGTCCTGGTGCAGGATTCCCGTAATCAGCGCGGTTTTGGAAGTCATTTGCTTTTCCCCAAAAATAAAATCTGTCCGATTTACCTGTTTTGTCGGCTTTTGAGTTGTTATTTGTGTTGGTTCAAAACCTTTTTAATGGCTTTTACAATGTGCTCGAGGTCGGCCTGTTTGAGGTACTGGTGGCAGCCCACGTAAAGCCCGTTGTTCCCGACGAACTCGGCATTGGGCAGTTTTCCTTCAAAGCGTTTTTTCAGGTGACTATACGCCGGCTGCTGCGTCGGAACCGAATTGAAAATCGGCCGGCATTCCACGCCGAGTTTTTCAAGTTCCAGCGTGATTTTGTTGCGCGAAAAATCCGGGTTGGTCACCAAAAGCGGATACCCAAGGTAACTGACCTGTTTTGAAAAGCGCGGCAATTGAAATACGGTATCCAGTCCCTTCAATTCGTCGTTTAGGTATTTCACGTTTTCCAGCCGTTTTTGCTTAATCCATTCCGCTTTTTTGAGCTGGCAAACCCCGACCGCGGCCTGGTATTCCATAGGCTTGAAATTGTATCCGATGTAATCGTGGATGTAGCGCGGATGAAAGCCGTCGTTGACATGCGGGCATTTTCCCGCATCGACTTCGCTTCGCAGGCAATAGCAGCGCCGCCCGTTTCCTTTCATGCTGCGCAAAAGGCGGTCAAGCTCCTCATCGCTTGTGGTTACGCACCCGAATTCTCCCGCCTGGATGTTGTGCGCGATAAAAAAAGAAAAACAGCCCGCAAGCCCCAAAGACCCCGTTTTTTTTCCTTCGATTTCGCTGCCGTGCGCTTCCGCGGAATCCTCGACGACCAAAAGCCCGTTTTTTTTGGCAATCGAATTTATTTTTTTCATGTCGCAGGGGTAACCCATCAGGTGGACGGGAAGAATGCCGTAATATTTTCCGGTTTCGGCCAGCTTTGCAATCAGGTCCGCGTTAATGGAAAAATCCTCAAGGTTAATGTCCACAAAATCGGGTTCGAATCC
This sequence comes from Microcaldota archaeon, assembly GCA_043803815.1. Lineage (GTDB taxonomy): Archaea > Iainarchaeota > Iainarchaeia > Iainarchaeales > JAGVWC01 > JAZDJR01. The sequence goes on along the minus strand of JAZDJR010000035.1, from coordinate 36,078 downwards.
CGTTGTTACAAGCGAGTTTGTGGTCGCGACGTACGTCAGCGGGGTCGTGATGACTTGCAGCGAATCCGACGGCTTGAATTTTGAATGGTATTTGAGGCCGGCCCACACCAGCATTAAGGCGGACGTTCCCGAATTCAATGAAACGCAATACTTGGTTTTGCAAAACCTGGCGAATTCCGCGGAAAACTCTTCCACAAATTCGCCTTCGGAAATGCAGTTTTGGGACAAAATGCGGTTGATCGCTTTTTTTTCCTCGGGGCCGAACCGGAATTCGCCCACCGAGACGCGCCTGAACTGCATAACCATTACTGTTCTCCGTCGGTATTAAAAAGTATTTTTTTGGTTTTTTGGAAACCGCATGAAAATTACAACAAAAAACTATTTTTTGTTATTGGCAGGGAATCTGGCTTGACTTGATTTGCTGTTCGGCCAGAAATTCGGAAAGCGGCCGCACAATGGTCGTTAAGGGGTCGACTTTCATAAAACCCGCAATCGAATTTTCGGTGCGCGGTGACAGTTCGACAATCGAAGTATAAATGTTGCCGAGTCCGCCGTTGTCTTTTACCCAGCAAGGGGTCAAAATTTTTTCTTTTAACTGCGGAATCGACGCGGTTTCCAGCCGTCGGTCCCCGAATGTTTCCAATAGAAAACTTGATGTAAAACCGCCCTGATAATCCATCAGTAACGCGCCTTGCGGGGTGGAAGAATAAATGGTTTGGGCCACCCGCAATCGCGCCTCTCCTTTTTGGGACTGCACCCAGAACACGGCGGTCGTTGCGGCCAAAAGCAGGACGATAATTGTCCACACTACCGCGGTTTTGGTCAGTGCGGGCTGCCACTCCCCGATTTTTTTCAGAAGCGCGTCGGCCGCGGGGATGCTTCCCAAAAGCAAAAGCGGAAAAAGCACGAGTACGTATCGTCCGTCGGTATTGAACATTGCAATGGAAAAAAATACAATGACAAAAACTAAAGACAGCGCGGTTTCCAGGCGCAAAACCCTGGCTTTAAACAGCGCAAGCAGGGTGAGTGGAAAAACAATCAATAATCCGCGGGAAGTAAGTGGTTCGAATCCGGCCAGCAAAAAAATCAGGTACCTGCCGATGGATTCCAGAACATGAAAAAAACCGAATTGGTACACCGAGCCGGACACGTAACCGGGTTCGACATAGCCCCATGGCGCCCCTAAAATCAAATAAGTTACACCACAAAACAAGGCGCCCAATACAATAGTTCCGGTTAAAAACGGTACAACCTGTTTTTTATGCCTGAAAAAAACCGCGACTGCAAAAGCGGCGGCAACCACCACATTGGTAAAGCGAAACCAAACCGACAAGCCGAAAAAAATTCCGGACAGCCAATAATCGTTTTTTTGCCCCCGCAAATAAAAAAAAACCGCGCCGCAAATCAAGGCAATCGAAGCGGCTTCACCCAGGTAAAAACGGTCGGCAATCAGGGCCACCGACGGGAAAAAAAGGTACACCAGCGAATAGCGCTCGTCCCACTTGAGCAATCGAAGGGTTTTGAAAAAAAACCAAAAACCCAACAGATGAAACAAAAGTCCCAGGATGAACGGCGCGTTCCAGCTGATTAATGCCAATGGTGCGCTGACCAAAGTCCTTCCGATTTCAAACGGGTACAGAAAAAAGCCTTGTGCCGACTGCCACATGTAATACGCGTACTGCGGGTTGGTTTCGACGAATTTTCCCTGCCAAAACCACTGGGCCGTGCGGATGGTGGACAGGTAATCGACGTCCCAAAAGCGGGGATAAAAAACCAAAAATAACGCGACAAATAAAACGGCTCCCCAAAAAATTTTGTTTTGCAGCAGTCTTACCATACCTTTTCATTAACCTAAAACGGGTTAAAAAGGATTCATTTAACCGCTTTTACCGGCTATTAAGCTCTCCTTGGCTGCAATTATCCGCATCTTTTTAATCGTTGTTGCACCAGAATATGAACGATTTGGACCGCTCGAAAATCGTGATGCTATGGGCCGCTTGCTATTGTATTCATTCGTCGTTTTTTTAGCCGGTCTTTTTTTGTACCTCCTTTTTTTCATATCGTGGATTTTGAAAGCATTGGGGGTAACCTTTGATATTGGATTGCTTTTATTGGACTGGGCTAATGCGCTGTTTTTATTGGCCATCATCGGCGCGGCAATCGATTTGGGGCGCCAGCGCCTGTATTCCAGGCGAAAACCCCTGCGATTCGACCCGATTGCAAACCCCAAAGTGTGCATCGGCATGCTCGCGTACAACGACGAGTTGTCGATTGGCGGCGCGGTCCGCGGCTTTAAGGAATTAAAAGAAACCGCAAGTGTCGTAGTCGTCGACAACAACAGCAAGGACAAAACAACGATTGAAGCCAAAAAAGCCGGCGCCCGCGTGGTCGGCGAACCCGTTCAGGGATACGGCGCCGCCTGCATCCGCGCCCTGACCGAAGCCTTGGAAGATTCCAAGACAAAAGGAAACATCGTTTGCCTTGTGGAAGGCGACCAGACTTATTTTCCGACCGACATGCGAAAAATGCTTTCCTACCTTGAAAACGTGGACCTGGTGGTAGGGACCCGGACGACTTGTGAAATCGTCGCTCCCGATTCTCAGATAACCCCGTTTATTTTGTACGGCAATATTTTCATCGCCAAACTGCTCCAATTGAGATTTTGGGGAACATACCGCATAACCGATGTCGGAATCGGGTTTGCCTTAATCCGCCCCGAAGCCCTAAAAAAAATTCTTCCCAAATTGACGGTCAAGCGGAATTATTTTTCCCCCCACATGCTGATTACCGCGCTAAAATGCGACTTGCGCGTGATGGAATGCCCGATTGCGTTTAAAAAAAGGGTTGGAAAAAGCAAAGGCGTCGGAAGCAGCATTTCCAAAGGCCTGTTCAACGGCCTCAAAATGATTGAACTGATATTGACCGCTTAGGTTGTGCGAAATTGGTCTGCAAAGTGTGCGGTGCAAAAAAAGAGCGGTTGCTGCTGAAATGCCGCGACATGGATTTTCCTTCAAAGGCCGTCGAACTGTTCGAATGCGAATCCTGCTTTGCGGTTTTTGTGCGGCCGCAGCCGACGCCAAAGCAAATGGCCCCGTATTATTTCCAGGAATACTACAATAAGCCCTCGTTTATTCTGAAAATCATCCAGTCCTTGCGCCCCAATTTTTTCAACGGCCTGAAACCGGGGCGCTTGCTCGATGTAGGCTGCGGTTCGGGGCATTTTTTGGAAACCATGCAAAAAAAAGATTGGAAATGCAGCGGAAGTGAAGTATCCGCTTCCTCAAAACAGTTTTTGCAGGAACTAACCAAAAAAGGAATCCAAGTAAAATACGGGAACCTGCCGGAAATTTCTTTTCCCGCGGAGTCGTTTGACCTGATTACGTTTTGGCACGTGCTCGAGCATGTTCCTTTTCCGTCCGACGAACTTGCCGTCAGCCGCAAGCTGCTGGCCAAAAACGGCCGGATTTTTATCGCGGTTCCCAATATCCAAAGTGCCAGTTTCAAACTTTTCAAGTGCAACTGGTTTCATCTGGACGCGCCGCGCCACCAAAACCACTTTTCCCCCAAAAGCCTTTCCCTGCTGCTTGGAAAAAACGGGTTTGTAGTGGAAAAAATCTCGCACTACTCGTTTGAATTCAATCCTTTCGGCCTGCTCCAGTCCCTGTACAACGGACTCGGCTTTGAATACAATTTTTTGCATCATTTAATCAAACGCCAGCCGATGAAAAAAAATCCGCGGTATTGGCTTCGCTTGGTCCTGACCGTTGTGTTCCTGCCGGTGCTGGTTCCCCTTTGCGTGGCATTCGCCTATATTTTTTCCTTTTTCGGCTTTGGCGACACGATTCAGGTGCTGGCCAAAAAAAAGCCGGTTTCGGTCAATTTTTAAACCGTTTTTGGATAAAAATACCCTATATTTGCCGATACCATCGGTTTTTTCATTCAAACAAAAGGAATTGTTATGTATCAGTCAATCGAGGAATGCCGGATTTGCGGCTCCAAAAAACTGACCAAATATTTCCATTTGGGCATGATGCCGCTGGCCAATTCCTACGTCGACCCCAAATCAAAAGACAACGAATTCGGTTTTCCTTTGGAAGTCCTGTTCTGCGAGAACTGCAGCCTTTCGCAGTTAAGCATCGTGGTCGACCCCGTGGTCATGTTTTCGAATTACGCCTACCACTCGTCTATTTCCAAGACTTTCCAAAAGCACTGCGCGGACATGGCCGAACAGGTCAAAGGCTACCTCAAAAAACCGAATTTGTTTGTCGTGGATATCGCTTCCAACGACGGTTGCATGCTCCGCGAATACAAGAAAAAAGGCTTTCGCGTCTTGGGGGTCGAACCCGCCAAGAACCTGGCCGAAATGGCCAACGCGGAAGGAATCGAAACCCTGCCTTATTTTTGGGACGAAGTCGTAGCCAAAAAAATCCTGCAAAAATACGGTGCTCCCGACGTCATCACCGCAACCAATGTTTTTGCGCACGTGCACGACGTCAAAAGCTTTGTCCAAAACGTCAAATTGATTTTGGCGGACGAAGGCGTATTCATCATCGAATGCCCGTACGCGCTTAACCTCATCAAGAAAAACGAGTTCGACACGATTTACCACGAACACCTGTCCTATTTTCTGGTCAAGCCGCTTTTGCACCTGTTTGAACAGGAAGGAATGGAACTGGCGGACGTTCAGGAAATGCCGATTCACGGCGGAACCATCCGCGTGTTCGTCACCAAAAAGGAAAACAAGGGACTTGCAAACCAGAAAGCCCGCATTGCGGATTTTTTGGAGCGCGAACAAAAAGAAGGCCTGCATTCCATCCAAAGCTATTTTAATTTCGTAAACCAGCTTTTGGACCTGAAAATCGATTTGCTGCAGCTATTGTCCAAAATCAAAAAAGAGCACAAGTCCATTGCCGCGTACGGAGCGTCCGCGAAAGGAAACACCATGCTGAATTATTGCGGCGTCAGTTCCGACTTCATCGACTTTATCATCGACGAGACCCCCGAAAAGCAGAACAAGCTGTATCCCGGAAACCACATTCCCATTTTCGGCTATGCGGAACTCGAAAAGCGAAAACCCGATTATCTGGTTATTTTGGCGTGGAATTTTGCCAAGGAAATCATGGACAAGACCAAGGAACATGAAAAGCGCGGGGGAAAATACATCGTTCCGATTCCCAAAGTGCGTGTCATTTCCGGCGTGAACGATTTATGAGCAAAAAACCGCAAATTGCCGTAATCGGCGCCGGCGGATTAATCGGGGAGCCTCTGTACAAGCGCCTTTCATCCGAATTTGATGCGACCGGAACCTACCGCTCCACCCCAAAGTCCGGACTTTTGCCTTTGGACATCACAAAAGCCAAAGACGTAACCCTTTTTTTCAAGGAGCATCGGCCCGATTGCGTTATTCATCTGGCGGCCTTAACGGATGTCGACTTGTGCGAACGGGACCCGAAATTGGCGCGCCTGGTGCACGTGACCGGGACCCAAAACATCGTGGATGCCTGCCAAAAATTCCAGCCGCACCTGATATTTATTTCAACGGAATTCGTGTTTGACGGAAAAAAAGGGAATTATTCCGAAAACGACAAGACCAATCCCGTGAACGTGTACGGCCAAACCAAATTGCAGGCCGAAAAAATCGTTTCAACCCTGAAAAGCAATTGCATTGTCCGAACGGCCACCCCGTACAGCGCGAAAGCCAGCACCAAAAAGTTTTTGGGACAAGTCATCGAAAAACTGTCCAACAACCGGCCCGTCAACGCCTTTGCCGACCTGATTCGTTCGCCGACCCGCGTTGAAAACCTGGTCGACAATTTTCCCCGCTTAGTAAGCCAAAAAACAACCGGCCATTTGAATCTGGCAGGGGACAGCCGCATTTCTATGTATGACGCCGCCCTGCAAATCGCAAAGGTGTTCGGTTTTGACGAATCGCTCGTCAAAAAAACAAAAAGTTCGGAAGTCAAACTCGACGCTTTCCGTCCCCTTGACACTTCGCTTAACGTTTCCAAGGCCAAAAAACTCGGCTTTAAACTGGAAACTTTTCCCGAAGGCCTGATTGAAACCAAAAAAAAAATCAGGGCATAAAATCGTTAATCGACATTTTCGGCTGGCCTTTCCAGTTCATGCCGATTTTGGGGTCGTCAAACGGAATTCTTTTTTCGTCCGGCTTTTTCGGGTTGTACTCGCGGTCCATCATGTAAAGCATCAGCGCGTTTTTTGGACCGACTGCTTTGTAGCCGTGGCAGACTTTTTTGGGGATTAATAAAAGGCAAGCGGTTTTTTTTGCGTCCCATTCAAAAGAAATCGTCCGGCCAAAATCCCTGGATGTTTTGCGCAGGTCATGCAGGCTTACGATTAATTTTCCTTTCAGCAAATGCCATGCGTCGCCTTGGCGTTCGTGCCAGTGAAACGCCTTGATTATTCCGCTTTTGGTTTCCGAAACCGAAACCTGGCGAATGTCCGGCATTTTCCACGATTTTTTGGCGATTTCCCTGAAAAAGCCGCGTTTATCGGAATGGTCGGACAGCGGAATAACCCGGACACCCGAAAGAAGGTTTTTTTTAGAAACCATGCTACTAGAACGGTTCCCAACTATTTAAAGTGTTTTCACCGGGTATTTTTTCATGAGCAAAAGACAAGGCAAGCTAAGTGTTTTTTTACAACGCCAGCGCATCAACGCCGCAAAACCGTGGGTTCGCGGCCCGCGAGTCCTTGACGTTGGAAGCAACGAGGGAAATTTTCGCCGGTTTTTGCCCGCAAACACGCATTACGTGGGAATCGACCCCAAGCCCGCAGTCCACCCCGATTTTACATTTTACCAGGCCAGCGGGCTTGACGATTTGTCCGACCTCGGATTGTTCGACTCCGTCTGCCTTTTGGCCGTCATCGAGCATGTCCACGAATATGACCGCCTGATCCAAAACCTTTCCAAGTCCCTGGTGCCGGGCGGACGCTTGGTCCTGACGACCCCAACCCCGGCCGGCGACAAGGTGCATCGTTTTTTTTCCGGCCTGGATGTCGCTTCAACGGATGCAAAGGACGACCATTTTCACATTTTTACCCTGTCCGAACTTTCCGCCTTGCTTTTAAAAAACGGTTTTGAAATCGAGCATAAATCGCTTTTTTTCCTCGGCTTAAATCAGGTCATTGTCGGAAAGAAAAAAAATTAAGGCTGTTTTGGATTCACAGGTCATTCCCGCTTTTGCCGGAATTAAAAAGAATCTTTTCTTTTGCTATTGTCCAGTCAAACAGGCCTTTTTGCTTTTTCATGTTGTTGCGCATTTTTTCCGCCATTTTTTTTTCAAAAAACAAATCAATGGCATTGGCCAGGCTCTTGGAATCCTTCGGTTTGACCAAAAGTCCCGTCTGCCCGTCTTTTATGACGTCTTGGTGCGCGGCAAGGGCTGTTGCGATTACGGGGGTCTGAAAGCCGAACGCCATTTTTAAAACTGCGGAATTGGTCGAGGAAACATACGGCAATACCAGCGCGTCCGCGGCAGCAAAAAAAACCGGCACCTGTTCGGAAGGAATATAATCGTCAAAAATCCGAACGTTTTTTTCGATTCCAAGTTCGCCGATTTTTTTTTCATAGCGCGTTTTGTCTTCCCAGAATTCGCCGGCCACCAGCAAGGTAACCTTTCTTTTTTTGGCCGATTGGGCTACCGCTTCCAGCAAAAAATCCAGTCCCTTGTAATGCCGGATAAAGCCGAAAAAAAGCAGGACATGGGCGTCGGTTATTCCCAGTTTTTTTCTGGCCAAGGAACGGGAAATCGTTTTGGTCCTTGCAATCGCCTTGTCGTAAGACGGCTCGATAAACCATCCCGACGGCTTTTTTGGGAATTCTTTTTTAAGTTCGGTTTCTACGCTGCTGGAAAAAGCGGCCAGACAGTCCGCATACTTGAAAAAAGGTTTTGCAAAAAAACGGTGCAGTCCGTGGGCGGCATCGTGCGGCAAAAAATTGTGGCAAAGCACCGAAATTTTGGCCCTTGAATTTTTTTTGACGTATTGGGCCAATTGCCGGTAGCACGGCGCAAAACCCGTATGCCACCAGTGAAACACCACCCAGTCGGGTTTTTTTTCCACGATTCGTTTGGCGGTTGCATTCCATGACAGAGGATTGACGGAGTCCAAAATGTATTCGGTTGGAACTTGAAACGATTCGTCCAATCCCGCTTCTTTTTGGCTTTTTCCCGGAAACAATATCCGCGGGTATAACCGCGAAAACGAGACGCAGGTCACGTCATGGTTTTGCAAAAGCGCTTCGCAGAGCAGGCGGTTGGAATGCGCGATTCCTCCGCGAAAAGGAAAAATCGGGCCGACCACGACGATTTTCATTACTAATTGGCGGCTTGAAAGGCTTTAATGGTTTGCGGTTCAATCGAGGTCGGGCGGTCGTCTTACCTCCACAATTTGAATATAAAATTGTTGGTGTAAGGTCGGATATTGATACAAACTAAAATGATTTTCGATGGAAAAACCAAAAACCGACATCATCCTTATCACGCCTTCCGTCATGCCGGATTTTCCCGGCGCCGATTTCGAAGTACTGGCCGACTATAAGTGTGTTCCAATCGGAACACTTGCTTTGGGCAGTTACTTAAAAGAAAAAGGGTATAACGTCAAATTGTTCGATTGCCGCGTATACCCCAAAAAGGAAGGCTTTTTGCGTCTGTGCAGGGAATGTAAGGATGCCCGGCTGATTGCCTTTTCCGTCATGACCCCCGACCTCAAACATGCCTATTTGTGGACCAAAAAACTGAGAAAACGATTTCCACAAAAGAAAATCGTTTGGGGCGGAATGCACCCCACCTTGTTTCCCGAACAGACCCTAAAAGACCCGAACATCGATTTTGTCATTGCCGGAGAAGGCGAACTGGCCATGGCCAGCCTTTTGGGATTTTTGCAGTCGAAAAAAAGCCTGAAAAAAACGCCGGGCCTATTGTACAAAAAAAAATCCGGCATTGTCAACGGCGGGCTATCCGCCCCGGTCGAAGAAAAAGACATGGCCAAGCCCGATTATTCGCTTTTGGATTTGGAAAAATACCTGGTGCGCCCGTTGTATGACGAAAAAACCAAAAAAGAGCGAAAAGCAATCGTGCTCGATATTTCCTCAAGCCGCGGCTGTCCGTATGCCTGCAGCTTTTGCACCAACACTATGTTTGCGTTCAAGCGATGGCGGCCGCTAAGCGCCGAAAAGGTAAACGCGGCCATCAACGAATTGGTTTCCAAACACAACATCGACCACATCTGGTTCGTGGACGATTTTTTCTTCGGAAACCTGGAGCGCGTTGACGCCATCGTGGACAATTTGAAAGCGAAAAAATTCAAGCTGACCTGGGAAGCCGATATCCGCGCCGACAATTTGGTGCGGCCGAATTTTTTGACCGACCAGCACCTGCAGCGATACGTAAAAAGCGGATTGACATCGCTTCGCATCGGAATCGAATCCGGCTCCGACCGCGTATTAAAAATCCTGAACAAGGGAATTACGGTCGACATGAGCATCAAAGCCGTTCATCGCTGCAAAAAATTCCAGATAATCCCGATTTGTTTTTTCATGATCGGAATTCCCGGCGAAACCGAAAAAGACATGGTCCAAACCCTGCAATTGATGGACCAGCTTGCCGGAATCTATCCCGAATCCGTTTTGCTCGGGCCGGGCCTGTTTCGCCCGTATCCGGGAACCCCGCTTTACCAGGAATGCAAAAAAAGCGGCTTTCACGAGCCGCAATCGCTTTTTGAGTGGGCCAAAAGCAGCCTTGACAGCAGCACGTTTATATCGGAAAAAAGCCTGCCCTGGCTGAAAAATCCGGGCCGAGTCATCCGCCTGCAAAACATGGCCAGTCTGTATTTCAGCTATACCCGGCAAAAACACGCGCCGCATTACCCGTTTTTGCGAAAACTGCTCGGCGAATGGCTAAAACAGCGCTTTAAGCACAATTTTTTCAGCCTTGACCTGGAAATCTTTTTTCTGGTCAGTTTTAAAAAATTCTTAAACCAGAATGCGAAAGTCAAATGGCTGCTGCATAAGGTTATCATCCGGAATTGACCCCAAACCAAAGGACCAACCTATTTTTTGGGTCCTTATTTTTTATTTCGGCCGCGTTTCGTATCGAGTTCCTGGGATTTCGTGCCGCTTGTGCAGCGAAGATAAAGTTCAGCGTGTTCCTTTGCAAAAAATTCGATGCCGTTTTTTGTCCTATACTCGCGAAGCCCTTTTGGTTCCCACTTTATGGTGGAGCGGATTTTATCAGCTAGTTCTTTTTCGCTTGCATAGGTTTTCAAGATGCCTTGGTGCTCGAATTTTTTGAATTCGGGAAGATTGGTGCACAAAATCGGCTTTTGGGCATTCAACGCAAACGACAACGCCGCGGAGCCGGTGACATTGCGATAGGGAAACAAAAAAAGGTCCGTGGCCGAAAAATACCGGTTAAGGCCGTCCAAAGAAACGTATCCCGCAAATACCACCTGCTTTGACAGCTTTTCATCAGTCGCCAATTGCCTGAGTTTCTCCAGGTATTTGGCATCCTTGGGTTCGCCGATTATAACGACGTGGTATTCATCGCCCAGTTCGTGCAAGGCCCGCAGGACCGATTCGTAGTTTTTGTGCCGCGTCACGAATCCGAACAAGGTCAGTATTTTTTTTCCCGCTAGTCCGAGGCGTTCTTTGGCCGCAAAAGAAGAAACGGTTTTTATCCGCTGGTAAAATCCGAGCGGGATGAGCACCGGTTTTTTTCGAGGGAAACGGCGGACCAGAATTTTTTCCGCTTCTTCGGTCGTGACGATGATTTTTTCCGAATGACTGATTATGACCGAATCAACCATTGAACGCGCCGCGCCGATGACTTTCATTTTGAAGGAGGAATACGTGATGACTTCGTGCATCGTTGTAATGACCGGTTTTTGGCCTGTCCCCCAGTAAAAAAACGGCGCTAATACCCCCTGGATGAAAAATCGGCCGAACAAGCCGTATTCGAAATGCACGTGGATAACGTCGCCTTTTTCCGCGGCCGTTTTTCCAAGGCTGAAAAAATAAAACGGGCTGTTGATGTTCTTGTTTTCGATTACGCGGACTAAAATGCGCGGGTCTTTTTCCAGTTCCTCAACGAGTGCTTTTGCATAATCCGCGATTCCGCATTGGACATGTCGCGGGGTCACGACGGCAACATTAATTTTGCGTTCCGGCATCGTAACATCGAGGTTGTTTGTAAAGTGTTTTAATGCGGATTGTTGCATTCAAAAATATTTGCAAAAGGATTTGGTGTCTGCTGTTCCAATATCTTTTTATGCTTTAAAGCCGATTTCTTCTGGTCGAGGAGTCTGATGAAACCTGTTTTTTCCCGGGATTTTTTTTCCCGAAACCGAGGACTGATTTTGGCCGCTTTAGCCTTTTCGGCCCTGTACCTGCTCTTTTTTCCCCCCATGTATACCGCAATCGACGAGCACGAATACGCCAAAAACGCGATGTTATTGTCCCAGGGAAAACTGTTCGACGCCAATCCTTTGGATTATTGCGGAGGAACCGTCCAAAACGGCTCGTACCGTTCCACCTATCCCCTTGGAAAATCGCTTTTTTTGATTCCGTTTTTGCCTTTGGGTCTTGCGGGACTTTTTTTGGCGGGACTTTTGGTTCACCTGCTGAATTTCGGCATTTTTGCCCTGATTTTAAAACGCCTTAAAACCGACCCGGCTCTTGCCATCCTGTATCTTTTTTTTCCCGCGTTTGTTTGGAGCAGCCGCACCTTGTATCCGGAATTATTGGTGCTGACCGGCACTTTGGCGGGACTGTTTTTTTATTTGGGAAACACCAAAAAAGACGGACTGCTTTGCGGCATTTTTTTCGGCCTTGCAACTGCGGTCCGGTACGATGCCGCGTTTTTATTTGCGGGTTTTGCGGTTGTTTCGCTGTTCAGGAACCGTTTGCGATTGATTTGGACGCTTTTAGGCGCCGGAATTGTCGGAATACTTATTTTAGCCGCCAATGCCGCGCTCTACGGCGGTCCGCTGAATACCCCCTACGGATATGACGCGATTCATTTTGTCGCAAACCAAAATCCAGCGATTCTGTCCAATCTTCCTTTGCTTGCACTCATCCTGCTTTTGGCGTATCCTTTGATGCTGGCGGCGCCGCTTATCAACAGAAAAAAATTCGGGATTGAAGTATTTTTTTCCGCGCTCATTGTTTTGTACTTGGTCAGCCGAAACAGCAATATCGCGGTCTTTGAATTCTTTTCGCCTTTGACGTTTACCGGAAGGATGCGCTATTTGATTCCAATCGCCGGACTTTTGCTTGTTCCGTACGCGGTTTTGGTGGGAGACTATTTGAACCGCCTGACTGAAAAAATCAAGAACCGCGAGGCGTTCATCACCCGCCTTTTTTGGATTGCCGGAATCGTTTTGCTTTTGGCAACCGTAGCGCTGTCGTTTGCCCATCAGGACCTGCTGCAAAAACGTGCAACTGTGCGCGAACAATTGTTTGCCAATACTCCGGAAAACGCGCTGGTCATCGGTTCGTCCGACGACTGCATTTATTTTTTAAAAGGCGTTTTTAGCAACCGCCAATACTATAAAGTCGATTCGAATTGGAGCAATCCAAAGGCCGTGGCGGACGAATCCGACCGCCCAGTTTATGTCATGAAGCTCTTGCATTCCAACCAGTCGGACAGCGCGATTCGCCAAGGCGTAATCGACAAGGAACGCGCGGCCATTGACCCGTTTATCCTGCAAAACAAGGACCGCCTCAATTTGATCTTTGAAACCGAAAATCCGCACTTCCTCAAGATTTTCGAGTACCGGAAGGATTCGAAATGAAAGCGGTGCTTTTAACCGGAAACTCGTTTTCCAAGGTTCCCGCCGGAGTCGAACAGTTTTCCGAATCCCTGAAAAAAATTTTTCCGAACCTTCGCATTATTTCGTTTGAGGAAACCGGCCAAGCCGCTCTGCCGATTCTAAAAGAGCCTTCCAAAGCCAAGGCAGTTGCCGATTACCTGGCAAAGCACCTGGACCAATACGACCCCGACGTGGTTTTTTTTAACGCTTCGTACGGCTGGGCCCTGCCCGCCAAAACTTCCTACCTAAAAGTCGGGATTTGCCACGGCACCAATGTTTCCTTTGCCAAAAACGCGATGGTTTGGGGCCTGGACCGCCTGCGCATCCAGCTGGCCTATGCGTGGTTTGAAAAAAAAAGCCTGCAAAATGCGGACCTAATCGTTTCCAATTCCGAATTCACAAGAAAACTCCTGAAAAAAGATTACGGCCTGGATTCGGTTCACGTGCCATTTGCCGTTGATTTTTCGGTTTTCAAGCCCGCAGACCAAAAAAAAAGCCGGCAACAAACCGGCTTGCCGCTGGACAAAAAAATCGTTCTTTTTGTGGGGCGGCCGGATTACAGCAAAGGATTCGACGTCGCAGAAAAACTCGCCAAGCAGAATCCGGACTGGCACTTTGTTTCGGTTACCTTTCCGAAAGCCCAATCCGACTGCATCGATTGCCGCGGTCCGTTTGACTCCAAAACAGTCGCCCAATATTATGCGGCCTGCGATGCGGTGCTGTTTCCCTCGCGCTTTGAAGGATTCGGGTTCGTTACCCTTGAAGCGCTGGCCTGCAACCGCCCCGTCGTCACCACGGATTTTGGCGTTGCAAGAGAGCTTGGGCATCCGGCCTGCATTAAAGTTCCCGATTTTTCGGTCGATTCATTCCAAAGCGGCCTATCCAAAGCGCTTTTTGGCAAATTCGAATTCAACGAATCGCTTGAAAAAGAATTCGGGCTTTCGGGTTTTTCAAAACGTTTTAATGCGGTTGTACAAAAAAGCCTCGACGACAAAAACAAGCGCAGTTAAGCGACTTCCAAATGGGCGGTTTGTCCTATTTTTTCGCGACTTCTTTCCAGATAATTTCGGATGTTCTGGCACGGTCGAAACGCGAAACCGCCAGCGCATTCAGCCGTTTTTTAATTCCGGATTCGGTTTGTATGCGCTTCAGCGCTTTTTCCAATGCGGTTTCAAAGCTTTTTTGGTCAAACGCAAAAGAACCCATGTCGTTTTTGTCCAGCAGGTTTTCAAGTCCGCGGCCTTTGGTTCCGAATCCCACCGTGTACAGTCCGGCTCCGGCATAATCATACACTTTGGCGGGGATGCAGTAATCTAGCACCGGCGGATTCACGGCGATTCCGATATCGCAGGCCGCAAAGTACTCCGCCACTTCTTTTAGTTCCAGCGGGGGAACATCCACAATCGCCACATTTTCTTTTAATATTTTTTTGCATTCAGCTTCCATTTTTTTTGCGTCAGAATCCGATTCGCGAACCGGAACCAGCAGGACCAAAAAACCCTTGTTGCGCCGAATGGCAGCCAATAGCTGCGGCCATAACGATTCCAGTCCCAGTCCGTTGCTGTCGCCCGCATACAGTACCGTCGGCTGGTCTTTTTTGATTCCAAGCTTTTTTCGAATCTTTTCCCTTGCCGCGGGATTCAACCTGAACACTTTTGGAAGCGTTCCGTTGGGCGCGATTACAATTCGGTCCGCTTTCACTCCATCTTGCATAATATACTCCCCAACGTCCGAACTCACGGAAAAAACCTTTTCCGATAAGGCATAACCGGTTTTTTCAAGCCAGCGGTACAACAGCGCTTTCCACTCGTTTTTTTTGTAAATATTCAGTCCGATTGCGGCATACATCCAGGGGTCGCGCACATCTACAAACACCCGTTTTCCGAGTAGTTTGGCAAATGTCATGCCGATGGCGGAATGCGTCATGGGCGGCGAGGAACCGATTAAAACATCCGGATTTTCTTTCCAAATAATCCAAAGCAATTCCAGAATTCCGTTGTACCGTATCACTCCGGGAACCGATGCGGCATTGCGAACGGGGCTTGCGATGCGTACTTGCCCGCCTTTTTCCTCAAAAAAATCCCGAATGGATTCCACCCGCATGACCGGGGACCCGCGTTCGGGCGGCGCATATGGAAATAATAAAAGCGTTTTCATTTTTTTCCCTTCTTACAAACGTCCATTTGAATCCCTTAAAATCCGCAAGCCGGCTCTGGCCACCCAATCCGTCGGCGGAGTGTCCAATAAGCCAATGCGGCAGAAAAGATTTTTTAATGCCGCGGGATCATTGGAAAAATTTTTTTGTTTTTCAAAGCGCCAGTTTTTTTCCGCGCCTTCCACCGCAAGCAACTTTCGCGTTTCTATAAGCGTTCCATTCGAGCATTGCTTTTGACTCTCTTCAAACTCGATTTTTGGGATATCCTGAACATTCCTGCAGACCGACGATAAAAAATGAAGCGCTTTATCGTTCCATCCGACGACCGGCAACGCGTCCTGCCAGGAATATTCCGCTTTTTTGGGCGCATCCGGCCGGTTTTTGTATTCCAGTCCGCGCGCTGAAAAAAATCCCCCGCTCTTTCCCGCGTTTTGCATCACCCATTCCAGTACGCCGCGGCTGTCGGCCTTTCCAAACGGCTTTCCGATTTCCAATGCAAGGCCGATATCCCCCGCTCCGGCCGCAAAATGCGGCAGGGTCGTCTTTTGGTAAACGGAACCGAATCGCATGAATCCCGCGTTGTGGCTGCCGTCCGGATTTTGCATGGAACCCAAAAATACCAGCGCGTTTTCAATGGTTCGGCGAAACATTTCTTGTTGGCTCAGTTCGTATCCCTCCGCGAGTGCCGGAATGCAGCGCGCCGTATAATACGAAAAAACCTTGTTTTGGTCGTCGGACTGAAAAATGCCGCCAAACCACTCCGAGTTATCCGTGCACTGCATTGAGGGAACATATGCAAGCGCGGTCAATCCGATATCCAAAAATCTTTTCTGTTTGGTGTGCCGATACATGGCGAAAAAGGCCTGGCACGCGGTTGCAATTTTATTGGGAACAAACGCGTTGGACCGGCCGGCGGCCCTGCTTTTCCCATACTGAAAAAATGTTTGCTGTTCTTTGCTCCAGAGTTTTTCCATATGTATTTTTTCCAGGTTTTCCAGGGCGGCAGCCGAAAATTTTTTGTATTCAAGCCCAAGCGATTTGAGCCTGTCGGCAAGCCGGATCAACGCGAGGACCACCGCGCTTTGGTGCGGGGTTCCGATGCCTTCAAACGAAGGGTTCGCTTCAAAACTCGAGAAAAAAAACCCGCCGTTGCGGCGGCGATTGGCCAGGATGAATTCTCCCGCTTTTATTGCGGAATCCAAAAACCGCTTCTCGCCGGTTTTTTCATGCAGAATCAAGAAAGCGGAAATAAGCCCTTCGTATCGCCAGTCCGTTCCGGGACCGATATAATCCAGCGAATTACTCCAATAATGCACGACGGGCCCCGCATATCCAAATGGAGTTTTCATGGTCGAAAGCCAGGACAGGTTTTTTCCGATTGCCAATTTTATTGCGCTCATATGGTTTTTCTGCACCTTACTTTTTCCTTTGCTTATTCGTTTCCAGTTAAGCGGCTTTCTCCTTTAATGTTTATCGCCGGTTGAACCCGATTAATTCACGGCGAATAGGCTGAATATTTTTTTGGTGCAATCGGCTTTGACGGATTTTTCCAAAGCGGCTTTTTTCAAAGGAAAGCTTTTAAAAAAATGCCAATATAGCTCTTGTATGCGTTTTAAACGGGTGCTGCTGGTTCCGGTTGCGTATTACAATAGCACGTACAAACCGGGCGATGTTCCGGATCTGGCGCTCGGCTATCTTGGCGAATATTTGTCCGCAAACGGAGTTGAATACGACACGCTTGATTTGAATCTGGGCTATTCGTTCGACGACCTGGTTAAAAAAATCGATTCGTTTAAGCCCGATTTGCTCGGCATTGCCACAAAAAGCTACCGCTATAAAGACAGTTATGCCCTTATCCAAAAAATAAAGTCCGCCTTTCCCAAAATACCGATTGCCGTCGGAGCGGCCCATATTTCGACAGAAAAAGAAAAAGTTTTGGAAGACTGCTCCGCCATCGATTTTGGAATAGTAAGGGAAGGCGAAGATTCCCTATTGGAACTCTGTCGGGGAAAGCCATTTTCCGAAATCAAAGGCCTGCTTTACCGCGAAAAAGGCAAGATTATTTTTACGGGGGACCGTCCGTTTCGGCGCGACATCGAATCCATTCCCTGGCCGCGCTATGAAAAATTCGAGCTGAAAAAATACTGGTATCCCGCAATGGTAGTTTTGACTTCCAGAGGATGCCCTGAACACTGCACCTTTTGCGCGGTTTCAGTGGTCAGCGGGAACTGGTGGCGTTTTCGCTCCCCTGAAAGCGTCCTTGAAGAAATCAAATACTGGTACGAAAAAGGATACCGCCGCATCGAGTTTTTGGACGATAATTTCACGCTTAATCAGGAACGGGTCGTCAAAATATGCGATTTGATTGCCCAAAACAACCTGAAAGGAATGGTATTCAACATTCCGCAAGGGGTGCGCTGCGACCGCGTTTCCCCTGCCCTGCTCAAGCGCATGCGCTCGGCCGGATTTGAGTCCATTGCGTTTGGCGTCGAGGTCGGCAACGAACGCATGCTTAAGTTAATCAAAAAAGGAGAAACCATGCAGACGATTGACGCCGCGATTAAGGCGGCCATCGATGCCGGATTCGATGTGCATCTCAATATGATGCTGGGCTTTCCCGACCAGACATTTCAGGACGTGGAAGATACCTTCGACTTTGCGTTGCGCCACCCCGTCCGCTGGGCCAGCTTTAACAACTATGTCCCCTATAGCGGGACAGAAGGTTATGCTCAGGCCAAGGAACGCGACCTTTTTTTGATACAGCCCGAGCAATACCTCAACGAATTCAACACCAAAGCCGAACGCATCATTATCCGGACACCCAATATTTCCCCCGAGCAGCGGCGTTACATAGAAAAAAAAATTCCGCGCATTCAGGACGAAGTCCGAAAAAAATATCATATTCACCGGCTATTGCGCAATTACGGAACCGCCGGAAAACTTGTGGGAACGCTTTACAAAGCCAACCTGATTCCAAAAAGCGTTTTTAACGGCGCCATTGAACTCAAAAACCGGATTAAATCCGCTGTTTAGTCAAAAGCCGCCGCTTTGCAAGAAAAGTATTCGGTCAGCGGATTTTTTGGATTCCTTTTTTGACTGTTGAAATCCCCAATTCCCAAAAAAAAACCAAATCCCCTTTTCTCGGAATAAACTCGATTTTGTAACCGCTTTTGCGGATAAACGCAACCGAAACGGCAATATTTAAAACGCGCGAAAAAATCATGGTCAACAACAGGCCTTCCGCCAAAAAGCGCGAAATCAGCAGGTATCCGACGGTAATGCTGGCAATGGCGGAATAAAAAAACGCCACGGTCTGAATTTTCGGCTTGTTCACCGCGCGGAAAAAAGTTCCCAGCGGATAATCAAACGACAGCGCGTAATACAACGCGAAGAGCGGAACCAAAAAAATCCCGCCCGAATACGAAGGAAACAAAATCGCGACCAAAATAGGCGTCACCAGCAACAAAACCAGCGCCATTAAAACCGAAAAAACCAGGTAAAATTTCACATTTTTGGACACGAGCTTTTCCGTAAACGACAAGTCTCCCGAACCCGTGGCAAAAGGCAAAAGCGCCTCATTGGCGGCATTTATCGGGATTTCGATAATGTACAGGCTTATTTTTTTCAGCAAATAAAAAAAACCCAATGCCGCGGCGGAAACAAAAATTCCGACGTAAATCAGGATGGCTTGGTCCCCGATTTTTTTGAACAGGGTTGTCTGCCACGATTGAAAGCCGTACTTTGCCACTATCGTTCCGCTCGGTGGCGCTTCCGTCAGTGATCCGGTCAAAAGCCACGCTCCCGCAAGGCCCAATAAGCCCAGGGAAACCGCGCGGGCCATAAACACCGCAAGCAGCGCATCCGGCATCAGCTGCATCAATACCAACGCTAAAATAACGTTGGATGCGTTTTCGACAATGGACAGCATGATGAGCTTTCCAAACTGCCGGTTTCCGACGGCTACCGAGTACACCAGCGATGAGACCGGAATTCCCAAAACGACAACGGCCACCCATTCGAACGGAATCCCGCTTCCGGCCGCCAAAAAATCCGACAAAAAAGAGCCCTGCCAAAAAACAACGGCCGCAATTACCAGTGCCACCCCGGTCTGCATGAACGCGATTTTTTTGACGAATTCGGCCGAACGGTTCTTGGGCAAAAAAACGCGCAGGACATCCGAAAACGTTTCCATGCCCAGCACCAAAAGGACGGTTCCGAAAAAATCAAGCACGTACGAGTAAACCCCAAACAGCTTGGGCCCCAGAGTGTTGGCCACGAGCAAAACGTACGCCAAGCCCAGCACCAGTAAAACGATGCGGTTAACGTACGAAAACAATACGCTTCTTAAAAAAAATCCCGGGTTAAACTTTTCGGCCATTTTTTTTCTCCGCTTCTTTTACCAGCCGCCGATACGCGTTTAGCCATTCCTTCGCTTTTTTTTCCCATGAAAACCGCAGGGCCGATTGGCGGGCCTTTTTTGAAACGCCCGATTTTTTCCCCGTAACTTTGGCAATAAGACCCGCGGTTTTTTCGGGGTCCGAAAAATCGGCCAGATAGCCGTCTTTCCCGTCGTTAATAAAGTGCCGGAACGACGGAATGTCGCTTACAATCGGAACGCATCCAGCGGCCATGGCTTCAATCGTTGAAATCCCGAATGCTTCATAGCGCGATGCGGAAACAAAAAACTGGGCGGATAAATACTCGGCGGCCAATTGCTGGTCGGAAACCTCCCCTAAAAAAACGACCTGTTTTTCGATTTTCAGCTCTTTGGCCAGCCGTTTCAGCTCTTCGGCTAAGTGTTCCCAGTCGGGCCCTGCCAGGCGAAGCTCGAAATCGCGTCCCTGCTTTTTGAGTTCGCCAAAAGTCTTTAACAATAAGTCCAAGCGCTTATTTTTGGACAGGCGGCCCACGTACAAAAAAACCCCTTGTTTTTTTTTGGTTTTTTTGGACAATGCGGAAAAGTCTACGCCGTTTTCAATCAATTCCATGCGTGGTGCAATGGGTTTGAACAGCTCGAAATCGTGCGGGCTGTCCGCCACCACCAAATCGACGCCTTTAAGCATGAGTTTTTGCCCGCCGAAAAAATACATTTTTTTGACTCCCGAAAGCGATTGGGTGTGAAAAAGCCCGCCGTGCGTGTTCAAAACAATCGGCTTTTTGTGGCTGCCCTTGGTCAGCACCAGATAATCGCTTAGGGCGCTGACGCCGTGCACGTGAATCACGTCCGCCCAAGCCAGTTCTTTTATGGGCAGAATCGCGGGCTTGTAATAATGCAAATTGAGAAAAGGCATGCGGCGTATTTTAATGCCGTTGATTTCCGCGGTTTTTGGAAGCGAACTTCGGTCGTTTTTTCCCTTGTTTAAGCAAAGAACACGCGACTCGACTCCGAGCGGCCGCGTTTTTAGGCACAGGTCCATGGTAAACTTTTCGATTCCCCCGATATTGGGCCAGAACTGGTTGGTCACGTGCAGGACTTTCATTTTTTAGCTCCCAATTTCAGTACTCCATATGCGTATCCAATAACAAAAACAAAGGCGTTCACGGTGAAAATGAAAATTGCCATAATTCCTATTATCCAGTCTTTTTTAAAAATAAAAAAAGCTGTTGGAATAGAGGCTAAAAATAGGATTCCTAAAGTACACAAGGACAAGAAGAAACTGGGAAAATTAAACAGAAATCCAAAAAGAGAATATGTTCCAAAAAGATGCTGGACTAACCCCAAAATTAAAAACGCGATTGCAAAAGCCGCAAACGCCATCTGAATCTTTATTATCGGATTTGTGTAAGAATCGTTTTTCACCTTTTCAGGATTGCGCTGATAGAGCCGTACGCGCCAGTATGCGCGGTAAAACTTGGTGCGCCAGTATTTGACAAGGCTTGCGGGGTGAAAATGCGCAACTATGGCGTCTTCCGCAAAAACCAGCCTGTGTCCCTTTCGTGCCAGTCGAAAACTCAAATCCGGGTCTTCGCCAGACGCCGCACGAAACCCCTCGTCAAAGCCGTTATTTTCTAGGAATACTTTTTTTCGATAAGCAGCCGAGTAACTGCCCACAAAATCAATCGAACCGTTTTTTTGCATGCTTTTTTTCATGCGTTCGTATCGCTCCTCGATTTCAAACTGCACAAAACGCGTCATCCATTCAGGCGAAGGGTTTTCATACTTTCCTTGGACACCGGTCACACGGGGGTCCTTGAACGGTTTTAACATCTCGCTTAGCCAGTTTTTTCTCGGAACGCAGTCGGAATCCAGAAAAACCACGATGTCGGCCGCGGCTTTTTTTGCGCCCCGGTTTCGCGCAACCGCGGGACCCGCGTTTTTTTGCCTGGACAACTGGGCAAAGGGGTACAATAGGACGATTTCTGCGGTTCGGTCCGTCGAGCCGTCATCCACAACCAAAACCTCAAACTCATTAAGGGGAATTGACTGCTTTTGCAGGCCGTTTAGGCAGTCGGCAATCGTTTTTTGGGCGTTAAACGCCGGAATGACAATGCTTGCTTTGACCATACCACACCAACCCTATTTTTTCCGCGCCAGCAAAACGATTTCTTCGCGAAAAGAATCTATCGGAACCAAAAAATGAACCGCTTTTCGAACCGCATAAAACCGCTTGTGCCGCGAACCGGGGCTGCTTTCCTCGTTGTACGGCAGGCAAAACAGCTTTTCCACGGCAAAACCGTTTTTTTCCAATACCGCGGTCAATTCGGGAATGCTGAACAATGAAAAATGCAAAGAGGCATGGTACGTGCGGGTTAACCGGTTAATCAGGCTCTTGCGGTTCGGAGTCGTAATAATCATGATTCCGTTTTTTTTAAGCAACCGGTGCGCTTCCTGAACAAACAATTCGGGCCGGTGCAGGTGCTCGATTAATTCGCCGGCCATGATGGAATCAAATTGTTTGTCTTCAAACGGGATTTTTTCCGCGCTTCCGCGCTTGTAATTGGCATTTTTGGGAACGGGTTCGCTGTCGACTCCGAAAATATTTTTCCTTGGAAACTTTTTTTTTATTTTCCCGTGCAGGGAGCACGCCGCAAATCCCACGTCCAAAATTTTTCCCCGCAGGTTTTGCAATACAAATTCCACGCGATCCATACGTTTTTCCCCGAGACAATTTTTCCGCTTGAAATAAAACCCCATTCTTTACTAAAATCGTGCTTTTGGCCCTGCAAAGCCAATACATTCTTAATCGAAATTTTTGGCGACAAATTCATTCAGCAAAGCGACGATTCGCTTTCCGCCGTCAAACCCCGTTGGCTTCCACTTTTTTGCCTTTAAAACCATGCTTTTTAATTCGGCCTCGTTTTCCGCGGCCAATACAAATCCCTTTTGGCTCAGCTTTTCGACCAGTTCCAACTGGTGGTCATTGGCATGCTCGCCGAATCTGAACAAACGCGGCATGACAATGCAGGTTTTATGGTGCTGAAGCCCGATTCCGATTCCGCCCGCGCCGCCATGCAAAATCAAAAGGCCGGCTTCCATGATTTTTTTTTCAAACTCCAAGGGATTCAAAAATTCTGCAAATTCGCAGTTTTTCGGCTTGTAAGTCGAATAACCCGTCTGGCAAAAAACAGGGCCGTCCAGGACTTTTTCAGCCGCCAAGCGGTCGACTTCTTTTAGCAGCCTGTCAAACGGCTGCGGGTCGGTGCCCACGCTGACAAACACTGACGGCCGCGGTTTCAAAAAATCGAACCCCCCAATTTTCCCTTCGGAAAAAACCGCCCCAGTTCTTCCCACTGGTAAATGAACAGGTCCGAAAAACGATACGCGATTCGGCCGCTGACCGACGGCTGCTTTGTCCGGCAAAAACTTTCGACAAAAACAACTTTTTTCCCCAATAGTTTTCCAAGCACCAGCAAAGGAACGGCAGCGTCCGCTCCGGTCGATAAAATCAAATCGGGATTTTGGTCCCGCAAAATTTTCCACGCCTGCCAAAGATTTTGAACCGTTTTTACCGGGTTGCGGCCGGGCCGTTCCACGAAAAAAACAACGTGGTTTTTGGCGAACTCCTCGGAATCGGGGCGCTTAAACGTCACAAAAAAATGGTCCCATTTTTCATAAAACTGTGCAAGCTGACTCAGCTCGGCCAGATGGCCCCCGGCGCTGCATGCAAGGGCTATTTTGATTCGTTTCATACTAAGAACCCTTTTTGCGTCTTAATAAAGATTGTGGGTCAGAAAAAAGCTTTGGTTCTTTTACGCTAACCATGACCAGCCGTGCATAAAAAATTCGATTCGGTTCAGGTACCAGTACGCCAGCACCAAAAGGCTGACCAGCGCCTGCATTCCGAGCAAAATCAAAACGACTTGTTTTTCGGTAAAGCGGCCGCGCTTCATGACCCAGTGGGTCAAAGAACTTGTTTTTTCGGGCGCTTTTAAGGTTCCGTCTTTTTGCGGTACTCCAAACGATTCGGACTGAAAGCGGTTACGCGCCTTAAACAAAAGTTCGACAAAGAATAATGCCAAGAGCAAAAGGCCCAGCCGTTCCATATTGCCGATAATGGCTGCCGTGGCAACTCCGGCGCCGACCATTAATGTAGTCGCATCTCCCGGAAAAATTTTGGCGGGAAACCAGTTGAATTTTAAAAAAGCCAGCAATGCGCCCAGCAAAGCGGCCATAATAATGGCGGCTTCCCATTGGTTTTCCAGAATGCTAAGCAAAAGCAAGGTAGCGGTAATAATCGCGCCCAGTCCCGCTTCCAAACCGTTTAATCCCGCCAGCATGTTCATGGCATTGGCCGCGCCGGTAACGCCGATGGGAATCAAAATAACCGCATAAAAAATTCCAAAATCCACCAGTCCAAAGATAGGCAAAGCCAAGGTAGTGACCCCTGCACGAATCGCAACCAACGGCAATGCCGCAAACAAGGGAACCAACGCGTGCTGGTATTGGCGGATTCCTTTTTTCCAGCCGATTAAATCGTCAAACACGCCTAAAAACCCCATTAACAGAATCGTTGCAAATCCCGCGAACAAAATTCCCAAGTTGACCGAAAAAGGGATAAACCGCCGGCCAAACGAAAACAAAAACACAACGAGCAAGATTCCAAGCGAAAAACCGAACAAAATTCCCGTTCCCCCCATTTCGGGCA
The DNA here is from genome assembly GCA_043803815.1 of Microcaldota archaeon. Taxonomy (GTDB): domain Archaea; phylum Iainarchaeota; class Iainarchaeia; order Iainarchaeales; family JAGVWC01; genus JAZDJR01. The sequence goes on along the minus strand of JAZDJR010000035.1, from coordinate 12,009 downwards.
CCAAGGGTTTGTTTAATTTGTTCATGTCCTTTCCGGCAATTTTTTGGATTTTCATCCGGTGAATAATAAACGGCATCACGTTCAGGGTCCCGAAAAAAGCTGCGCCCAAACCGAAAACAGCGACCGCGGTGTCGGACGCTATGACATTAAAGTGAGCCAGGCCGATGCTGACGGCAAGCCAAAAGAGCACTCCCAAAGCAAGCCAAAGTTTCATATTTTTCCTTCATGAAGCGGGAAAATTTTCCTTATGAATCTTGAAAATTTTGAGTTCCTTGTTTTTATACTGGGGCAAAGTATCGGGAAACACTTCTTCAAAAATGGAACTGACTTCGGCTGCGCCAAACCACAGCTTCGCAAAAATCGTGTTATTCTGCTTTAACGACATTTTGTAAACCCGCGCATTGTCTTTGGTCCGATAATAAAAAACTGCGTCCCGGTCGTTTTCCATCGCGCTGGGCTGGCTGGTCCAAACGGTCGGAATTTGGCTGAATTGGTCCCCCGGAATCTTTCCGGAACCGCACAGGAAAAAAGTCTGGCCGCTTTCAACGCTCGGGTTGCAGGGAAGCCCAAAGCTTTCAATATTGTCCAAGTGCGGGTCGTTTGCATTGACCTTGCTGGGATCCTCCGAATAATAGGCATACATAATCATCGAGTTTCGCCTTGAAAAAAGGTCGGCTCCGAGCAAAAGGTAATCCGAATTATATTTTTTCAGAATCCGGATGGCTTCGTTCAGGTCGGGGGTTAAAACGAATTTTCCGACATCGGAATTGGAATGCTGGTCAAAGTTCCGGTTGTCGGTAATGACCGTTCGCTCGCCAAGAAACGTAATCCAGTGCCCCTCGTCCCACCAATTAAACATGTTGGCGTTTGGCGGCGTATTGTCCTTAAGCCAGGCAAGGCCTTCTTTCCATCCACTGTCCTGTTCGATGGTCGGAATGTTTTGCTGCGTGAACAAGGTGGCATGGGCAACTCCCGCAAACAAAAAAAACACGACCGCGATTCCGGCAATGGCTTTTTCGTATTTTCCTAATTTTTGGAAAAACCGGATGGTTTGATAAATCACATAGCCGGATGCGATGGCCAGCGGCACCCCGAAGTTATAGGTATAATGCAGGCGATCCCATGTCAGATAAAGCGAAATCAAAATAAACGGAAAAAACAGCATGCTGGCCAAATCGGCTTCTTTTTTCATATAATCGCCAATGGGGATCAATAGGAGAGAAAGCACAGCCAAAAAAATCAAGGCGCCGAATTTGTGGGAAAAATACTGGTTGCCCGGACTTTCTTCGCCAACGCTGATTGCGCTGAGCCCCGTACGCTCTTTGGGCGCCACCATGGCTATTGCGGTAATAATCAATATCAAAATAAGCAAGGCGAGTTTTCCCCATTTTAACGCTTTCAAAAAGCTTTCGGCAACCTGGCTTTTTTCAGCATCCGTTTTTTGGGACATCCTGTTTTTGTAAACCAAAAAAACCGCAAGGCCAATCAGCACTGCGATTCCGATTAAAACCGGCAAGGACGGCAAAAAGCTGATGCGGTTCAAGGCGCCGGTAACGTTTCCAAACGAATCCACAATCCAGTCCTGATTGGGTCCCGCCATTGTGGTAATAAAAAAAAGAACGAAAATAAAAACGATTAATTGGGCAAAGCGAACCGCTTTTTCTTTTTGCCCCGGATGGCTGAGCAGAGCGATGACCGTAAATATCAGGTAAAACGCGAGAATAATCGGAATAATCGTGTACAAGGCGTAGACCAATGACATTAATCCCAAAATAACCGCGCCAATCGCCCCGTTAACCAGCATGGATTTCGTGTTTTCCATCCGCTTGACCGCGCGAAAAACAAAGTAAAAGCCGAACACCATGAAAACATAGCCCATGGTGCCGGCTTCATAAAATCCCGCCATGCTGCGGTAAATAAAAGAGGAAGAAACCGCGCCAAAAAAGGCCATCAAATAGCCCGCGCGCCTGTCATACAGTTCCTTTCCCAAAAAATAAAGCCCCAGACAAACTACGGCGCCGTAAAACGCGGGCAAAAATTTGACCACCTGAATCAGCAATTCCTTGTTGTACGCCAGACTGCCAGTAGTGAAAAGCGCGGCAATAAAATAAAAAAACGCGGAAATGTACCAAAACAGGCTGGTCTGCAGCGGAATGTCGGCTCCTTTGGGAAGATAAGTGTACGCCAGCGGGTCGATTGCGGGCAAGTGCCCCGAAATGACATACCCGGTCATTCGGGCATGCCAATAGGTATCAAATTCAAACATCAGGTCGTAGCGAAGCAAATAGGCGCGGATTCCAAAAGCCAGCAAAAAAATAAACGCCAAAATCAGGACGTGTTTCCAGTTTATTCTGGAAAAAAAAGCATTCAACGGATTTGGGTTGGCATTTTCACTCATCGCATCAGCACTCTAAAAAGAACCATTAAAACGTATTAATCCTTTTTCCAAACGCTTTAAAACCCGTAGTTCAAATCCATTTTTTGGCTATTTTGGCTTGGAATTTTTCGGCCAAAAAATCCGCATTAAATCCGCTTATTTTGGCTTGCGGTTTTTACCACTGCTCGAAATGCACCCGGCTATCCGCAAAACCCATTTCTTTTAATTTGTGCCGGACATCGGTAATAGCCACGGGCAATCCGCACAAGTAAAACTGCAGTTTTTTGGCTTTGTTAAACGAAAAATCCCTGAACAATTCCTGCACGTGGCCCTGCTTTCCCTGTGGAGAAACCTCACGGCTGGTTATGTAGCAGTATTTGAAGTTGGAAAACTTTTTTTGGAGCTGTTCCAGTTCGGCTTGGTACAAAAATTGCTTCATGGTCTTGAATCCGAAAAATAATATCATTGGTTTTTTTTCTCCGGATTCCAGTTTGCTGCGAATTATACTCATCAGCGGCGCAATGCCCGTGCCGCTTCCGACAAACACCAATTCGTCGTACTCTTCCTTGATTCCAAAACTCCCGAACGGGCCTTTGAGCAATAATTCGTCCCCGACTTTGCGCTTATTGGCGACAAAATAAGTGATTCCTTCCGGCGAACCGACCGAAATCACGAGTTCAATGGAACCTTTTTGGCGGTTGGAAGACGCAATGCTCATGCTGCCCCAGCGCAATTGCCCCAAAATTTTGGTGCTGGGAACCGACGCATGGCCAATCATCACATATTGCCCCGGTTCGAAAGAAAAATCCTGCGGAGTCGACAGCGTAATGACACGGTCGCACACTCCATTTTCCCCGATGCAATCCTCAACCTTTAAAATTTTGGCAGTCCAATCCATCGGTTCAACTCTTGCTTTTTTTCGGATTTATTTTTTCCTGTTTTTCTTTTGGCCGGGCACATTGCACACCTTGCATTTTTTGAGCACGCGCTGCTGGGCAATCAAAAGCGCTTCGTGGCGCGGCGCTTGCCCGCTTTTTTCGCTGGCTTTCAAAACCATTTCCGTGTTTTTCACGATTTTTTGCTTTACCAATTTGAACATGTGTTCCTTGGTTCCGCCGATGAATTCCACATAGCTTGAAATGACCCCGCCGGCATTGGCGACAAAATCCGGAACTACCAGGGTTCCTTTTTGGTGGAAAAACTGTTCGGTTTGTTCGGTCATCGGAATGTTCGAGCCTTCCACAATCAATTTGTGCTTCATATGGTCGACATCCTTGGCCTGAACCAGGTCGGGAATGGCCGCGGTAATCAAAATGTCGGCCGGCACAGTCAAAATCTGGTGGTTGGCAAGGACTTGCGAGCCTTCTCCGTAATGCGTAATCGAACCGGCTTCTTTTTTGGTGCGCAATAATTTTTCATATGATAATCCCTTGGGATTGTACACGGTTCCTTTCGAGTCACTCGTGGCAACGATGGTGGCGCCAGCATTTTCCAAGAATTGTACGCAAAACGTTCCCACGTTGCCGAATCCTTCAACCGCGACTTTGGCTTTTGTCAAGTCCAGATTCAAATGTTCGGCCGCGACTTTGGTTGAATGAAAAACGCCGAATCCGGTTGACCCGAGTTCGTGCGGAATTCCCCCCATTTCTTCGGGTTTTCCAGTGGTGCTGGACAGGTTTCCGTTGGTTTTGGCAAACAAAGCCATTTCTTCTTCGGCCATATTAATGTCCGGTGCCGCGACATAGTATTCGGGGCAAACCGGCTTGAGGGCTTCCGCAAACGCGGCCACAACTTCTTTTTTGTGCTCGGGGCTCATGTGCTTGGGGTCTGCAATGATTCCGCTTTTGGCTCCGCCAAACGGCAGGTCAGCCATCGCGTTTTTCCACGTCATCGTGCGCGCAAGCTTGAACACTTCACCGACACCGACCGAGGGAGTCATCCGGATTCCGCCTTTTCCGGGACCAAGCGCAGTATTGTCAATTACAACAAATCCCCGCATGCCCACTTTGGGATTATACACCTGCAAAATTTTTTCAGGACCATACCCATCAAATTCGATTCCGTCCATTCAAACTCACCTCAAAATAACCGAAAGTTAATGGCTAAAATTACTCTCTTTTTGGTTAAAAATCGATTGGTTTTAAAAACCAAATTCTTTTATTTAGTGAATCCCTCGTTTGTTTTGTGTCTGTTTATCAATTATTCATCAACGGAAAATGGGTCAAAAGCGCTTCGGGAAAAACCTTTGAAAGCCTCAACCCCGCCACCGGAAAATCCATTGGAAAATTCCAGGACGGAAACGAAAAAGACCTGCAAAAAGCCGTTGAAGCCGCCAAAAGCGCCTATCCCGCTTGGCGCGACACCCCTGCACCGGTGCGCGGCAAAATGTTATTGCGGTTTGCACGGCTATTGGAAGAAAACAAGGAACGACTCGCCCAAAGCCTAACCGAAGAAATGGGAAAAATCCTTCCCGAAGCCCGCGGCGACGTACAGGAAGCCATCGATATCGCCGAATACATGGCCGCCGAAGGAAGACGTCTGTTCGGACACACCACCACCAGCGAACTGGCCGACAAATTTGCCATGACCATTCGCCAGCCCATTGGAGTCGTTGGAATTATTACGCCGTGGAACTTTCCGATTGCCATTCCCGCGTGGAAAATCTGTCCCGCACTCGTCTGCGGCAACACCGTCGTGTTCAAGCCCGCAAGCGACACGCCGCGCTGCGCCATTGAATTTATAAAATTATTAATCGAGGCAGGATTGCCAAATGGAGTGATCAATTTAGTGACCGGTTCTGCCGAAAAAGTCGGCCAACCGCTCGTCAAGCATCCCGACGTTCGCATGATTTCGTTCACCGGTTCGCATTCAACCGGCGAATGGATACTGAAAAATGCCGGCGTCAAAAAAATCGGGTTGGAATTGGGCGGGAAAAATCCAATAATAATTATGGACGACGCCGACCTTAGTCTTGCAGTGGATGGCGTAATCTTCGGCGCATTCGCCACCACGGGCCAGCGCTGCACCGCCGCCTCGCGCGTCATCATCCACGAAAAAGTACTGAAAAAATTCGAGCAAATGCTTGTTGTCAAAACAAAAAAATTAAAAGTAGGAAACGGCATTTTCCCAAAAACCGATGTGGGCCCCGTAATTAATTCAAACGCCATAAAAAAAATCGAGTACTATTGCGAACTCGGAAAAAAACAAAAAGCAAAATTATTAATCGGCGGAAAAAAAGTCGCAGGCGCCGGAAATTTTTTCGAACCCACGGTTTTTTCGCAGGTTTCCCATAAAATGGCGATTGCCCAGGAAGAAATCTTTGGCCCAGTCGTAGCCTTAATTTCCGTCAAGAATTTTGACGAAGCCATTCGGTACGCCAACGGAACCAAATACGGTTTGAGTTCCAGCATTTACACCAAAAACATTTCGTATGCCTTCAAGGCAATTCATGAACTCGAAAGCGGTTTGGTGTATGTGAATTCTTCCACGATTGGTTCCGAAGCGCATTTGCCCTTTGGCGGAGTCAAAGGAACCGGCAACGGAACCCGCGAAGCCGGAATCGAAGGCATCAACGAATTCTCCGAAACCAAAACCGTTTACATCGACTATTCCGGCAAACTGCAAAAAGCGCAAATCGAAACATTTAAACCGAAATGAAGCCCGCTTGCCCCATTACGTGGGGCGAGCGGCGGAAGTACGGACAGCTGCAAAACCTTAAATTCGCCTTTTTCCTATTCCAACAATGCCCCCAAAACAGCGGTTTATTTGCGCTTCGCCCGGTCCCAAAAGCCGGGCGATTGTAAAACGCGACCAAAAAATCATGTCCCCGAGCTTTACCCGCGAATTCGATTTTGTCTACGACCACGCCAAAGGAAACTATATTTGGGATGCGGACGGCAAAAAATACCTGGATTTTTGCGCAAGCGTGGCCGTCATGAACATCGGCCACTCCAATCCGGTCGTCATTAAAGCCGTTCAAAAACAGCTCCAAAAAGGATTTCACTGCGGTTTTACGGATTTTTATGCCGAACTTCCCGTTCAATTCTCCGAAAAATTAGTTTCCATGCTGCCGAGCCATTTGGACACCGTGTTTTTATCCAACTCCGGCACCGAAGCCGTTGAATGCGCCTACAAATGCGCGAAATGGCATTCGAACAAAGAATGGTTTGTCGCTTTCGAACCGTCCTTTCACGGCCGCACTATGGGTTCCTTGTCCCTGACCAATTCAAACCCCGTGCAGCGCGAACGATTCGGACCTTTCTTGCCCGTCAAGCACGTGCCCTACCCGTACGCGTATCGCCTTGGGTTAAGTGAAAAATCAACGGTTGATTATTGCCTTGCGGAACTTGAATCCGCTTTTTCCGTTCAAAAAAATAACATGGCCGGTGTCATGTTCGAGCCTGTTTCGGGAGAAGGAGGATACATCGTTCCCCCGACAGCATTTGTAAAAAAATTGCGCAAATTATGCAACGATTACAATGTTTTATTGTGTGCCGATGAAGTCCAATCGGGTTCTTTTCGCACCGGCACTTTTTTGGCGATTGAAAATTTCAGGGTAACGCCAGACCTTGTGTCCATGAGTAAAGCAATAGGCGGCGGGCTACCCTTAGGCGCCACGATTGCCAACCGCAAAGTAATGGACTGGCCGGCAGGTTCTCATGCCAACACGTTTGGCGGAAACCTGATTGCTTGCGCCGCGGGAATCGCATCCCTGGATTTTATGAAAAAGCAAAAACTAGGCGAAAATTCCAAGCGAATGGGCGCAATCATTAAGCGTGAATTCGAAAAATTCCGGCCCAAATCCGATATTTTAGGGGATGTTCGCGGAATCGGCCTGATGATTGGACTGGAAATCGTCAAAGACAAGGAATCCAAAGAAGTCGCCAAGAATTTGCGCCAACAAATCCTGTGCAAAGCCGCCGAAAAAGGATTGCTTTTGCTTCCCTGCGGAAAATCAACGATTCGAATCGCGCCGCCGTTAACGATTAACAAATCCGAAGCATTGCGTGGAACCGAAATCCTGAAAGAAGCGATTGAAGAAGTCGAACAGCAACAAAAATAGGCATAAATTAAATTAACGATTTAAAAAAAATTAAATTTGAATTTTAAAATCGTGTCACAGGTTTTTTTTCACGATTTTAAAATGGCTTGGCACGACGAGAATCCGGTTGTCGGACACGCGGGCCATTTCCCCGCCTTTTTGCTCTAAAATCGTTTTAAGGCGGTGCAACGCGGATTCCAATTCGTCTTTTTGGCGGCCAAATTCGGTCGTATCCAAAACCAGAATATTTCCTTTTTCAAGTTCCTGGCTGATGCGCATATAGTTGTTGTCGCGGGTTAAAGCCGCGGAAATCACGAAGTTGCGCACTCCGACGGTTTCCATTTCGTCATTGACGTTTAACTGATTCAGGCTGTCCAACGCGTCGCGGTTTCGCGATTTTTGCGTGGTTTTAAATCCATCCAATAATCCCATGTTCAAAAACCCCTTTTTGGCTAATTGCATGATTTTGTTTATATTACGGGCTACCTTATATTTATCCGCTTTGTTTTGAAAAACCAACCCAAATCCCCGCTTTGATTGGCCATTTAAAACCAACCAATGGAACAAAATTAAATTCTAGCATTTCCTCAAAACTAGCGTATGGCCAAAACCATCGTGATTGCCCTGGGCGGAAACGCCTTGTTAAAAGCCGGCCAAAAACCATCCCTATCCACCCAAACAAAAAACCTGAAAAAAGTAATCACCCGATTGCTGCCCCTTTTCAAAACCAAAAACCGCATCGTAATCACCCACGGCAACGGCCCCCAAGTCGGCAACATTTTGATTCAAATCGAAAGCGCTTTGTCCAAAGCCTATTTTGTTCCTTTGGAAGTCGCGGTAGCCGAATCCCAAGGCGAAATCGGCTACCTCATCGAACAGGAACTGGAAAACCGGTTAAAAAAAAATAAAATAAAGCGCTTTGTAACCAACCTGGTCACCCAAGTTCTGGTGAATCCCAAAGACCCCGGCTTTCGCCGACCTTCCAAACCCGTAGGGCCGTTTTTGCCGAAAGCCAAAGCCCTGCAATTAAGGAAAAAAGGGTTTTTTGTAACGGAAGACAGCGGCCGCGGCTGGCGAAGAATCGTTCCTTCCCCAAAACCGATTCGCATCATTGAAAAAGACACAATCCAAAAACTCATCCGCCAAAACACCATCGTCATTTGCGCGGGAGGCGGCGGAATACCCGTCATTCAAACCAAAAAAGGATACCAAGGAATCGCCGCAGTCATCGACAAAGACCGCGCCTCGCAAGTGCTTGCCACTGAAATCAAAGCCGACGAACTCATCATTTTAACCGGAGTCGACTGCGCGTATTTAAACTACAAAAAAAAAGACCAGCAGCCGCTGAAAAAATTATCCGTAAAGCAAACCCAACTTTTTTTGAAGCAAAACCAGTTCGCGGAAGGCTCGATGAAACCCAAAATCGAAGCCGCGGTCGCATTCCTGAAAAAAGGCGGAAAAAAAGCGCTGATTACTTCTCCCGCGGCACTGCCCTATGCATTAAAAGGAAAAAAAGGAACCCTAATAACCAAAAAATAACCTTCCTTTTTTTGGTTCAAAATCACGCTGTTTTAAGTCTTTTTTGGTGTCAATTTTTGGCATTCAAAGAGGGATTTTCAAATGGGAGTTCGAAACGTTTTGATTCTTGGCGCTGCGGGCCGCGATTTCCACAATTTTCTGGTTTATTACAAAAACAACCCCAATTACAATGTAGTCGGTTTTACCGCAACCCAGATTCCCGGAATCGACGACAAAAAATTCCCTTCCGAACTATCGGGAAAGAATTATCCCGACGGAATCCCGATTTTTTCCGAAAAAGAATTAAGCACGCTCATTCCAAAACTCAAAGTGGACGAATGCGTCTTTGCCTATTCCGATGTCTCGCACGAATTTGTCATGCACATGGCGTCACAGGTCGAAGCCGCCGGCGCAAGCTTTACCCTGCTGGGGCCCAATGACACGATGATTAAAAGTACCAAGCCCGTCATTTCGGTTTGCGCGGTCCGAACCGGTTGCGGCAAAAGCCAAGTCTCGCAAAAAATCGTGGAATACTTTTCCAAAAAAGGAAAAAAAATCGTGGCTATCCGACACCCCATGCCCTACGGAGATTTGGCCAAACAGGCGGTCCAGCGCTTCGCCAAATACGAAGACTTCGACAAGCACAAGTGCACGATTGAAGAGCGCGAAGAATACGAACGCTACGTCGAAAAAGGCCTCGTGATTTACGCCGGAGTCGACTATGCCGGAATCCTCAAAGAAGCCGAAAAAGAAGCCGACATTATTTTGTGGGACGGCGGAAACAACGACATGCCCTTTTACAAATCCAACCTTCAGATAGTGGTTGCCGACCCGCATAGAAACGGCCACGAATTATTGTACCATCCGGGAGAAACCAATTTCCGCATGGCGGATATCATCATCATTAACAAAGTGGATTCCGCTTCTTTGGAACAAGTCCTGACTGTCGAAGAAAACGCGAAAAAAGTGAACCCCAAAGCCGCAATCATCAAGTCCCAGTCCGTGGTTTCGGTTGAAAAACCCGAACAGCTTAAAGGCAAAAAAGTTTTGGTAGTCGAAGACGGCCCAACGACCACGCACGGCGGAATGCCGTTTGGCGCGGGAATGATAATGGCCAAAAAACTCGGCTGCATTCCGGTTGACTGCCACCCCTACGCCGTCGGTTCCATCAAAGAAACTTTCCAGAAGTTTTCGCACCTGAAAAACATTCTGCCCGCGATGGGTTACAGCAATCAACAGGTGCACGAGCTTGAGGAAACCATTAACAAAACCCCCTGCGATGCGGTCTTGAGCGGAACTCCCTTCAACCTCAAAAAACTCTTGAAGGTGAACAAGCCGGTCTTTGACGTGCACTACACCATTGACCCGGAAAGCGCCCAACAACTCGAAACCCTTATATCCAGCAACCCATCATTTAGATAAACCGTAATTTGGTTGAGGAAAAAGCATGAGACATTTTTTGGGTTTTAGCGAACTTTCTTCCAAAGAACTGCTGAATTTGCTGGAACGCGCCATTGAAATCAAAAAAAATCCCAAAAAATTTTCAAAACGGCTTTTGCAAAAAAATATGCTGATGCTTTTTGAACAGCCGTCGGTGCGCACGCGGTTATCGTTTGAAACCGGACTCACCCAGCTCGGCGGACACGCGATTTATTACGACATCAAGGAATCCACCTTGGGAAAAAAAGAAACCATCGGGGATTATGCCAAAACTGTTTCGCGGTATGTCGATGTAATCGGCGCGCGGCTGAATAATCACGAACAAATTGTCCAATTATCCAAAAATTCGGATGTTCCGGTCATCAACATGATGAGCAATTTCGAGCACCCGTGCCAGGGACTCGCGGATTTTTTGACGATTCTGGAACACAAAAAAAAACTGAAAGGACTAAAACTCGCGTATGTCGGTGACGCGAACAACAATGTTACCAATACTTTGCTGTTCGGCGGCGCGCTTTTGGGAATGGATATTTCAGTGGGCTGTCCGGATAATACGGAATTAATGACAAATCCAACGATTGTTGAACAAGTCCAAAAAACCGCGAAAAAAAACAACGCCAAAATAAATTTGTTCCATTCCGCAAAAGAAGCGGTCCGAAACGCCGATGTCGTGTACACGGACTCGTGGATGAGTTACCGCATACCCGAAGAAGCCGCCGCGGGACGGATAAATCAATTGCACCCGTTTCAGGTAAACTCGCAACTGATGAAACACGCCAAAAAAGACGCGATTTTTTTGCATTGCCTGCCGGCGAGTCGCGGCCACGAAGTCACCGACGAAGTAATGGACTCCAAGCAAAGCGCGGTTTTTGACCAGGCGGAAAACCGTTTGCACTGCCAAAAAGCATTATTGCTCGAATTGTTCAAAAAAAACCGCTAACCTGCCTTTTCAGGCGTTTTTTGGCGAAGTTTTTTATATTCCGCATCGGTTCTGTTATTGGATTCCCCAAGGGGACAAAGGAGGAAAAAAATATGGGTTTTTTTGATATTTTAATTCACCCGCGAGAAACTATGCAAGCCGAAGTCGGAAAAGCCGACATGGGCGCAGCAATCAAGACCTATGCGATTTACGCCGCCATTATCGGTGTACTCATCGGTTTGTTGGTTGCCATCGCCGCCACATTCATCAGCGCGCTTGCGGGACCCGCCTTAAACCTGATTCCCGGCGCCGCCGCAATCGTCGGCCTTGGACTCGCAGCCATAATTGCCGTTCCAATCGCATTCATCATTTTGGTGATTGTGTTTGGAATAATTTCCTGGGCAATTATGACCTTTGTTGCAAAACTATTAGGCGGAACCGGAACACTGGCCCAAAACTATTATCTGTCTTCACGACTGGTATGGCCGTACCTGGTAGCCGGAATCATTATCGGCGTCTTAAGCATGATTCCGATAATCGGGTCCATACTCAGCCTGCTCTGGGTACTCTACCTGTTACGTGACAGCGGATATGACTCCGCTTTTTCGTTTTTCTTGAAAGATTTTGTTGGGTGTTTGGTATTTTATTCCTGAGTGTGGCGTTTTGTTGTACTCGCGCTGGTAGCGCGCCAACAACACGTTGGCGTGCGCTACA
>JAZDJR010000034.1:0-6984 GCA_043803815.1 Microcaldota archaeon | reverse complement strand
ATGGCCGCAAACCCCCAGCCGTTAGGCTCGGCTACGTTCATTACCCGCCAAAAACCAGCATCAAACAACGATTCGCCCAACTCTTACAAGAAACCCTTTCTTTTTGGCGGTGGTTACCCACCGCCATTGTCAGGAGTCCCCTATGGGGCTTGGAATACCTTTTTATAGTTCCTTGGCTTTATTGGTTGATTAGAGGCTTTTTTATGGTTATTAACCGCACCAAAACCGGAATTGAGGGGTTAGACAAGGCTTTGAACGGGGGTTTTCCCGAAGGAAACCTAGTCTTGATTTCCGGGGGAGCCGGAACGGGCAAATCCACGTTGTGCCTTCAGTTTTTGATTAACGGTTGTAAAGTAGGGGAAAAGGGCCTGTATATTTCTACGGAACAGACCCAGGAAGAGCTGGTTAAGCAGTGCGCGAGTTTTGGCTGGGATTTGGATGCCTTAATCAAAAAAAACATGATAAGAATTATTTTTTACGATATTACGGGCCAGGATAATTTTTTGAAGCGCGTTGATTTGGCGGTTCAGGAACTGAAACCCAAGCGGATTGTTGTGGATTCCATGACTACCCTGACGGATGCGATGATTATCAGCGGCGTTACCGAGCACGACGCGTTTTCCATGGTGCAAATCGCGGAAAGCGTTTCCCCGATTCCGCGCACCGAACAGATTATTTCAAAGCAGATTTTGTACCGCTTGCTTAGCGCCATGCGAAAGTACCACACCACCACTTTACTGACTTCCGAATTATACGAGGAAGTCACCCGCCTAAGCGCGGACGGAATCAGCGAATTCATCACCGACGGAGTATTGCTGCTGAGTTATCTGGGAGTAGGTTCCGCGGTTTTCAGGAGTATCCGCATCCGAAAAATGCGGTACACGGACCACGAAAAAGGTTCGTTGGTTTATGAAATGTCCCCCAAAGGAATCGAAATAAAATCCCAAGACCTGTCGATTTGAATAAAAGGACATTTGAATCGGGTTTAGACTATGGTCGCAACCGCCCTGTTGACTTTGATTTCTCTTGGTTTTACAACCCCGCTGGAAGAATATTTGTTTTACATTTTTTCTTTTTTTATTTTGGGGGCTGGAATCAAGTACATTGACGATTGTTTTGACGAAAAAGTTTTCAGCAAGGCGCACGGTTTCATATTGGCGCCGCTCTTGGGCTTGTTTTGGGCGTTTATTATGGCGCAGCACCCCGTGGCCGCAACGATTTTAGGCGCCATTGTTTTGGCGGTTTTTTTCAAGGGCAAAATCGACAACATCGCGTTTACCGCCGGAACCCTGATTATTTTATTGGCCTTGTTCTTGTCCGGCTTTGCCGAATTCCTGTGGATTCCGTTAATCGTAATCACGGTTGCCGGTATTTTGGACGAATTGGGAAACGATTGGGCGGACAAGCAAGAAAAGCTGCCCCGCTTAATTCGCTGGTTTTTCGAATACCGCTTTATCATGAAACTGACGGTTTTTTCGTTCGCTTTTTTGGGAACGTTTCCCTGGGAATTCTTTTTCGCGTTTTTGGTCTGGGACATCGGCTATGCCCTGGTGTACGAATACGTCAAGCTGATTTTGCACCAGCGAAAGTTTTATTATCATCCCGCGCCCAATAATGTGCTTGGGAACAACAAATGACCAAACGCGACGAAGTACTCGCTTCACTCAACGATTTATTGCGCTTAGACGACGTTTTGGCCTGCATGCTGGCGCGCAAAAGCCTTGAAGGAATCGTTCCCACCAACCTCAAAATCAAAAACGTGAATTTGTGGCAATTAATCCAAAAAACCACGACCCAATTGTTTGAAATCATCGAAAAATTCTACGACTTTGGCATGGACCGCCTCAATTTTGAACTCGGAGAAAACACCATCATTTTGGCTCCCGTGACCAGCGAATTCGCCCTGATTGTCATCATCCCTTCCCTGGCCAATCTCGGTCTTTTGGACGTAGAAATCGAAAACACCAAGCGAAAAATCAAAGCCATCCTGGAACGAAAAGAAGAGAATTAAATAGTCGGTTTTCACCTTCTTACTGATGCCTGAAAAGTGCGATGTTTTGGTAATCGGCGCAGGCTTGTCCGGATTGGTTTCCAGTCTAAAGCTTCGCCAAGAAGGCCTAAACGTTGTTTTAATCGAAAAAAACAAAAAAGTCGGAATTCATAACCAAACCAAAATTGACATCACGGAAAGCACCGGAGTCGAATCCATTTTGGAAGAACTCAAACTTCCCGTGCTGGACCATTCCAATTTTTCCAAATGGTTTTCCCCACACAACGATTTCTTGTTCGAATCAAAAGTGCATGATTTGTTCCTGAAGCGCGGTTCTGAAAAAGACTCGATTGATTCGGTCGCGGGAAAAATCGCCGAAAAAAAAGGCGCGAATGTCCTGTTCGAATCCGAAGTAAAAAATTTGGATTTTGTAAACGGTTCAGTTAAGTCTGTTGCTGTGAAACAGAAAAATAAGTCTTTGGAATTTTTTCCAAAGTTTGTGATTGGCGCGGACGGTTCGTACGGAACTACTGCCGCCTTGGCCGGTTTGGATTCTTTTACCGGAAAAGAAACCGAAATTGCGGGTTTCGGTTTTGCCGGAACCGATTTTGATCTGTCGCCTTCCATGGCCCATGTATTTTTTGACCATCGTTTTTTGCCCGGCGGTTATTTTTATCTTGCGGAGTCCCAATCGGGTTTGGGTTTTGCAATGGCGGTCTTCAACAAAAATCGCGTTTCAAAGCCGATGGCCGACTATTTTAACGGTTTTGTTAAATCCAATCCGATTGTTGCAAACATGCTGAAGGGTTCAAAGCGCCTTAATTTTGCCGCCGGTGCATGCAAAACCGCGCAGTTAAAGCGCCACGTTCGCGGCAATTTGTGCCTGGTTGGGGATGCGGGGCGCGTCATGGACCCGCTTTTCGGGTATGGCGCAAGACAAGCCATTTTTTCCGGTTATCACGCCGCGGACACGATTGCCAAAAATTTTCGGCACCATCATTTCCTATTGCCCAATTACCAGCATTTGCTCGGTTCTTCGCTTCTTTCAAACGAACGCGAAGCCCATTTTTTGCGCGGCTTGTTTGACAGACTTACCAACGAGGATTTTGACTTTCTGGTTGAAAGCGCTTCTTTTCTGCATCAACGTCGGTCTTTGGATGAAATCCTGAACAATCCGCCCCAACACCTGTCCCTATTGCTTCAAAGCATCCTCCGAAAACCCCACAGGAGCGTTCCGTTAGGGGTAAAACTACTAGTGCATAGGTTGTTCTACTTTTGAATCCATTGCGGTTTATAAAAGAAGAAGGTGATTAGGTACTTTTCGGAGCAAATTGGCGTGTTATGCCAACGAGCAGCGGGTATAGCTGCTCGTTGCGGTAGTTGAAGCGGAACTCCATTTCTTTGATGTAAGCCAGGTAGTTTTGTTTGTTGATACCGTGGTACTTGTGGAACCGTTCTTTTGCGTAGCTCCAAAATCCTTCGATTCCGTTGATGTGGTTGTGACCGCGACCGAACGCTTTTGAGTGTTTGATGCGCGAGTGTTTGCCGTATTGTTTCAGGTCCTTGTAGGACTTGAAGTCGTCCGTGTAAAAAACGCTTCCTTTTCGAGTCGTTTTTTTGATATGTTCAAACAACGTTTTGGCAGAAACGTTGTCAACGACCGCAGTGTAAACGCGTCCGTTTCGTTCCAGAACGCCAAATACTGCCTGTTTGTTAAACGCTCCACGACCGCGGTTCCCCTTTCTCTTACCACCAAAGTAGGACTCGTCTGCTTCCACCTTTCCATGCAACTTTTTGAACTCTTGTAGCGTGAACTGCACAATCGCTTCCCGGTACTCGGAGTACCGTGACGAAACAGTTTTGTAGTTTAGCGAGAGTTCCCGCGCACATTTGCGCGCACTCACTTCAAGATAGAAATAGTACAAGACGCGCAGGTCAGTGCGCAGTTTTTTCAGACTGTACTTGGTGCGGCACTTGCCGCACCAGACTCGCTTGTCACCCAAGCGCGACAAGCCGTACGAACCACAAAACCAGCACTTGCGACCATGTACATACATTGCATTTCCGCGCATTCACGGGTATAATGCAAGAAAATCAATAAAAGAACGAAACGCTGTTCCGTTTTCTACCTAATCACCAAGAAGAATAACTGAAGCATCGTTACGCTCACAGATGCAAGTCAGCCAGATTAATTTGTTTAATCGCCTCTTTTGCACTTTGAATTGCACCGTCCAATGAAGGTAGGTGCATAAAATCCCCACAAATTGCGAAATTCTTATAATTTGTCTTAGAAAGTTTCTGTTGTGCGCGAACTAATTTTTCGTTGTAAACCGGCATGCCAAAGTCCCACTCAACAATTTGTTTATTTTCAATTTGCTTAGATAAATTGGGGACAATCTGCTCTGCAAACGAAATTGCTTCTTCCAAATTTTTCTCTTTTTTATTTTTATATGTTGTCAAAATCCCAATAATTCCCCCCTTAGTTGGAAAGTTGAAATAGTATGGCTCATTCACAATGATAGATACACCATGTTCTCCATCTGGGAATAACATTCCCGCTCCATTGCCAAGTAGCTTGTTTTTGGTTTTTATAATCACAAATGTGCATCCATGGTAATCAATTCCTTTTAGCGCAGCAGATATTTTATTGTCAGAAGCAATTTTGCCGAGTTCATCTGCGGTAATGGCACTTATTAGTGAATCATTTTTTTTAATTTCTATTTCCTTGTCATTGCCATTTTGATTTAGTTGGATTGCCGTTGCTTTTTCATTGTCAAAAAATATCTTTTTTACTTCCGTACCAAGCTGAAGATCTGGTTTACTCATTTCTAACATTTGAGTGCATAAGGTTTGTAATCCTCCTTTTAGTGTGTAACATTTACTAAAAAATACTGAACAGGCAAACAAACCAAATATCGCAGAAATTTCTTTTGGCTTACAAAATGTTATGGCTTTAGCCATGCCATCTATGAGCCAAAACGCGTCTTCTCCAATATTTTGTTTGTACCACTTTTCAAAATCGGTTTCAATTAGCTCTTTTGGGGGGGCGTCAAAAAAGTAACTTGGCTCAAGTTGGCTTAGGGAAGCGCAAAATTTAGTAATTGCGTTTTGCTCCCTTTCAGAAATTTGGTCAGTTTTTTTGTTTTTTATTTGAGCAAATTTACCATTATGAAATACTGAAAATTCGTTAAGTTTCATCCGATTTAGTTTGTTTTCAAGGTTTAATTGTTTAATTAGTGGTATGACATTAACATCTTCTTCTGAAAAAAACTGTGCGCCAGTTTCTACAAAACCGGTATCGAAATCTAAACTGCGGATTCGTCCTCCATAACGATCCAGTCTTTCCAAAATTATGTTTTGCTGAGTGTTGGAAAAATACGCGGAAGAAAGACCTGCAATTCCTGCGCCTAAAATGTAATTTGTCATCTATTGGTTCTCCTGTGCATTGGCAGAATTGTTGTTTGCCAGGTTGTCCTTATAAATGGTAGTAATAATAAAAGAGTGATTAAAATATTTTGACTTTTTTCCGGGTGAATATGTTCCTTCGCCAGCACCAAAGACGACGAGAT
Organism: Microcaldota archaeon; assembly: GCA_043803815.1. GTDB lineage: Archaea > Iainarchaeota > Iainarchaeia > Iainarchaeales > JAGVWC01 > JAZDJR01. The sequence continues at coordinate 1,425 of JAZDJR010000034.1, read as the reverse complement.
ATGGGTGGTTATTTAACACTTTTACAAATTCCTCTCGTATAAGGTAAATCTTGCTGCTGAGTGTCTCTAATATGGATGTACATGCAGAACCTAAAACAAAGTGCACATCTTTTCCTTTTATATTGAAAATTAAGTCTTTTTCAATTGATTCCAATAACCGGCTTCCTGATACGTCGAAAACTTTTAGTTCTTTTTCTTTGAACCCGTAGGTACAGCAAATATGATCTCCTAAAAATAAGCCCATTGTGTGAGGATAGCTCGTTTCTTCGTCAGAATAACCGACAGGGTAATAGTATGTTCTCCGATAAATTCTTTCGTTTAAGTATTCTTCTGGCCAGCCAAGAATTTTCAATATTTCTTTGGAAGCGGGCTTGTTGTTTATCTTGCCAAAAGTGCACCCAAACAGACCCAAGTCGCTTATGTTAAATGTCGTGTTTGTTGGTTTTAATCCTAACGAGATATTTATGTTAATACTAGCATTAGTGTTGATTGCTAAAGTTGAAATAGAATTTTTACAATAACTTGAATTATAAAATTGATAGTTAGAAACTGATTTGTTGTCGTCATAATTAGCGATAGCTTGTATTTTGTAATCTGGCATTGATTTAGAAAGCCAGTTTAATACTTCGTCGTCTCGTCCAACACCATATTGAAAAGTAGTGTTTATTATTTTCAACAATTGAACAAATAGTTTGCTTGCAAACGGAATTTTTATAATCCTTTTTTGACCCATAAATGGCATGGAGGGAATAATTCCATTGGAGGTATTTTCAAATAAAAATTTGTTTACATATTTTGAATTTTGAATTCTTTCTTTTATTGTTTTTGCACACTCTTGTGCTGCTTTTTCTGGATTTTTTTTAGTGTTCGTCCCTAAACCAACCGCGACATCCATTTCGTCGCTATAGCATGCCAACAAAGTGAGTCCACGCGTATAAACACCGTGGTTATTCATAAAGCCAGTGACCGTTCCGCCGACAAGGGGTGTTTCTTTGGACACGAAGGTATATATTGTATCGAGGATTTTTTGAAAGCCGTTGTCTTTTTCGTAATGGATTGTGCTGAATAATAAAATAAATTTTGGGGGCTGAATAAGTGTTGACATCGCTTGAGTAACTACCTCTTTTCCCGCTTCTGTGGGGTTCCAGTTTTGGCTTGTTCCGATTCCAACTTCAAAGACCATATATGCTCTGATAAAGAACCTACCAAGTAGTATAAAAAAGTGGGTAAATCTAAGTTTTGCCCCCGATTTGGCTATTCTTCGAGCTTTTAAATTTAATGAGGTAGCTGTTACGTGACAGCGGATATGACTCCGCTTTTTAGTTTTTTTCTGAATGTTTGATTGGGTGTTTGGTATTTTATTCCTGAGTGTGGCGTTTTGTTGTACTCGCGCTGGTAGCGCGACAACAACACGTTGGCGTGGCC
>JAZDJR010000033.1:0-9331 GCA_043803815.1 Microcaldota archaeon | reverse complement strand
CTAGTGAGTTAGGCATGACGCAAGAGGCAGCCATCAAGTTCTGGGCGTACCAAAAAGTCAAAAGATACGGAGAAAACGCATAACTGCACCGGGTTTTTCAGAAAACCCGAAAAACTTCAGAATCATGCAACACAGCACTTTAAAATAGTTTAGCCTGACGACCGGTTTTGATTAAAAAAAAAAGAAAAAAGTGAAAATGGCCTTTACTCTTTGGCCATTTTCAAAAGGGCAATGAGGGCTACAATGAATGCGGCTCCCGCTGCCAGTACGGCAATGTTTGTAACGATGGCCGTAATCCAGTCGATTCCCAAAGTCGAGAGTGCGCCTTGCGTTAAAATCAACGCGATGGCTGACACCAAGAAACCCGTGGTTTCTTTGTCCGTGACGTTGAGCAATCCGACAATCAAACCCAAGACCAATAAGACCAAGGGCATCCATGATTGCATCCAGAATGCGGCTAAGATTGCGATGATTACACCCAAAACAAAGGCATAACCACCGATTTTTTGCATATCCATTCAATTTCCTCCTTGGAAATAGTAGATTGAATAGTTTGTGGTTCCATTATAATAAAAACCTTGCGAAAAATATTCGGCAATCAACGATAAATTAACTTTTTTTCGTTCGAAACCAACACTCTCAACGCTGATTGTCGCATTATAACCGGATAAAGTGAGCTGGTCTTTTTTAGGGTAAAATTTTCAGTCGCGACAGGCTTTTTTGCGGTTTTTGGCTTGGCGGTTTTTTTTAGCCGTTTTTTTAGGCGCTTAAGTCGGCGAAGAATTCGCGAAGGATTCCCTTGATTTTTTCCCGCTTGACTTTTTCAAACAGTTTTCGGCCCGCTTGGGTCGTGTGGTAAATTTTGCGGGAACGCCCGCTTTTTTGGGCTTGCCGGCCCGCGATAAACCCGCGTTTTTCAAGCTTGGTCAAAATAGCGTATACGGTTGCGGGTTTGCAGAAATCAAGGCTCAAGTTTTGCATTTCAAGGGCGAGTGAATAGCCGTGCAGTGGTTTTTGGGAGAGGCGCCAGATGAAAAACAGCGGCAGCACTTTGTTTTTGTGTGAGGGTTGTGAGCAGCTTTTTTTCGGAATCATACTGGATTGGTGCTCCAAAAAGAATATATACATTCCGATATATAGAATATTCTACTATTTGGAGTATTATCATGCCCGACCCCGTTTTTGTGATTGAATGCTATAACCTGACCCGCAGGTTCGGCGATTTTACCGCGGTGGATGCAATCGAATTGCACGTGAAAAAAGGCGAATTGTTCGGCTTTTTGGGGCCCAACGGCGCGGGAAAAAGCACGACAACGTATATGTTGACTACGCTTTTGCCCCCAAGCGGCGGAACCGCGAAAGTAAACGGTTTTGACATTGTCCGCGAGTCCGCACAGGTGCGCAAAAGCATCGGCATTGTTTTTCAGGACCAGACACTCGATGCGCGTCTGAGCGCGTTTGACAATTTGGATATTCACGGCCGCATGTACGGGATGCCCGTACAGGAGCGCAAAAAAAGAATTGACGAAGTTTTGGAACTCGTGGAATTGGCGGATTGGAAGCACAAAATGGTGAAAACATTTTCCGGCGGAATGCGGCGGCGCCTTGAAATTGGGCGGGGATTATTGCACCTCCCCAAAATCCTGTTTTTGGATGAGCCCACCTTGGGTTTGGACGTGCAGACCCGGCGGCACATGTGGAGTTATATTCAAAAATTAAAAAGCCGGGGAATTACGATTGTTTTGTCCACGCATTATCTGGAAGAAGCGGATATGCTGTGCGACCGAATCGCAATCATTGACCACGGAAAAATCGTGGCATTGGACACCCCAAAAAACTTAAAAAACTCGATTGGCGGCCAAGTGCTTGGAATCAAAACTTCGGATTCCAAAAAATTGCTGGATTTGGTGGTTGAAAAAAAACTCGGAAAAAATCCGAAGCTATTGGATTCCTTGGTTGTGTTTGAAGTTTTGGACGGTGCAAAAATCATCCCAAAAATTATTTCGCTTGCGCAAAAAGAGGGGATTGTTGTTGAAAGCGTAGAACTGCATGGCGCGAGTCTTGAGGATGTTTTTGTGAAACTGACGGGAGAACAAATCCGCAAAGAAAGCGCGGCGCCTTTTGGCATGGCACAAGGGATGAGAAAACGTGGATTTTGAATTAAGTAAGGTATTTGCCGTGTGGCTACGCGAAGTCAAGCGTTTTACCAATTCCAAGGCGCGGATGGTCGGAAGCCTTGGAATGCCATTGTTGTTTTTGATTGCGCTCGGCGGCGGAATCGGCGCTTTGGTTCCCGGTTTCAATTATCAGGAGTTTATCCTTCCGGGAATCATCGGAATGACTTTGCTGTTTAATTCCATGTTTTCCGGGGTTTCCATTATTTGGGATCGCGAGCTCGGTTATTTAAAAGAAATGCTGGTGGCTCCGGTAAATCGGCTCACGATTGTTTTTGGCCGCGCTTTGGGCGGAGCAACCACGTCGGTTATCCAGGGTATCATTGTTTTGATTCTCGGAATCTTGCTCGGCTTTGCGTCTCCTTCCCTGTCCGGGTTTTTGCTTGCCATTCCAGTCATGGTCTTGTTTTCCACGGTAATTGTACTGATCGGGATTTCTTTTGCGTCCGTTATTCAGGAAGTTGAAACGTTTCAGTTAATCATGAACTTGGTAATCATGCCGCTTTTTTTCCTTTCCAACGCGCTTTTTCCATTGGACAAAATGCCCGCCTGGCTTCGCGACTTCAGCTTGTTTAATCCGGTAAGTTACGGCGTGGATGCCCTGCGGACCCTCATTAACGGCGCGGGAAGCATGCCGTTTGCACTGGACATTGCCCTATTGGTTGTGCTGCTTTTTGTCATGCTCGGAATCGCGGGTTTTTTATTCAACAAAACCAGCATTTGAAATCGTTGTTTTGCCGGCGAAAAATCTGTTCAGTAAGCACCGGCAAAAAAAGCGTTTTTTATTCAGGAACTGCCCGGAATTTTTTTCATCGTTTTTGGGTCGCGTCTTCTTTCATGATGATTCAAACCGCGTCGAATTTCTTTTTTTCCAAAATGAACGTTGGCCATCGCGGATTTTTTCACACAATTTTCGGCTTTTTTTCCGGCAGGTATTTGATGTAGATTTCAAAGAACTTGCGGTAAGTTTCCTTGTATTTTTCCAGCAGGAATCGCTTGAGGTTGTCTGAATAACCGTGGTCGGCGTCTTCGAGGCATTTGAAGTAGGCTATTCGCTGGGTTTTTCGGATAATCAGCGGCGGATAACCGCTGTTAAGGAGGATGACGTTAATGAGGAATCTTCCGACGCGTCCGTTTCCGTCTTCGAAGGGGTGGATTTTTTCGAATTTTGCATGGAACGCGGCGGCAAGTTCAATCGGGTGCAGTTTTCCCTTATTTTCTTCATAGAAACGGAACAGAGCATCCATTTCTTGTTTTACTTTTTCGGGCGGCGTTGTTTCGACGTTTCGTTCCACCAAGAAATTTGGAATCGTTTTGTATCCGGTGGCGACGTTCATGTTTTCGACCAATTGTTTGTGCATGCGGATGCAGTCTTTTTCAGAAACGTCAAATTTTTTCTTCAGAACCAGTTCAATGACTTTTCTGGAATTAATAGTTTCGTATATTTCGCGGAGTTCTTTTCCCTTTATAACTGTTTTTTCGAATAGCACAATGGCAACATCTTTTAGTGTGAGGGAGTTTCCTTCCAGAGCGTTGGATTCGTAGGTGAAGTTGACCGTGAACCGGTCAAACAGGTCTTTGAGCTGATTTCGGGTCATTTTTTGCAGCAGTTTTTTGTAGTCGGCTCGGATGGCTTCGGTTTTTGCGAATTCTTCGGGCGAAAAAATAAGGTTTGCGTGGTAATGCTTGGAAGCCCATTCAGCCAACAGCTTTTTTTCCTGTTCCGCGGCCCATTCAAACAGTTGTTTTTCGGGAACGGTTTTTTCCGCGCGTTTTTCGATTTTTTTTACTTTTCCATCGGGCAACCGGATGGATTTTGAAAAATACCAGTAACTGTTTTTGCCGATTCTTTTTTTCTTCCAAAAAGCCATACAACTAAATTACCCCTACAATTTTATAAATATATCTTTTTTGTAGGGGTAAACGCAGGGAGGACAAGTTGATTCAGTAGCTCAAAGCATTCCTTGGTTTTGGTTGACTTTTTCTGCTGAAACATCATTATGCATAAAGTAGTATAAGCGGTTTCGATTGGTTCGTCAGCGGTACTTCTTTTTTTGTAGGAATTCTTTCCAGTTTGGATCGCGTACGGGGCAAAATGAGTTTAGTGTTTGGAACATTTTGGCTGCATATTCTTGCTGCAATTGGATTGCTTTTTCAAAGCTGATTTCGCGGATGTTGGCGATTTCTACCTCGTAGCCACCGTGGGCATCAAGTAGCAGTTCTCCGTCCGCTCCGATGTTTAGGCCGTATCGGCAGGTTCCACAAACGGGTCTTCCGTCCGGTTCGTCGTAAAAGATTATGGATTCATCTCCGAGCATATTTATTTTACAATCCTGTTTTAGATGGAATAGTGTTGTTCGGCTATTTCTTTTATTTTGGTTGCGCGCCTTTTGATTTGTTTAAGCTGGCTCTCGCTGAGCGTATTTCCGTAGTCGGTTAGGTTTTTTTGGTTCATGAGAAATTCGTATGATTCCTTGTAAACTTTGTAGTCGTTTTTGAGGAATTCGGTTAGTTGATGGATGAAACTGGTGTTGGAATGGTGTTTTCGCGAAAATATTTCTCCCAAGTATTTCTGGCATAAAAAGTCGGTGAATCGAATGGCTGAATTGATGTAGAGTTGGCCAGCCAGACCGAATTCGTCTTCATCGCAGGCTTTGTTGGCCCATTCGAAACGTGTATTAGCGGCTTCGAATAGTGCGTTTGGTTGCGTCAAACCAGTCACTTCCCTTAATGGGTTTTCCTTCGCGAAAAATGTTTCTAATGTATGAATCATTGGCCTTGATGCGCTGTTGGATCTCTTGTTGAGTCATGAATGCAATCGAGGGGGTAAGAGGCAGTTTGGTGTATAAGCGCTCCCAGGCTTTATTCGCTGGATGCTTTTCGTTCAATTCGTGTTCAGTTACCACCAGCACATCAATATCGGAAGCCGCGCCAATGTTTTGGCGGGCGAACGAACCATATAAAACAACTGCAATGACTTCTTTGGCTTTAAGCAAGGAATCTTTTTGAATAGTTTTGGCAATCCTTTCCAGGAAAACGCGTTCCTGGCGGAACAGTTCAAGAACCGCGGAAACCAACGGGTAATCTGGTTTAATTTTCACTGTTTTGGCGCGGCCAACGAACCGGGTTTCAATCAATCCTGCTTTTTGCCAGTCGTTTACAATATCAGCAACTGTTGACTTGGGAAGGTTGGCCATGCGCGCCAAATCCCGAACCGTGTACGCGTGAGGAGAGTCAACGATTTTTTCCAATAACTGAATCTTGGCCTTGGAACCCAACAATTCCTGTGAAAGACGCATACTATCAACCAAATTTTCGTGCGATTGTCCGAAAAACCGGACAAATGAACAAATTATCGGACAAACTCTATTTATACCTTCCGCCCGACCCGTGGGAAAAAACAAATTCATAGCTTTTTCTCCAGCAGAGCCTTGATTTCCGCCAATAACTTGTTTTGTTGGGCAAGCAACCGGTTGGTTTCTGCGACTTCGTTTTTTGTTTTGACGAGTTGGATTACTTCGCCGAAACCCATTTCAAATCACCTCTCCTCAACCGAAAACCAGTTAAAGGAGGGTGCCTTGAACTACCGATTCAACGCAGGGAGGGAGATTTGAACTCCCGAGTGCTTTCGCACAAGAGATTAGCAATCTCTCGCCGTAACCAGGCTGGGCCACCCCTGCATAGGATTGAAAAGCGCGGATTTTTTTGGACCGTTTGCTAGTCGGTTCAAACCGGATTTTTCGTTTTTTTAACAGGAACGAATTTATCCGGAAAACAAACCAAGAAATGCTGTTAAATTGGGGCGAACTTGTTCTTTTTAAGGTTTTGTTTGGATTTGCGGATAAGAACGAGTTTCACCGGCAATGCGGCTTCGAAACCGTTTTGAATGCTGTTGGGGTTTTCTGTTAACGCCGAGCTAGGGGTTGTTCGAAAGCATTTTTAATGGTTGTCCTATAACAACTGTAGTACAGCCCTCGTAGCTCAGTAGGTAGAGCGCTCGTTGGTTGCGATGGTTTGGAAAGATAAAACCAAAATGGTCGCGTATGTCGTCGAACGAAGACGGCAATTAAAGCGAAGGCTACTCGAGTTGAAAGGCGGAAAATGCGAATTGTGCGGTTACCTAAAGTGTGCCGCCGCATTGGAATTCCATCACCTCGATGAAAAAGAGGATAAAATTTCCAACATTTACAATCAAAATTGGAAACGAATCCTGGCCGAAGCCGACAAAACCCGATTGGTTTGTGCCAATTGCCATCGCGAAATCCATAGCGGATTAAACCAGGCGCTGCTGTTACCTGCTGACGCAGACAGGTGACCGATAGGTCGGTGGTTCAAGTCCACCCGGGGGCGCTTCTTTTTTTCAGTAATCAAGCAAGTGGCGTTTTTTTACTCCGTGGTTTTTCCGTCGAAATGCTCTTCGTTGGCCATGGCGACGGCTTTCGTTTTGCGTAAGGTCTTGTCTTTATGTTCGGCTGGCGAGTAAATCGTGTACAATTTGAGGTCGTGGGTCGCGGAGGTGTTGATAACGTTGTGGAGTGCGCCTGCGGGAACAATGACTCCGCTTTTGTCTTTTACCTTGTGCTTTTTTTTGTCGATGACCACGAGTCCGTTTCCTTTTTCAAAGCGGAAAAACTGGTCGATGTGGGAATGGATTTCCGCCCCGATTTCTTCTTTCGGCTTTAAGCACATCAGCACCAATTGGCTGTGTTTTCCCGTGTATACTACCTGGCGAAAATTCTTGTTCAAAAGCGTTTCTTTTTCTAAATTAGCGACATATCCTTTCATTGCAAAACCACCGTACCTTCAAAAGAGCCAAAGCTTTAAACAAGTATTTTTTGGCTTTTCAATTTTCGGCTTTGGTTCGCGGTTGCCGCCATGCAAAACCCTTAAAAACTTCGATTGTTTTTTGTTGTCATGGTGCAGGATTCCTTTTCCGCGGCGTATTCGTTTTTGAACGATTTGGGCTCGCGGTTTTGGGGGCACAGCTCCAGCCTGCTTTTTTGGACGCTTTTCATCGTCATTTTCAGCATTTTGATTTTTAAGTTTTACCGGTTTATTGCCAAGCGCGACTTGTTTTCCCATTCAACCGAGTGGAGCCTGCAATCCGAAGTTTTGCACCAGCGCCACGGTTCTTTTTGGGGTGAAATCATCATGCACGGGATGTTTTTTCCGTTTTTGGTGTTTTTGTGGTTTGCGGGCTTTGCGTTTGTCCTGTTTTTTTCGGCTCCGGATTTTTCCGTCATGCAAGTGGCCCTGGTTTCGGCTACTTTGGTAGCCGCAATCCGGATTACCGCGTATTACAACGAGGAATTATCAACGACTTTGGCCGAACTTATGCCGTATTGGCTGTTGGGAACGGTTTTGGTTTCCACAAATGTTTTTTCGATTGAAACCGCGGCCAACCGCTTGTCTACAGCCGGCGATTTGGTGCCGGACTTGCTGGCGTATTTTACGTTTATCATTTTGGCGGAATGGATTATGCGAATTCTGGCTTTTTTCAAGCACCTTTTTCTTGGCGTTTCGCCGCCTAAAAAAGCGTAAATGCTTTTTCGCGGTTTTTGAAATAAAATTTAAATTGGTATGTCGTAATTTGTTCGTGCTGGTAAAAAAAGACGGAATCGTGTTTGCGCTGGTTAACCGGCGTTTCGAAACTTTTAAGCAGCTCACAAGTGCCTGCGCGCTTTACCTAAAAAACGCGGCAGGCAAGCCGCTGGTCATTATTTTTCCCGACTTGCCGCTTGGAAACAAGGCCGTTTCGCGGCGGCAAACCAAAGACTGGCTTTCAAAGCTTGGCCCGCAATTGTCCGGGCATTCCAACGCGTACGTATTTTTTTCCATGCTTGAAAAATCGCCGTTAAAGAACACGGTTTCGCATACGGGTTATTTGGTTCGCCCGCCGGCCAAAAGCGGAAAAAATCGCGCCGTTTTTTGGCAGGCGGTTCCCAAAGTAACGCTTGCGGAATCCGATTATGAGGATATGCCCCATCAGCAATGGATTCGTTCAAGGCCAAATCCTCGTTTTAAAAAAGACCTTGCGCATTGGATGCGCCGGGCCAATCGGTTTTCAACCGGCAAACGCAACGGCGAACCCTTGTTTCGGTTTCCGCGCGTCAAAATAAACGGCCGCACCGTGGAATTGCGAATTTGCGGGGACTTGGCTGCGGCCTCAAGAACACCGGCCGATATTGTAGCTGTGCCAGCTTGGAATCTTGCGAGTCCAACCGAGTACCGCAAAGACGTATTGAAATTTGCCGGCCGGCACGGTTTTACTGTCATCAACGACCTTAAACCTTCGGATGCCAAACCTCAAGTAACGCTTGTGAAAAAAAATCGGATTCGCCAGCGCAACCGTTGGCCCGAATACCAAATTCATCCGAAAAGGGGCCTTATGCGAATTCCGCCTACTCCTTCTCGTCGTAGGAAATAAAAAAGTTAAGCGTTATAAAAATAGCGGCGGTTATGATGTAACCATTCTCAAAACTTTTTTGAGATTATTCTTGTATTCCTTGAGCATTTCGATTTTTTCTTCCCAGTAAGGAATCCGCGGAAATCGCTCAGTTGCAGCCGCATTCTTGCATAGGCTCATCTCTTTTGTGAAAAACCGGCATTATATATCGGTTATTCGATATATTCCTCAAACCAACTATTTATATATATCGGTTGCCCAATATATCCGTGAAGAATTGCGCCCATAGCCAGTGCTGCGATATGCGCGGCATGCTCTCATTTTTAATCCTGTTTTTATTGTCTAAAAAGCCCATGCATGGCCAGCAGATTGCAAAGGAAATTGAAAAGCGCAAGGGCACCAAGCCGAGCCCCGGAACGATTTATCCCGCATTAAAGTCGCTTAAAAAAGCGGGTTTGGTTGCGGAAAAAAAATCCGGCAAGACCATTACGTATCGCCTGACCGATGAGGGAAAAGCGGGCTTTAAATTGGCCAGGCAGTATTTTTGCAATGCGTTTATGGATATTTTGGCGGAATAATCCGCTTTTATTTTTTTCAAAACCGACTCGATTTTTTTATTCTTTCAGCTGAGCGAAAACCAACGGCTTTAGCCGTTGGATGAAGCTCTGTCTTTTTGTTTTTCAAAACTCATGGGTTTCCTAGCGGTTGTAGCCGCTAGGAGACGTTACGCCATGAGTAATCAAGATAAACA
>JAZDJR010000032.1:0-8771 GCA_043803815.1 Microcaldota archaeon | reverse complement strand
GGTCTTGAGTCTAGCGACTAGTTTTTCAACAATATCTTCCGAGTACTTCATGTGGGAAACCTCCATTTTTGAGCTAAAAAACGGAGGTCCCACACCCTTAAAATGCGTTTAAGGTGGGGACATATGCGTTGTCACTAAACAGTTAATCAAAAAAGAAATGTAGTTTTATATCTTTTTTTTCCTGCGCGGCTTATACTCAAAAGGAGATTGGCGTCTATCAGCGATGAGACGGGTGCTACCAGCAAAGCCGAGTAAATCCTTTGGTCCTCCGCGGGTTTGCTGGCGATTCCCCAAATAGTCATTTTTAAACCCTTCATGGTAACGCTTGTCGTCCAACTCAAAAAAGCGAACTTGCGAACCGTGTTCTTTTATTACCCCGGTAGCGATTGGGAGCCTTCGTCTCTGTTCTATGTGAATAGCAGGATTAAAACCGCCGGGTGTTTTGTTCCAATGTCGAATTGGATGTGTTTTTCTCTGGACTCTTTTTGGCACGTTATATTAATTCATCCAATACTTTTATTAGTTTGCCTTGGCGACATGGAAACCAAACTCGCTAATTCACAAATCCGTTAATTTCCACTTTTTGATTCAAACGAACGCCGTTTTGCCGTACAAAACCCGCATTGGCTTCCACCACAAAGCGCGCGTCTTTTTGTCCACCCAAAAGCGGGCAAGAATCGACAGTACAAGGCTGTGCATCACTCACTATTTCAACAACCCAACCGTTGGAATCCACCCAAACCATGTCAAGTGGGATTTTGGTGTTTTTCATCCAAAACGAATACTTTCCGGTTTGGTCAAAAACAAAGAGCATTCCCGCATTGTTAGCCAAAAAACTTCGGTTCATTAAACCCGTTTCGCGGGCTTGCGAAGTGGACGCGATTTCGAGGTCCAGGCAGGCGCCGTTTTCAAAGCAAGCGGTACCGCTTGGGTTCGATGCGGAATTGATATTGGTTTTGGAAAAAACAAAGAACAGTCCACCGACCACCAGTAACACCAGAAAAAAGCCAAAAACCAGGCCTTTAAACAAAACCCTGTTCATGAAACCAAAACAGCGCGGAAAAATAAAAACCTACAACTTGGCACCGGTGCCGGCCATGCCGTTTAAGGCATCCTCAAACACAAAACCCCTGTCCGTCAGGCGGTATTCAATCCGGATTCGGGTTCCCATCGAGATATTTTTGGAAATCAGTCCTTTTTGTTCGAGTTCTTTTAGGCGCTGGGAAAGCGTTCGCGGCGTAATCGCGGGCAGTTCCTTAAGCAGGGCGTTAAAGCCGCGGCCGGTACGCGTTTGAAACAGCGAAGCCAAAACCAAAACCGAAAATTTTGGGGTAATTGCCGATACTGTTTTTTCAATACTCGCAAATTCAAGCTTTCCAATTCCCATTCTACCACCTCATTGAGTATACTTTCTATAATCAGTATCAAACTAATATTTATACTTTGCTAACTTCAAATTTGATAATTAGTATTGTTTTTATAGTTAGTATATTTAAATAGGGCAAACGTAGTGATTGAAGGCAAAGAAGGTGGGGTTAAATGAATTGGTTTAAATTCATTCAAAATACGCCGGAAAAAGTAACGGTTTCCCGTTTTAACGGAGCCGGTTGTTTAATGGGCCTGCGAAAACAAAGAGCGCCTAGTACTGCCCTGATTCAATTGATCCGGAGTCGCTGATTCTTCGTTTTCTTTTTCAATTTTAACCCTATTTTTAAAGAACCCCTTGTTTTTGAGGCGTTTTTGCGCAAGGTTTTTTAATTCAAAACTCGCTATTCTGTAGTGATTTTTATGGCTTCTGCCGAAACCGAAATTTCAGCCATTCGATACCAAATCCGCCGAAAACAGACCGAATTGGAGCATTTGGGCAAGTATAAAAAAGTCAAAACCCAACGGCACTTATTGGGGATTGATGAAACCCAGGACCTGGATTCCCAACAAGACGCGATTCGCCAAGACATTGAAAACCTGGATAAACAGATTCGAACTATTGAAAATCGCGAAACTCGCAAACAAAATCTATTGCTTTAGGGGGAAATCTCATGGTCGACGTCAAATGCAGCTATTGTGGCACGAGTTTTGAATATACTAAAGGCACTCATCGCGAGTTTAAAGACGGCGACTTTCGGAAATACCTTCACTTTTGCGCCGAACCGCACTTAAAGCTTTATTTGGATCAGCTTAGCCAAAAAAAACAGGCCGAATGCGAACACCGGGAACCGGTTCCGGGTCACCTAGCGTCGATTGAAAACGAGCTCAAATAATTTTTCAAGCCAAACCCAATATAACTTATACATAACCTACTTTTAGGGTTAGTTGCCTGACAATCCGAATTTATTTCACCGGCAATTAAGCGCCTGCAAACCTTTTAACGGCCATTAACGCTATTTTTTGGCATGATTTCCGACGATTGGATTGCCGGGTTTGTGGACGGAGAGGGCTGTTTTGCGATAGGGCTTCAGCTCTATACCGATTCAAAACCGCGGAAAACTGCAACCAAATCAAAACTAAAGAAACACTCGCTAGGTTTCCAGGTTGTTCCGTCCTTTAGAATCAATGTTCGGCACGATGACCAGGCCGTTTTAGAACAAATTCAGCAGCGTCTCGGCGTAGGAAAGATATACTCACAAAGCAGGCCGTCTTATGCCCGGGGCGAACAGACCGCCAACTTTTACGTTGTAGGGTTAGAAAACCTTGACGTGGTCCGGCAGTTTTTCACAAATACCCCTCTAAACTCAAAGAAAAGGCACGATTTTGAGCTTTGGTGCCAGTGCCTGGATAAAATTCTTCAAAAAAGACACCTGACAAAAGAAGGTTTATTGGAAATCTGCCAAATCCGCGATGCTATGAATCGAAGGGAATCCAAAGGCAACCGGACAACCGAAAAAATCAAGGAAATTCTGGAATCGGGCCGAGAACACATAGCAGCGCACGCCGAACCACCCATGTTTTCTACATAACTTATTTTTGGTTTTAAGGCGTCTCCGCCCTGTTTTAAGCCGTTCCTTCAATCGCCAAATCCGCGTACTTCCTCTAAAAATTGCCTATTAGGCATATTTTAACCAATTTTCACTCGTTTTAAAGCATAACAATAGTTATACTGCGTTTCTCCTAAGGCAAATTTTTTAAAAAGTGAAAAAAATTAGAATTATTTTTGCCTGTGAAATGGCGTTAGTCTGACGTTGGTGAAGTGTGGTGGGAAAGACGGCTTAAGCCATTTGAAGTTATGTAGAAAACTAACGGGTTTTGGATTCTTTGAACTGCCTGCGTTGGCCTGAACTGACTGTAAACTGGTTTAAATCTTTTAATGGCTGACGGCAGCTCTACCAACCAATCAATCGTATTTTCCGTAATTCAATAACAATTGGCGGCCAATTGTCTGCCTAAAAAAGCGGATAAATTCCTGTCAAATAATCTTATTTCGGTTTGTTGGTGTGGATCAAATCGTTTCGAATTGGGAAAAAACATCGTTTGAATTTCCAAAATGTTTTTTGAATTGAAATCCATTTGGCTGTTTTAAGCTGTTTTTAGATGGGACTTTTGCCAAGGCGGCTGATTGCCATTGCTTGGTTGAGTTCTTTTGTTCGGGTTGAACTCAAAATCCAACACTAAGTTATGTAGTTTTTAACTACATAATGTGGGTTTGTTCTTGGGTTCCTGCGCTTTGGTTTTGTTGCAATTTTTTTTGCAAACCCTTATTAATTTCAGTTTCGTTTTTGGTTTATGGGTTCTTTTTCAAAAGCACAAGGCAGCCTTGAATATTTGTTGTTGGCGGCCGGTGCGCTTATGCTGGCGATTATTTTATTGACTGCGCTGGCGGGGTATTTGAATCAGGGTAACCAGTCTGAAAATGTCCGGTTTGCCAATTCGCAGTGCGCGTTAAATGGTCAGGCCGCATGTGGTCCGCTTTCCGCAAAAACAGTTTTGGTTGGGGGAACAACCTATAATTGCTGTTGGAGTGCGTCTTCCGCTGCGTGTTTAGCCCAAATTCCGCCGTGCACTTAAGAATCTGGTTTGATTTGTTTGGCCATTTTTTTAAGCTGTTTTATTTTTTCAAGGTCGTTTTGGCTGTACAAGCCGAGGCTGGTTTGCAGTAATTCGTTCTGGATTTTTTGTTTGGCATTTTCGGGTTTTTTCATGGCCGGACCGTTAAACTCAAATTGAAATCGTGTTTTTGCTGGATTAATGAAAAATCCCCATTGTAGTGCTCGAATATTTGCAGGCGAATCGGGTTTTCGCCAAGGCCCGTAACTTTTTTGGAAAAAATGCGAAAATACCATTGTTTTTTTTCTCGCGGCTTGAATTCCGGAATCCTGATCGAAGCTGAACTTTTGGTTCCTTCTAGGTCCAAAGCTAAGGTATATCCTACGAATAATTCGATGGAAACCGCTTGGGCTTCGGGTGCGGGATTGGTTATTTCGACGAATAAATCGACGGGTTCGTTGCGGCTGCGGTTCAAGGCAAACGGCGTGAATCGGGTTCGAATATCCAAAGCCATAGAGGTCATAACCAAAACGTTGTTGTTTTTTTTAATAATTCGTGCAAAAGCTTAAATAAAACTAAAAAAATAGTCTGTTGGAAATTCAAAAACCTTTTTGGAAAATTTTGTTCTTGGAATGGTCGTTATGGAACACCCCGAAAGCCAGTTAATCCGCAACGAATGGATTATTCGAAAACTCGATTTGCCGCCCGAAGTAACTTTGACGCGCCGTTCCTTATTGCGTTGGTTTGCGCTTTCCATGGGCTTGATTTCGCCAAACGAATCGCGCGACACGGTATTGGATATTTTGGATGGATTATTCGTGTTTTGGTTTTCCAAAAACACTTCTCCGTCTACCTTGGAACTGCAGGCGTTTTTGAAGGAAAAAACCGGAGAAACCGTTTCCGACAAACTGCTCCTGTACCACCTCAAGCGCCTGTCGAATTTGGGCTTGCTTTCACGCAAAAACAAAAAATATTTTTTAAACTCCAGCCCGAACGCCAACCCGACGGATTTTTCCGCAGCGCTCAATTACTGGTTTACCAATCCCGCGTCGGGTTCGCTAAAAGAAATCGAAAATACGTCGCAAAAACTGGCGGAAATGTACAAGCAAAATCCGCAATAAAAACTCTTTTTGAAATTCCAAAATTCATTTCACCGGCGTGAGCCAGTTTTTGAATTTTGGGTTTTTTCCGTGCACGATTCCGGTGTAATATTCCTGGATTTTTTTGGTAATGGGGCCGACTTTTCCGTTGCCGATTTTGCGGTAATCCATTTTGGTAATGGGGGTCAGTTCCGCTGCGGTTCCCGTAAAAAAAACCTCGTCCGCGTTATAAATTTCTTCGCGAGTGAGCTGTTTGTCCGCGAACGGGATTTTCAGCTCTTTGGCAATTTCAATCACACTTTTGCGCGTGATTCCTGCCAGACAGTTGTTCAAGAGCGGAGAATACAATGTGCCATCAACCGCAATGAAAACGTTTTCTCCCGTTCCTTCGGCAACGTATCCTTCGTCGTCGAGCAAAATCGCATCCATAAATCCCTCGCGAATCGCCTCGGTCTTGGCAAGCACGCTGTTCGCATACGCGCCTGAAATTTTGGCTTTCGGGGGGAGCGCATCGGGATTGTTTCGCACCCAGCTTGAAATTTTGACGTGAATTCCTTTTTCAAAAGCGTCAGGCCCGAGATAATGTTCCCAAGGCCAGGCAGCGATTCCCATCTGGACCGGATTGGAAAGCGGGTTTAACCCCATTTCCCCGTAGCCGTAATAAATCAGCGGTCGGATGTAGCATTGCCGCAACTTGTTTTTTTTGACGGTTTGGACAATGGCTTGTTTTATTTTGGAAACCGGATAGGGCAGTTTGATTCCAAACGTGTTGGCGCTTTGTTCCAGGCGCTTTAGGTGTTCGTCCAGGCGAAACACCATTGGGTTTGGTTTTCCGCTATAGCACCGGATTCCTTCAAAAATTCCGGTTCCATAATGCAACGCATGCGTCAAAAAATGAACTTGGGCGTTTTTCCAGGGCACCAATCTTCCGTCGAGCCAAATGAACCGCGCGGTTTTCATGATATTTTAAAAGCGATTGGACTATAAAAACAAAAGCCAAACTAAATTATGTAGCAGACTGGTCGTTTTTTTAAATGCGAATTTCCCTTTTCTCCTAAATGAATTCGTTTTTTTCCCAGGCCCAAGGTTCGCTTGAATATCTCCTCATTATCGGCGGCGGAATCCTGGTTGCCGTTGTCATTATTGCGTCCGTTATCCAGCTGGGTTCAACCGGCGTTGGGGGTTCGCAGATTAATTTGGCGGGTCAAACCTGCAACACATTTACCACGCAGTCCTTGTGCGAGTCTGCGCAATTTGCCAGTGTGAGTCCGACTGCGGATTGTTCGACCGGAAACTTTGGTTTAAACGATTGTTGCTGGGACCAAACCAAAACACCCGGAAAAAGATGCTCCTTGAACCCGACGGCCTCAGTTGGGGACGGGAGCCAATCGGGATGCGCTGATATTGGCGCTTGCCTGCCGGTTGCCTGCCAGATTGCAGTAAATTGCATTGCTGGTCAATGTATTTATGAGAATACGGAGCAGTATTCACAAGACGCGCAATGTAATAATACAATTGGTTGTACCCAACCGCCCTGTGAATGCGATGGTGCTGGTGCGTGTGTAATGGATACTACTCTTTCTTCTTGCGGGTACGGCTATTGGGTTTCGGGGAGAACCTATACATTGGTAAATGATGTTATTACGACGAATCAATCGTATTGTTTTAATATTAACGCCCCAAACGTTACTTTGAACTGTGGAGGTAAAAAAATTACAAATGCCAGTGCCTCTGACAACGTGTATGTTATTTGGCTTATCTCTTCCAATACTAAAATACAAAATTGTACAATTGCAATTGGGGGGGAAAACAATCTTTCAACCGGAATTTCAACAACATATGGTAGTGGAGGTCACACCATAATTAACAATACTTTTACTACTCTTAATCCTGTAGCGGTCGGCATTAACCTTTCAACCGGGGGTAATTTGATTGGCGGCTCGATTGGCGAGCCTACCAAAGTAAACAATTTTTGCGCGTGGGGAAACGGGTCTGCTATTTCTACCAATTCGATTCAAAACGGGTTTGTTGGAAACTCTTGTAACTTGGGTAAATGCAATGCACTACCAAGTTCCCTGGTGTGTGTGGTAAACAATAATTGTTATTTCGGTTGTGACACATAAATTCAGGTTTGCGAAACGATTCCTTTGAAGAGTGCACACTTCCGGCCGGGGAACACACCAATATCTGTTCCGCTGGAACCTGCATAGAAAACGGAACCAGAACACTAAAAATCTGCAAAACCAAAGAAACCAGCAACTGCCAATAATCCATTGACTCCAAACGCTTTTTTCGGTTTGTTTTTTTGAATCCGCTGGTCTTTTATTTTGCAACCTCCTTTATTCAAAAAACGTTTTTGAGGTGAATTCATGAAAAATGCATTTTTAGTACTGGCGTTGGTGCTTTTTTTGGCGATTCCAACTGTTTTTGCGGCTATGCCGAATACTTCGGTAAGTTCGTACACAACGGTTAAGGAGTTGCGCCAAACAACCCAAAGTGCCCGTCAAAACCTGTTGACCGCCAAGCAAAACCTGCTTACGGCACAAGCCAACCAAATTACGGGTATGAAAAAACTGGCCTTGGCCAAAACCGTGAATTACCTGGCCGCCGAGCGCGAACAAATGGCAGAGCGCATCAGCACCCTGAAAAAAGATGGGGTTTTCCAGCTGAACGCAGTGTGCGATTTTGGGCCGCTTCCTATGCTTCCCCCGATAGCGGATTTGAATTCTGATACCAACAGCGTTGACATCAATAAACTCAAATCCTATTGGAATAACTGGAAAGAAAAAGGCAGGCTGTGCCTAAGTGAAATAAAAAACAAGCGTGCGGAATTGCTTCTTACCCAATCGCAAGCCCTGCTTTCCAAAGCCGAAACGATTTTGGCTAAAATAAAAGCCTCCTCGGTTTATGCATCCAATGACCGGGTAAAAACTTTGGCTGACAAATTATCCGAGCGCGTAACCCGACTCAAAACTTCGGTTTCCGAATTGCAGGCTAAAAATCCGCATCCCGATAATTTTTGGGGCCAAGCCCACCGGTTGGCCAACAATGCCAACCAAACCGTTCGCCAGGTTCGAAAACTTGCTTTGGCCGTATTAAACCTTGAAACCAAAGAACAGGCCAAGATTTCAGAGGCCAACACCGAACTGAACACCACGGCAACCCAAGTCAGCACGGTTTCGGACGCGGCATTTACCGTGCAAGCAAGCGCAGAACCGCTGCCAACCGACAGCCAACTCCAAACCCAAATTGAACAGGCCGATCAAACCGAAGACGTTTCCGACCTTGTTCAAACAGCAACCGCAGGAGGTGCCAGCTCATGAAAAAAACAATTTTAGCCATCGGGCTTCTTTTACTGGTGCTTGTTTTAGCCGGCTGCACAAGCCCCGCCAATCCGGCTAACAACGGCAACAACACAGGCGGAACCAATCAACCCTCCGGACTTACCGCTTCGGATTTAAACGATTTGGAAAACGGAACCGACCAAATCGACCAGGGATTGCAGGACTTGAATCCGACCCCGTAATTCCCTGTTTTTTCTTTTTCTTCTTTTTTATTCTTTCAGCTGAGCGAAAACCAACGGCTTTAGCCGTTGGATGAAGCTCTGTCTTTTTGTTTTTCAAAACTCATGGGTTTCCTAGCGGTTGTAGCCGCTAGGAGACGTTACGCCATGAGTAATCAAGATAAACA
>JAZDJR010000031.1:0-64612 GCA_043803815.1 Microcaldota archaeon | reverse complement strand
TGTTTATCTTGATTACTCATGGCGTAACGTCTCCTAGCGGCTACAACCGCTAGGAAACCCATGAGTTTTGAAAAACAAAAAGACAGAGCTTCATCCAACGGCTAAAGCCGTTGGTTTTCGCTCAGCTGAAAGAATAAAAATAATTCATTTCACAGTTTTTTCCACGCTTCTACATCCTCTTTGGACAACCAATCCTCAGACAATGATTTTTCGCTTGCTAATGCAGAATTTCCTGCAGAAAAATGGATTCGCGATTGCAAATTGATTGCGTTCAGGTTCTTTTTCGTAAAAAACTCCAAATCGTTTTTCTGCTTTTCCGAAAGCTTCATGCAATATACGTTCCAGTGAAACGAAACCCAGTCCCCCTCCAAAACGGAATCCTCAAACGGCTTTTCAATAAGTTTCTCCTGTTTTTTTCCGAAAAAAACCTTTTTGCTCTGGGCATCGAACTCCAGGGGCTCGAATTCAACCCGCAATTGATGCGGATTTTTTCCATCCGCTTCCATTACCTTTCCCCACGAAATGCGGCACAAATCCAGGTTTCTGATTGTTACCGGAACCGCCTGTGTCATAAAATGCGTGAAAAAAACATGGAAGGAATGGTGGCAAACGCAGTCCATGGGAATTTTTTTCGCCAAATCCAAGGCGAGTTCTTTTCCCAAAAAATCATCTTGCGAAAACTTTTCCGCGAATAATTGGCGGAAAGAAGAATGCGATACGTTGGACAAAAGCTCGTTTCCAATCCAGTACGCTTCGCCGACTTTTTCGTCAAACGGGTTCAGGCCGTTTTCGCGGGCAATCAGAGAAAGATATGAAAACAACCCGCGAAAAGACAATAACTCGGTTTGCAATCGGTTTTGCAATTCTGTCGACGACACTGAAATAAATCGCGGAACTAAATCGCTTAAATCGCTTCGGCCGCAATAACGCAAACGGTTCGGTGCAAAAGAATGGCGCACAATCAGTTCGGTTCCGTTCATAAAAACAAAAACATCAGGCCAACGCCGCAAGGCCGCTTTTTTGGCGTTGCGGATAAATCCAAACGCTGTAACCGACTAACGCGACTCCGGCCAGCAGAGTCAAAAAGCCCGCGGCTTCAAGTGCGCCGATTGTCCGGCCCAAAAAAACAATGGAAAGCAAGACGGTCACCACTTGGCCGATGCACAACAGCGCATTGGCTTTGGAAACCGGAACCCATTTGAGGCCGGAATAATACGAAAAGACAAACAGGAACAATAAGCCCGCGGTCACGCCAACCCACTGCCACTGTACGGCAGGCATAGCCAAAACGTTCGGAACATTATTGGTCGCAGCCAAAAAAACCAAAATAAACAAAGCGCCGAAAAACATGCGGCCGAACGCAACCTGCAGGCCGGACAATTCCGAAAGCACTTTTTTGGCGTACGCGTTTTCAATTGCCCACAACGCAACCGCGCCAACGATTAACAAGTCGGCCGCATTAAAGCCGCCAAACTTGGATAACACCAAAAAATTGCCGATTAACAGCAAGACGGCGCCCGCTAAAAATGTTTTGTCCAGTTTTTCCTTGAGCCACAAGGCGCCCAAAGGAACGGCAAAAACAAACAAAAGTGTTTTGTGCAAAAAACCCGCGTTAAGCGCCGAAGTTTGCGTAAGCGCGTAAAAATAAACCAAAAACGCGACGCTTCCGCCGACCAAACCGAGCACCGCCAATTGGAACCAGTTTTTTCTGGTCAAACCCGAAAACGCGTTTTTCCTGAAAACGAACAGCAAAACCGCAAGCAACAAAACCGCGACGACCACGTTTTTCAAAAACGCGAAAGAAAACGGGTCAAAACCCGCTACCGCGAACTTGTTCAAAAAAATCGAGACGCCGGACACCAAACCAGTGAAAAGCACAAGCCAAAGGCCTTTGGTTTGGGTTTGCATCACATTAAACACTTCCAAGGAACCTAAAAAGGCTTTGCCAAGCAAGTCACCACAATACACTCGACGGGTGACGAAAAAACACACTTTTAAATATATAGCCGGCTATAAATAATGCATGGCGACGTTGAGCGCGGATGTCACACCCCAAATGCAAAAATGGGTGGATCAAAAAGTCAAAATTGGCCTTTACAAAAGTCGAAGCGAAGTGGTTCGCGAGCTATTGCGCGAAAAAATGAAAAAAGACTTTCCGCTTGCGATAGCCTCCCAAAAAGCCCTGCAAGAAGTTTGGGACAATCCCGCCGACGAAATTTGGGAAACATACTTGTGACAGCTATAAACCAATTAAGCGTAGCTTTGGCGCGATTTCCGTTCACCAACCAAATCGACTACAAAATCCGGCCCGCGCTTATTATTTCAAACAACCGCTTTAACGGTGCAAACCGGTTTTTTTGGGTGGTTCCAATTACCAGCCAAAATACGCCAAGCGAGTTCGAAATAGAAGTTCCCGCAGCCGAATTCTCCGGCGAATTCAAAACCAAAAGTTTTATTCGAACCGACAAAATCGCCACCATGGAAAAAGAAATGCTCTTAAAAGAAATTGGAAAAATTACCCCGACATTATTTGAAAAAGTCAAAATTGCCATCAATAAAAACTTATGAAAATACTCGTTTTCGGAAACCCGCTCATGCAAAAAGACTCGATCGGCCTGCGGATTTTGCCCGAACTGAACAAAAGGTTTCCCGCAATCGAATTCGCGGAGTTTGACGCGGCCGAAGACCTGGAAAAAGAAGGAAAAGAACTGTTCATTTTGGACGCGGTTTTGGGATTAAAAAAATGCGAAATCATCACTGATTTGGAACGCTTTGAAAGCGCGTCGCGCAATTTAAGCATGCACGATTTTGACCTGTACCAAACCCTGCTTTTGCTGAACAAAATCGGCGCGGTCCGCAAAGCGACGATTATCGGGATTCCCTGCCAATACCCAAAACAAAAAGCGCTCAAGGAAGCAGCGGCGCTGATTGAACAATTGCTTGAAAACGAAAAAGAATACCTGTATTGGGTGGACCCAAAAGACCGGGTGCTTGGAAAAATCGAACGAAAAGAGGCGCACGCCAAAAAACTCCTTCATCGCACCGGCGCGGTGCTAGTTTTCGATTCCAAAAACCGGTTATTGGTCACCAAGCGCAGCCCCAAAAAAAAGATTTTTCCCAATAAACTGGACTGCAGCAGCAGTTTTCACGTCCGGTTCGGGGAAACCTACGAAAAAGCCGCCCAGCGCGAACTGTTCGAGGAAACCGGAATAAAAGCCAAGCCGGAAATGGTTGGAAAATTCGTTTTGGACCAGGACCCCGACCACCTTGTAGCCGCAGTATTCAAGACCGTGCACGACGGGAAAATACGGCTGGACCCGTCCGAATCCATAAGCGCCAAATTTTTCACGGAAAAAAAAGTAAACGAACTGGTTCGAACCAAAAAAACAACGACTTGGCTGGTTCGCGCGTGGAAACTATACAAAGAAACGAAAAAATGAGGAATTATTGTTCGTTTTCGGGAACCGCTTGCACGACTTTTCCGGAATAATTGCGCCGCTCGCCGGTCCCTGTTTTTCCCCATTCCGAAATCCCGCGGCGGGTGGTTAAAATGAAAAACTTTCCTTGATTCCATTTGAATTCGTCCGGTTTATACCCGACCCAGCAATACACGCGGTTTATTTTGGATGGTTCTTTTGGGTCAGGAACCAACCGGCCGATTTCCTCGGAGTTGTGCAAATCCAAAAAATGCTTGTGGCTTCGCTGGACAAGGCCTCGTTCCACGATTTGCATCCGCGCATGTTGGTTGCGCTTTTTTCTGGAAAGAAATGACAACTGACGCGCAATCTCCCGTTCACACTGCCGTTGAAGCCGCTCTGCAATCAGTCTTAACTCGGGTACCCGCTTCAAATCCTTTTCGGAAATCTCGCGCGGCTTGCGCCGCGTGGACAACCAAGGCTTCCTTCGGTCGGCATAACCCCGTCGTTCGGGGGCAGGGCCGTATTTGGATTCCCAAAGAGGAGCCGCATCCGCGGTTTTTTGGTTCGCGTTTTCCCATACTTCAATGCGGGTTCCCCTGCCCGCACCCACCAAAACGCTCGCCCGTTTCCTTCCTTTCGGCAATTCCGTGACACGCTTGGACGCTGGTTTCATGTCATCCCTTCGGTTTTTGTCCGTTCCATTTGACTTTTAAAAAGTGGCTGGCGCAGGAAAAGCACGGGTCGTACGCGCGGATTAATTTTTCCATTTCAAAAACGATTTTTTCCTTGGGCTGGTCCAAGAGCGGCGGAATCAGGGTTTTCAAATCGTTTTCCATGTTCACCTGGTTTTGGCTGGACGGAGTAATGATATTGCCGTAATGGATTTTCCCGTCCTTGAGCATGCTGATTAAATAATACAGGTTGCCGCGCGGCGCTTCAATCAGGCTCACGCCGTCAGCCGCCTTGGGAACAACCGCGGGCTTTGGCTCGGGCTTAAAATCGGTCGATTCCAGAATCTCGATTGCGGAATCGATGCAATGCAAAATTTCAATAGCTTGCGCGAGATTGTTATGGAAAATATTATTGGACGGAAACAATTTCAGGTATTCGGACAGGTCGCGGACCGTATCCGGATGCAGGTTTTTTTTGTTCAGGTTCAGCCGGGCCAAAGCGCCGGTCATGTAGTTTTCACCTTCCAATTCGTAGCCGGAAGCCTGCGAATACGGAATCACGACGTGGTTCAAATGCTGGAAAAAAAATTCCTTTGGAATGCATAATCCCTGCGAAGAATGGATTTCACCGGACAAAAAATCGTAGCGATTGCCCACCAAAGAGACAAAATGCGTTTCGCGCTCGAACGAAAATTTTGTTTTGGAAAAAATGCCGATTAGCCGGATAACTTTGGAGCGCTGCTGCTTTAATTCCGCAACCATTTTTTGGCAATCTTCTTTGGAAGGCAATTGGGTGTAATATCCGATTTGGCAAAACAAGCCGTGAATCGCGCGCCCCAGCACCAATTTGGAAAGCGAATTTCCCGCGCTTTTAACCGAAAACGCGTCATGCACCAATTCGGAATGCGAACTTGCCATTTCCATAATGGAATCCTTTCCAAGCTCTCCCGGCAGGGAAAAAAAATAAGCATGCATGGCATGGTCGCGGATATTCAGGCCGTGCATGGACAATTCGCGCAACTTTTGGGTCTGGTCCGAAATTTTCACGCCCAGCGCGTTTTCAATCGCGATGGTTGCACCGGTCAGGTGCGCAACCGAACAGGTGCCGCAAATGCGCGAAACCAGCTGCGGAATCTGCGCAAACGATTTTCCGCGAATCGCCTGGGTATAAAACCGCTTGTTTTCCGAAATTTTGAGCTTGACTTCCTTTACCTCGCCGCCGCGAATATTGACTTCGACTTCGGCATGGCCCTCTATTTTGGAAATCTGATCGATTGTAATATCCAAATCCTTTATCGCAGCCACTTACGCCACCCCGAATTCCTTGAGGTATTTTTCCATAATATCCAAAAAATTTTTTTCGATAATCGGGCATCCCGGAACCTCGCTGTCCACCAAAATCAAATCGCCGATCGGAACCACTTGGTCGCGGTGATTAAAGCGCTGCAAAATCGGCAAAATTTCTTCCCGCGTTTTGGCATCGAAAAAATTGCGGTGATTCGACGGCGAACCGTTAATCGCGCACGAGCCGATGGCCACCACTTTTTTGGAAACCGAGCGGATTTTTCTGAGCTTTTCCTCTTCCTTTACATTGGCAATCGCGCCTTCGATAAACGCCACGTCAAACGGACCCATCTCGTTTTTGGCCTGCAAAACGCGGCAATTCACGAATTCGACTTTATCTATCCAGTCGAAAAACTTGTAATTAAGGATTTCCAAAAACTGGATGACGCATCCCTCGTCGGCGGTAAAACTGAACACTCCGATGCGAAGCTTTGGCATGCATAGTTGTTGGAAACGCGGCTAAATAAGAATTTCGGTGCCAATGGCGGGTAGAACTCCTTAAAACTAGATTTTAAAATTGGAATAATTGGCGATTTAAAAATTTTTTGATGCGAATTTTGGTTATTTTCAAAGGATTTCTGCAGAGCTGAAGCCAATCCAAACTTTATTATTAAAAAAACGCGTTGTAATCGCATGAACTGGATTCTGGCCGTGGAAAATGGCGAAAAAACAAGCCTTGCATTTGACGCAACAGCCATGGACTATTTTTTGGCCAAAAAAAACGCGTTTTTATGGATAGACCTGGAAAACCCAACGCCGGAAGAATGGAAAATCGCGGATGACGCGTTTCCGTTTCACCCGCTGTCCGTTGAAGAATGCCAAAACCCCAAATTATCCACCCCAAAAATCGACGCGTTCACCGACCACTTGTTCATTGTCGTGCACAGGTTTTTTTACGAAAAAAAAACCGTTAAATTCAAGGAACTCGACGTTTTTTTAGGGACCAATTATATCGTAACTATCCACCGCGAAAGCGAACCGTTTATCGGCCGCACCAAAGGGCGCTTTGAACGCAACCCCGAATTATTGGGCCACGGCACGGAATTTGTTTTGCACGCGATTTTGGATTACAACACGGACTCCTTGTTCGGCGTTTTGGAAGAATGGTCGCGCGATATCGACTTATTGGAAGAACAGGTATTGCAGGAAAAAGGAAACAACATCGTGTCCACTGTTTTATACCTGAAAAAACGGTTTTCCAAACTCAAAAAAGGAATCGGACCGCAAAGCGACGTGGTGCGCCGGCTGGGGCGACGCGAATTCGCCCAAGTATCCGCAAGCGCAACCACTTATTTTAACGACGTGTACGACCACTTGTGGCGCATCAACAACGAATTGGAATCCTACCGCGACACGACCGCGGGACTGTTCGAAGCGTACCTGTCCGTGATTTCAAACCGCATGAACGAACAAAACGTCAAGCTAAACGAAATCATGAAAAAACTCACCGCGCTTTCCACGATTTTTTTGCCGTTGACTTTTATTGCCAGCATTTACGGCATGAACTTTCAAACCATGCCCGAACTAACGCACCCCTTTGGATACGTTGCCGTGCTCAGCCTGATGATTATTGTCGGAGTCGGGATTGCGGTTTACCTGCGAAGCAAAAAATGGCTGTGAAAAAAAGTAATTTTTGAAAATCCGCATTCACGCCAGTTCTTTTTGGGGAACCGCTGATTTAACTGTCCTGATTTTTAAAAGTATAAAAATAATCCAGCAAAGCAGCCCCAAACCGATCCAGAGTTCCGCCCAAAAAAAGGTTTTTTGGGAAAACTCTTCCATCACGCCTTGAAACAATGGCTGAACCAAAGAATGCAATTCGGATTGATTGGCATCCGAAAAAAACGCGTTTTTGGAAAAAGAAAAAACAACTTGAGTAACGACCAAAACCAAGGTTCCCGCAAGCAAAAAAACCGTTCCAATGACCGCAAAAGCCCGGCGATTTTTCAGCAGCAGTCCGATTAGTGCAACCCAAATCAATGCCGAAAAAACAAAAACCCAAACCATCTGATTTGCCAAAACAACTGCTTGACGATGCAAAACCCACGGAGTTTGGGAACCGGACTGTTCAACCTGCGATGCCAAATCAAAAGAATCGGGAATTTGGCCTGCCACAATGCCTGAAATATCCGCCGGCAAGCCCTGCCCCGCACCCAAATTTTTAATTTCGGAAACCAGTTTGGCTTTGGGTTCCGCCAGCGAAATTTCCAGTTTAAAAGAATCGGTTTTTTGATTGATAAAATCAAAATACTTGTCCAAAAGCAAATCGGTCTGGGCTTCAAACCAGGGCCGCGAAAAAGCCGATTCAACCATCTGCCGCTGTTTTTCAACGGACAGGAGAAAATTTGGGGAATTGACCATCTGGTTTACCAGCTGGTTTTTGGCCAGCGAATACAGGTCAGCTTTTTGGATTGCGGATTTCCAAAACGCGGAATCGGAAGCCGCGTCGTTAACCGGAAAAACAAAACCCAGCCCGACAAGAGAAACCAAAAGCAACAACGAACACAACGCTACGCCCGCCCATTTCAAAACCGATTGGACTGACGGCATTTTTTATCGCCCGATCTTTTTTAGTCGCTTTCGATTCGCGGCGCCAAAAAATACGTGAGGCTGGCAGGGCCGACCGCATAGGACAGGCGCACCGGCGCGTTTGCTTTTAACGAAACACCCACAATCGTTTCGCTTGACGACGCCTTAAGCATGTCCGACAAAAAATCCAGGGGAAACATGGCCTGGCAGTCCTTTTTGGATTTCAGGTCCAGCACGCCGGAAGCCGATTTTGTTGTTTTGTGGTTCAGTTCGCCTTTGCTTGAATTGGCTTTAAGCCAAAACGCGTCGTCTTTGACCGCCAAAACAATATGCGTGCTGATTAAGGAAGCGTCCTTTAGGCCGTCCGACAACAAGCCGCTATGCAATTTTACTTCCGCGTCAAACTCGATTTTTGGAGTCGGCAATTCGCTTGAAGAAACATCAATCAAGGGAACGACAAAATTGCGGTCGGAAGCGCCTTTGAGCAAAACTTTGAGGCGCGAATTCTGCTCGTCCAGTTCCAAAGTCAATTCGTCCGCCGGTTTTGCGCGCGCCATAATCTGGCCGAAATAATCCAAATCGATTCCGATTTTGGCGGTTCCTTCCACTTCGAATTTTTTGAACGATTTGGCGGGCACGGCAAAATCAACCATTGAAATCTGGCTCGGGTCGGTGGCCTTCAGTGCCAGGCCACTTTGCGAAATGACAAATTCGGCTTCGTCAATCAAAACCGAAATTCCGTCAATCGAACGCTTAAAATCGCCGGCATTATCCAAAACCAATTTGACCATTTCAATCACCCGTAGCTGTAATCTTTTTTTCCAAAAAAGCGCTAACCAAATTCATGTCCAAACGTTTAAAAAAAGACCGCGGTTTCACGGAAACCGGCAGCCGTTAGGGCAGCCTGCCAAAAGTTCGCGCGAATCATCCACCAAAATCAGCTTGATATAGCCGATCCATGGAATCCAGCCGACCGCTTTTCCTTGCAATTGGGCGACCGGAACTGGAAAAGGCGTAATGCAGGGCTTTTGGGGAACTCCGGCTATCACGATTCCGCAGTCCTCGTCAAACGTCAAATTATGAACCGAGTCGCCCTTGGTCAATACAAAATCGCCGTCCTTGGCGCGGATTAACAATACGGCGCGGTGAATAATGGGTTCTCCGTTAAACCGCGAAAAATACACGACAATATCGCCGGTTTTGTCAAAGCGAATATTCTGGTCGGCTATTTTTACGGCAAACAACTCGGGCCGGTTTTGGGCATTCAAAAAATAGCTGGTGGACCCGAATCCGGCAAAAGCGCGGTCAGCGAGTTCAAACGGAACAACAACCGGCTGGGCTTTCAGCGAGTTTCCGACGCCTTGCAGCACAACGACATCGCCGCGATGAAGCGCGGGCTCCATGCTGCCCGACACCACAATCACCAGCGGCATTGCAGTTTGCAGCACAAAACCGATTATGGAATACAATACAAAAGCCGAAAGCAAGGCGGTAACCAGTTCCACGGGAAAGCGAATAAACCATTGGTCTTCGGGATTGATTTTTTTAAGCAAAAGGTCCGAATAGGTAAACGGGTCAATCCAGCGGGTCTTTTGCCTTGCCGCTTTCCAAAATCCGCCGTATTCCGAATCGTTTGTTCTCAAAATCAACCACCGCAAAAAAACAGGCTATGCAATTAGAAAACAAGCATTAAAAAAAAGCAATGCCAATCGAATCAAAACCAACCCCAAATCAAAAAAAACCTGCAGCGGGTTTATTTCATGGTTTTTTGCAGGCTTTTTTCAAACGAATCCAAATCGGCTTCGATTTGCTTGCACGCGTCCATAAGCGCCTTTTCCGCGGTTTTTCCCTTGGTCTTGACGATAAACCGGCAATCGGGATCCATCGGATGATTCAATTTGTACGCGGCAAACGTTACCGCGGAATCCTGCAATAATCGGTCCCGCAAAAGGGACGGAAACGTGTGACGGTTTCCCCTGATTAAAAACTCCATTTCGTGCGCTTCTTTTTTGATGGCCACCAATTCCATTTTTTCAACTCCTTTTCCAATCAAAAACAAAAATACCCCGATTTATACTTTATTTGAGCCAGTAATCCGTCGAGGTTTTGCGGAACAGCTTGAACCCGCAATTCGTGCACCGCAGTTCTTCGCCGATTAAGCGGACGGGATTGCGGCATTTTTCGCAAAACGCCTTGACCACGCCGTATTCGGGAGCCTGGGTGACCAAATCGATTCCATACGCAGCTATCAGGCCGACTTCGGCTTTTACCAAATCGCCGACCTTAAAATAATCCTTGGTGGTCTTGGCAAAGCCGCGCTCGATTTGCGAAACCGGAATCGCGGCGGTAACATTCGAAATCGCGCACGTGCAGCCGTTTTTTTCCGCGGACTTGATTTCAACCACGGCCACGTTATCCTTGACCAAAACGACTTTTCCGTTGACAATCGCGCCCCGCTCCAAGGGAATCACCTGCCGGGTAGTTGCTTTAACCGAAGCTGTGTGCCGGCCGGAATCCAATTCCGTTTCCCCGACCATTGTTGCCACCACGTCTCCGGTGGACAGCACCGCGGTATTGGAACCGGCTTCAAATTCTTCTTCCGCGCACAAAACCGAACCGGGAAAAACAACCTGCTTTTTGGAAACTTTGGCTTTCATACCAATCAAAAAATACCTAAAAACAAAATAGAACTCAAAACCTTGTTTATTTAATATACTCTGCGATAATACATTAAAGCAAAAGAAAACATTAAAAAACAGGTGGAAACGTGGTCCTCGAATCAGTCCTTCAAAGCCGGTTTGCCCTGCATCACCCTTTGGCCATGGTGCTATACGGCATCATTATTACTTCGGTCTCCATCGCGGTCAGCCTGGCCACGTTTGCGGAATACGCCAGCATTTTGACTATCGCCTTAATTACTATCGGAACAGTTCCCCTGCTTTACCGCGTGCTCAGCCACGAGGAAAGAGTCGAAGCCCAAAAACCCAAAAATCCGCTCACCTTTTTCGGCCGCCACTTTCATTTAATCAAAATTTACGCGTTTTTGTTCATCGGATTCATTCTGGCTTTTTCGTTCTGGTATGTCAGCCTGCACGGCACCGGCCAGGAAAACGCGTTTCGCGAACAGGAAAAAACCTGGCAGCAGATTTCCGGATTGCGCGGCAATGCCACAGGAACCACGCAAAACATTCTTAACAATTGCGGCAGTTCCGAATTCTGGCCGTTGGCCTTGGACTGCATTTTTGCCAACAACGCCATCGTGCTCGGCTGGAGCCTGGTACTCTCGTTTTTTTTTGGGGCCGGCGCGATTTTTTTGGTCGCGTGGAACGCGAGTGTCATCGGCGTAGTGCTGGGCCACGAATTCCTCAGCAACAGTTTTCTGCCCGCCCTGGGAACCGCGGTCGGATTATTGCCCCACGGCCTGCCTGAAATCATGGCTTATTTTATCGGCGCTATAGCCGGTGGAATCATCAGCGTTGCCGTTGCCAGAAAAAAACACCTGACCGACGAATGGAAAACGATTTCCAAGGACGTCTTTGTAATGGTCGTTGCCGCGGTCGTTTTGCTGTTCTTTGCGGCCCTGCTGGAAGCCGCATTATTGCTCAACCCGTAAAAAGAATTTAATCATTAAAAAATAAATCCGAAATTTTAAAATCGCGATTTGAAAATAAAAAAAGAATTTGATTAGTGCGAGGCTTCGGTTTTTTTCGCGTTTTTCTTTTCGGTTTCCGAAACAATGGCCTGCACCGCGGGCAGGTATTTTTTGAACAAGGGCTCGAGTTCGCCTTCGGAAGCGCCTTTGTTCAAAGCCGAGCCGATTTGCGACGCCAGCTTGGTCAGCTCCATGGGGAAAATAAACTTGGTTGATTTTCCTTCGCCCAGTTTTTCCAATGCGCGGATATAATAATATGCCAAAGCCTTGTCGGACAATTGTTCGGCCGCGGAGCGCACGGCTTCGATTTCCACGCGATGCGCTTCCGCAAGCTCGGTGCGGATTAACCGCTCCTGTTCCGCGGTTTTTTGGCGCGTCAAGGCTTCTTCCAGTTCTTTTGGAATGATAATTTCGGTAATCTGCACGGCTTCGACAGTCACGCCCCAGGAGTCCGCGATTTTTTCCAGTTCTTTTTGCACGCGCTTGTTCAGTTCGCCGATATTGGAAATCAATTCTCCAAGAATCAGGCCGCCCGCTACATCGCGAAGCGTTGCCACGACAAACGACGTTGCCGAACGCTTATAATCCTCGACTTCAATCACGCTGTTGATTACGGACTGCTTGTCGGAGCGCACAAAAAGATAAATCACGGCATCGACTTTTACCACGACTTTGTCCTTGGTAATCACGTCCTGCGGCGGAATATCGATGGTTTGCGTGCGCAAATCGACGAACTTAAACGATTCGATAATCGGAATAATCAGCGTCCAGCCAGGGCCCCCAACGCGGATAACTCGGCCGAACCGGTAAATGACCGCGCGCTCGTATTCTTTTAAGGTCAGCAAAAAATCGTACTGCATGACCAAAAAAGAAATCAGCACAATAATCGCCGCCATTCCGATAAGCGGGATTACGGTTTCCTGGTTGGACAAGGCCAAATAAATGATTCCCAATAGCAGGACCAAAATGCCGAGAAAAACGATTTGCTTGATTTTATACGATTCGGTTTTTCCAAAACGCTTGGCCACACAATCACCGGTTTACAGCTATCAATAACAGGCTAAGAAGATGTTTAAATAGTTAATCAGACCAATCCTATTTATTCGGATAAAGCAGGGATTAAACATGCAAAACGTGAATTCCGTACTGGTATTGGCGGTCGACCGCGACAACGATTTGGGGCGCAAAACCCCCATTCAGGGGCCTGTAATCGGCTCCAAAGCGGTTCTAAACGCGGCCGCCAAACTCGCGGTAGCCGATCCCGAAGAATCCGACGCCAACTGCATGTTTGCAGCAGTCAAAAAATTCGAGGAAATCAAAAGCGAATTCGCCTCCTGCGAAGTCTGCGTGCTCACCGGAGTGGACAAAAGCGGGTTTGCCTCCGACAAGCGCGTCAGCGAACAGCTTGACATTGCCCTTGAAAAGTTTCCGGCGGACGCCTGTGTTTTAGTCACCGACGGCGCCGAAGACGACCAGGTCATTCCCATTATCCAAAGCCGCCTGCGCATCATTTCCAAACAAGCCGTCATCATCAAGCAATCACAGCCCGTGGAAAGCACGTTTTACACGATTCGCGAAGCCATCAAAGACCCGTTCATCGCGCGGCTCGTATTCGGAATCCCGGGAATCATTTTTCTGCTGTTTTTTTTAATCGGAAGCGTCAGCCTGCAAATCGTTTCTTTGGTCATCGGAGTCTACCTTATTTTGAAGGGATTCGGAATTGAGGAATTTTTGGCCGGCGGGTTTTACGATTTGCGCAAAAGCATTTCCATCCAGCGCACCAGCTTTCCGCTTTACCTCGCGAGTTTTTTTATTCTTGTTTTCGCGGTCATTACGCTTTACAATTCATTCACGATTAACACGAATTCCGACGTTAACCGCGACGCCCTCACCGCGGGAGTATTATCCCTGCAATCCACCTACCTTTTGCTGTTTTTAACCGCCGAAGCATTCGTGCTGGCGAGAAGCCTTGACGCCATTCACCTGAAAAAAGCGTTTTTAATCACCAAATATTTTTTGTACGCGATTTCGTTTTTTTTGTTCTGGATAATCCTGGATGCCGGAACCGACGTGTTTCTCAAGCAAGCCGACCTTAACTGGTTTTTAGCCAACATTTTGGCCAGCTTTGTCATTTTCCTGCTCGCATTCCGCGCGGCGGGCTCTTTGGATATCCGCAAAAAAATAACCAAAATGCTCGTGGGCCTGCCGGTATACAGCCGCGACGGCCGATGGCTCGGCAAAATCCAAAACGTTTTCCAGGAAAAAGAGCTCATCGAATACTACGACAACAAAACCAAAAAAACCATCCAGGCCGACAAAACCCAGTTCTCGTTTTCCGAAGGGCGCATCATGCTCAACGCGATGTGAAAAAAGTATGATTACGGCCAAAACCAAGTTACGCCTCAAACAAGACGAGTTCGACGTTTTTTACCACAAAATAAAAACGGGAAAATGCGTTTCTTTTTCGTTTGGGGACCTCAAAAACAAGATTCCTGTCGTTCGAATCCATTCCGCCTGCCTTTTTTCCGAAGCATTCGGTTCACGGCACTGCGATTGCCGCGAACAGCTCGAACAAACCCTAAAACTCATCAAAAAAAACAAATCTGGCGTCATCGTATACAGTTTTGACGAAGGACGCGACCAAGGAATGGAAAACAAAATCAAAGCGATGGAACTCGAACGCCAGCACAAAATCGATTCTGCGGCAGCTTACGAAAAACTCAACCTCAAAGCGGATACGCGGACCTTTGACGCCGGAGCCGAAGCTCTGCATGACCTAAACGTTAACAAAAAGATAAAACTAGTCAGCGCCAATCCCGCCAAAATAGCACGGCTGGAAAAAGCGGGATTCGAAATAACGGAGCGCCCCAAACTCAAAATCAAAATAACCCGATACAACAAGCCCGAATTCGAACTCAAAAAAAAGCTCGGATACCTGCTTTAGCCGGTTTTGATTTTGGAAAGCAATTCTTTCACCGAAACGTGCGTCGGCAGGTTCGGCGCGGCAAAATCCTTGTCGCCCGAAACAAAATAATCGTGCGGAACCGCCAGGACTCCAGCGAGCACCGCAACGTCCTTGTCATCGCGAATAAGGGATTTTGCTTTTAAAAACAAATGCGAATAGGCTGGCCGGCGGACAAAAACCGAACGGTTTTGAATCAAATCAAGCAAAGACAAAGGAATTTCCGAACGTTGAAAAAAATCTTTTTTTCGTTCAATAACGTTTTTGGTTTCGATTAAAACATCTTCCAATAGGAGCAGTTCGATTTTTTCTGACAACGCCAAGTCCAACAAACGCGACTCGTTTCCTGAAAAAAACAGTCCCGACAACAAAATGTTTGTGTCAATCAAGATGCGCATTACAACTTATCAATACCGAGGCGCTTAACCGTGCGTTTTTTTTCGTCAATCACCAAACGCCGGACTTCGGATCTTGTCAACTTGGCATTTTTAGCCATTTCCCTAAAAGGCCTTACCAAATCCTCAAAATCAACCGCTCTTTTGACCAAAACGCCTTCTTGGGTTTCCAAAAGAACCACATCCGTCCCGGCGGCCAATCCTTTGCGCTTGCGCATTTCCTGCGGAATCGTCAATTGCCCCTTGGATGTAATCCGCGAAGTTCCAATCGCCACGCCATCACCGGTAAGAATAGTAATACATTCCTTACTTAAAGATTTCGGCCGTTCGGCCACCGATACAATCGGGTTATTTTTTCAAAAACGATTCCAGTATGCGGCGCGTGCCATCGTTATACCGCTCTTTTGAAAACCGGACCGCGGGAGGGCGAAGGCCCGCGATTTTTCGGATTGTTTTCGGCGAAAGTTTCGCCGGGTCGCCGACAAAAAAAAACCGGTACTTTTTTTTGCGCGAGTTAAACGGCTGCGCCAGCAATAAATCCGACGGGGAGTCCCCGACAATCACATACGACGCTTCTTTTTGTTCTTCGGCGATGATGCGAACGCCGACAAAATGCTTTTCCGCGCGCTGGTTTACCACGTCCAGGTAATATTCTCCGCGGCGCAACTGCGTATTCGGAATTTTTTGGACCAGCGGAACGAGCAGAGCCTCGGCTTCGTCCATTTCAGGCTGGATTTTTTTCCAAAGCTGCGGCGCCATTTTGTCCCGAAACGCAAACAAGGAGAGCATGTGATGCTTTTCGTTTTCATCCGTCAATGTCCTAAAGCGCTTTTTTTCAATGATCACCCGCAGCTTGGCCATTTCCGCGGGATCGACACCCATGCCCCAAACTTCCACCACGCGCTTTTTTCCGTTCTTAAACCGCAGCACTTCCAATCCGTTTTCCGCGTTAAACACAAAACGGTCCAAAACAGGGACGTTGAAATGCAGGCGTTTTTGCAGCGGAAAAAGCAGGTTTTTTTTCAAAAATCGCATCGAACGGCCCGACGCGATATCCACGCGGTGGCCTTTTTTGGCGAGCTTTAACAATAATTCCAGGGTGCGGTTATCCAATCGGTGATGCCGGTCGGTCAAAACGCCGTCAAAATCCAGAACAAAATGAACCGGTTCCACAAAAAAAGAAACTAAAAAAGGATTAAAAAAGAGAAACCAACGCCCAAAACACGATTCAATCAGTTTTTAGGGGGAATTTGGAGAGCTTGCCACGAGTTTTTTAAAATCAATCGTGAAAATTTTTTTCCAGTTGTCCAAAAAACGCTTTTTGGAATCGCTTTTTTCAAACGCGACATCCAGCACTTCGGGCAAAGTAGTAACCGGAATGATTATTATTTTTGAACGGTCTTCTTCCGACAAGATAATATCTTCAAGGTTGGATTTGGGAACGATTACGGTTCCAAAACCGGCTTTGATTGCAGCATCGACTTTTGAAGTGACTCCGCCTACGGGCAAGACTTCCCCGCGAACGGACAGACTGCCGGTCATGGCCAGATCCTGGCGGACCGGAATGCGCTCCATGGCGCTGATGACCGCGGTTGCAACCGAAATCGAAGCGGAATCCCCCTCGACTCCTTCATACGTCTGCAAAAACTGGATGTGCAAATCGTGGCGCGAAACGTCTTTTCCCGACAGGCGCTTAAACAACGCGGAAACATTCAGCACGGCTTCTTTTGCAATCTCGCCGAGTTTTCCCGTGGCGATTATTTTTCCCTCCGAACTGGACTGCGCCGGCGCGACTTCGGCTTCAATCGGCAAAATCATTCCCGCGCTTCCGTCGCCGGAAACCGCCAAGCCGTTCACGCGGCCGATAACGCTGCCCGTAGTCAAATAAATATCATAATCCATTCGCTGGTCCAGGGCTTTTCCGACCATTTGCTGCTCCAAAGTCCTCGCCGACATTTTGGCTTCAAACACGTCATCCGCCGAAACCATCGCATGGCCTTTTTCCTTGGCTAAATCCCCCGCGGTCCGGACCAGACCGCCCAAATCGCGAAGCTTTAAGGTCAGGCGGTTCTTTCGGCCAGCCCTGCGCTTGGCCTCGAACAAAATCAATTCGACCGCTTCTTTTGAAAAATGAGGAATCTTGCCGTCTTTTTTGACTTCCTGCGCGACAAACTGCACGATTTTTTTGCGGTTCTCCTGCGTATCCGGCATATCCGCGTTCATGTACACTTCATAGCCGTATCCGCGAATTCGGCTGCGCAAGGCGGGATGCACGTGTTCCAAATCCTGATAATTGCCCGCGGCTACCAGAACAAAATCGCACGGAACCGGGTCGGTTCGCGTCATCGCCCCGGAACTGTTTTCGCTTTGGCCAGTAATCGAATATTTTTTTTCCTGCATGGCAGTCAGCAATTCCTGCTGGCCGCGCGGGGACAAAGTCGCGATTTCATCGACAAACAAAACACCGCCGTTCGCGCGATGAATCATGCCGGGTTCCACGCGCAGGTGCGCGGGAGTCCCAAGACCGCCACTTTGCAACGGGTCATGACGAACGTCACCAAGCAAAGAACCTGCTCTTGCGCCGGTCGCTTCCGCAAAAGGCGCGACTTTTTTCCCGAAATTATCCACCAGTAATTTCGGGGTTCGCTTGGTTTGGCGCGGACGCATCTGGTTGCCCAGACTGAATCCAATCAGAACCAAAGCGCCCAAAATCAGCAGGGCCGCATAAATGATATCCGAAATCCAGCCGAATCGCCAGATAAAATACGCAAACAAAAACCAGCCCAGGGACAACAGCATGCCGAATGTGCGGACCTTGTCTTCTTCGGCCATCGCTTCCAAACGCAATTTTTGAACGATGCTTTTTCCAACACCGGCTTTTACCACGCGAACCTTGGGATTGTTCGGGTCCATTGAATTGGGATACACCAAAATATCCTCAAGCTTGGAAACCGGCAAAATTTCAGACATGGCCTGCGCCAGCATGGATTTTCCCGTGCCGGGAATCCCAATCAGCAAAACATTTCTTTTTTGGGCGGCCGCTTTTCGGATAATTTCAACCGAATCATCCTGGCCGATAACCTGGTCAACGAGGCGCTTTGGGACTTCGATGGTTGTTGTATCCACCAATTCGCTTGAGGAATCGGTTTTTTGGGGGGTTTCCGCGGTTTTTTTTGCCATATTATAACTTTTCAGCATTGATTTTAATAATTAAATGTTAGTGCAATAACCCGAAAAAAAACCGGATTTAGGACGGCCAAAAACGAATCGCGGTTGGGCCAATCAAGACAAACCGAACATTAAAAATCGGGTGTATCCATTCCTTTAGTATGGAACCCGTTCAAATCGTTTTTTTGGGAACCGCGGCCGCGGCGCCGACCCCTGAACGAAACCTGTCCAGCCTGGCGATTCGATATCTTGGGGAATGGATACTGTTTGACTGCCCAGAAGGATGCCAGCGCCAAATGCTTTGCTCGGGCGTATCCTACATGAAAATTTCCAAAATATTTCTCACTCACCTGCATCTGGACCACGTGCTCGGCTTGCCGGGCCTGATTGCAACCATGCAGATGCACCAGCGCCAGGAACCATTGACCATTTTTTGCCCAAAAGGGTGGAAACCCAAAACACAGTTATTGGTTCGCTTGGCGCCAAAAACCGGGTTTGAAATCAAAATCGAAGAAATGACCAACGGCACCCTCGTTGAAAACGGCGAGTACGCCATTTCCGCGGTTTTGCTCAAACACGAAATCGACTGCTACGGACTGGTGTTTGAACAGGCCCAAAAACCAGGAAAGTTTTTGCGCGAAAAAGCGATTTCGCTAAAAATTCCGGAAGGTCCCTTGTGGCGAAAGCTCCAATCCGGAAAAAGCATCAAACTCAACGGAAAAACAATCTCGCCAAAAAGGGTGATGGATTCTTCCAAGAAAAAAAACGGCGCCAAAATCTCGTACATCGTGGACACCGCGCCCGGCAGGCAATACCACAAAGCGATTGCCAATTCCGACGTTTTGATTCATGAAGCCACTTTCGGAAGCGAACACGCCAAACGCGCCAAAGAAACCCAGCACTCGACCGCAACGGACGCCGCCAAAACCGCAGCCAAAACAAAAGCCAAACAATTGATTCTCACGCACTTGTCCTCGCGCCACAAAACCGGAGACGACCTTGCGGCGGACGCACAGGCGATTTTCAAAAACTGTACAGTCGCAAAGGATTTGGAATCGATTACGATTAAGGTGTAAAAAATGGCCGGACTTATTCGGGGTATTTTTCGCGCGGTCGGCGAAAATGCCAAAGAAGCCGTCAAAAGCCGCTGGGAACAGCACCGGCAGGAAACGCAATGGAATCGCATGAGCTTTCCGGAACGCCAAAAATTTTTGGAAGAACGAAGCAAAACAAATCGGGAGCACGCTGGCCAAGGACTGCTTGAACGCGAGTGGAGCCGCCAAAAAAACGAAGAAGAAGAACGGCTCATGGCCGTTCGCATGCGCAACTTCGAAAAAATAACCGGAGAAATGCAAAGAGTCGAACCTGAAAAATCCCGGCAATTCATGGAAACCGTTCAAACCCTGATGGAACGCTGCGACCAATACCGCCAGCAAAACCCCCACCTTAAAGGCCTTGATTTCACCCTTGAAAAACTCGTCCGCGAGCAAGTCCAGCACTTATTCGCAAAAATGTATCCGGAGTCCCCTCGAAATCCCTACCGCGTCGCCATTACCATGACGGTTTTTATCGAACAAATGGGGCTTAACGTGCCGCGGCCATCCTTGGACCACAACGACAAATAGTTTAAAAAAACAATTTGTTTTTTAACCCGAAGAAACCAAGTGTACTGAAAACCATGCAAGCCGTCATTTTAGCCGCAGGAAAAGGAACCCGCCTGGCTCCGCTGACGGATGCCAAGCCCAAGGCACTCGTCGAACTCGGCGCCAAACCATTGGTCGGCCACGTATTGGAAGCGTTTGAAAAAGCCGGAATAAAAGAATGCACCGTAGTCACCGGATACATGGGAGAACAAATCGAAAACTTTTTCGGCAACCGACTCAAAAAAATGAAAATCGTTTACGTAAAACAAAAACAGCAGTTCGGAACCGCGCACGCATTATTGCAGGCCAAAAAAACAATTACCGCGGATTTTTTGATGGCACACTGCGACGTCATCGCGCCGGCAGCACACTGGAAAGCATTAATGAAAATCAAAAAATTCGACGCGGTCATGACCCTGCGAAAAGAAGACCGCCCCGAACAATTCGGCGTCGTTTCAACCAAAGGAAAGGCGGTTACGGAAATAATCGAAAAGCCGGGCAAACCCAAAACCGACCTGGTCAACGCCGGCTGCTACAAATTTTCCCCAAAAATTTTCGAAGCCCTTGAAAAAACCAAAATCAATTCCCTGCGCCGCGAATTCGAACTCACGGACACCCTGAAAAACCTCGCCGCCAAAAAAAAAGTCGGGTTTGTCCTGGCCAAACAAAAAATCTGGGACATCTCCACAATCGAAGACCTTAAAACCGCGGAAGAAGAAATCGGACAGGAAGACATCCTGCTCTAAAGCCGTTTCACCCAGTAGTCGCCGCGCTTTTCGGAAAAACCCAGTTTTTTTTGGAGAATTCGGTAAAAAGAAAGCATGCGTTTGGCCGTTTCTGGAGCGTCCTGCAGGTGTTTTTTGTACGAAGAGCTGGATTCGACGTCCCACAATCGGATTTCCCTGTAACCAAGCCTTCGGCCGGTTGCTTCCAATTTTTTCACCAAAAAATTCGGCCACGGCATTCCAACAGCGGCCGAAAAATCGTTCAATTGGCCCTGGCGTCCCTTTGTACCTTGAATCGATTCGATTAGGACCGCGCCCCTAGCAAAAGCCAGTTTAACCTGGCAAAAAACGCCTCTTGTCTGGGCAACATCCCCAACGCAAAGAGCAAGGGGAGACTCATAGTAAGCGTGTACCAGTTTAACGGCAAAAGTTTCTTTTCCGAAAGGAACAAAAAACGGTTTAAAGGCGCCCAAAAGCGGTTTGCCATGCCGAAGAATTTTTCGGTACTTGATTCCCTCGGAAGTTTTAATCGGGTCCAAAAAATAGTCCTTAAATTTCACGTCTTCAAGAAATTCCCGCAAAGGGTACTTCTTGGACCGAAAGTTATCAAACCTTTTTTCGTTTGCAATCCGTCTTTTTTTCGCAATCGACTTAGCCGGACGCAACATACCAACCAACAAGTCAGAACTTAAACGACTGCCCGGGCTTTAGAATAATAGGCTTGGTTTTCAAAATGCTTTTTTCGATTTTGCTTTTGAATTCGTTCGGGTCGGCTTTCATCATGGCAAAAGTATTGTAATGCATGGGAATCGCATAGGTCGGCTTCATGGACTTGACCGCGCGGACCGCGTCCACGCAATCCATGGTCTGGTAGCCGCCGATTGGAAGCAAGACCAGATCGGGGCCATGCAATTCGAACTCGTCCAATAATTCGGTGTCTCCGGCGTGATAAATTTTTTGGCCGTCGCCTTCCAATAAAAAGCCCAAAGGATAAAACGAAGGCGGATGATGCGCGGGCATTCCAGTAATCCTGATTTTTCGCAAAGCCAAGGATTGCCCGACTCCCAAAGGCTGCATAAAGCGCCGGGACAAATTCATCTGGCGAAGCAGGCTCTCATGCCCCACCACGCAGCCGCCGTTGTCCTGCACGATTTTCTCGACCAGTTCTTTTTCAAAATGGTCGAAGTGCTCGTTGGAAATCAAAACGATATCCACGTTTTTGAAATCTTTTTCCTTGGCCGCGGTTTTTTCGAGGCGCATAAAATCGGGGTTGGGGGACTTTTCCTTGATAAACGGGTCGATTAAAACATTGCAGCCTTTAAACGAAATCCGAAAAAACGAATGACCCAAAAAACGAACAACCGCCATGCTTTGACCAAAATAATATCATGCCAAACAGTTTAAAAGCGATTTTTCGGGAAAACCCGCACCACCGCATTAAAAAAGTTTGCCCAAATTGAAACGGCATCCAAAACCAATTTCTTTTATAGTACGAAAAACAACAATTGACCATGCGCAAAATTGCGATTTTGTTCCTGCTGGCAATGGTTATTCCCGCTTCCTTTGCATTGCCATTAGTAGTCAGCGACATCCAACTTTTTCAAACCTCCGTGGCAACTCCCGTACGCGCGGTTTCTATTGCCACATTAGAACGAGTGGATGTCATAGTAAAAGATATTGGAAACGGTATGGGT
Organism: Microcaldota archaeon; assembly: GCA_043803815.1. Classification (GTDB taxonomy): domain Archaea; phylum Iainarchaeota; class Iainarchaeia; order Iainarchaeales; family JAGVWC01; genus JAZDJR01. The sequence continues at coordinate 42,410 of JAZDJR010000031.1, read as the reverse complement.
TGCACTCCTATAGCCCAAGTCTGGCTGGACATTAATAACGCTGATACGGGTGTAACCGCGTTAAGTTCGCCGATTCCTAAAATCGTGAGTTTTACTGCACCAACAGTACCCAACGGCACGGCAACGGTTCAGTTTCTCAAGGGTGCGCTAAACCTTCCAACCAGCACGCCGCTTGATAATTATCGCATCCAGGCAACGGTTTATTGCAACGGCAATTCGGTTCACCAAAGCGCAGCGGTTATCACTATTATTTCCAGTTCAGGCCCTGCCAGCGTCCCCGAAATTCCGTTCGGATTCGGAATCGGAATCGCCTTGGCTTCCTGCGCCCTATTGTTTGGGTATTTTTCGCCAAACTTTAGGATTAAAAAGTCCTAATTTATACTAATACTGCATGAACTTCAAATCGCTTGCAATTGTCGGCTTGGTTTTATTATTGGCATTCAATGCCAGCGCACGGACGATTAACCAGCATGTCATTGAAATCACGGTCGACTCTGTGGGTAAGACGCAGGTGGTCGAGCGGTTTTACCTGCTGTTTGATTCGGAGCGCGAAATCACGAATTTTCAGCAGCAGGCCCAGGCGCTTGGAGCGGACCTGGATTCCTGGCAGGCCTTTGACGGCAATATCCACAATTATATCGGCGCCATCGAACAAGGGCGGATTACGTACGAGGAAAAAGAAGGCGACCGGTTCGTCAAACTCGAATATACCACCAAAAATCCGCTTTTTGCGGCCAGCGAAACCGTCCGGCAAACCAATTATTCCATCAATTCGGGCGCGTTCGAATCTTTGCGGCAAGGCTCTGTTTTTGTCATTCCAAGCAACACCAAAATCGTCATTCAATTGCCGCATCAGACCCAAATCGATTTGGCTTCTCTCAAACCGGGGCTTGAACAGCAAAGCCTTATAGACCAGACAATCCAAAACAAGCGCATCATCTGGAGCGGACACCTGACGATTTCCGGAAACCTGCAGCTTAATTATTCGATTGAAAAAGAAATCGCGCCCAATGTCGGAATCAGCAAATTATTCATTCAGTTTGTCCAAAACGGACAAGCCGGCTACATCGTTGCGGTCCTTTTGGTTTTTTTGGGAATTGTATATTTCAAGCGGCGCAGCATCCAGCAAAAAGCCGAGCATTATTTAATCGAAAACTCGTCTTTGGAACAAAAAAACGAAAAAGAAGAAACCGAAATCGAAACCTAAATGCTATTTTTCGCCCTGCTTTTTAATCCGGTCTTTTTGCTCTTTTATTCCGCGGAAAAAAATCCACCAAAAAACCAAAATCAGGGCGAACACGAAAAAAATTCCGAATCGCGAAAACAAAAAATCAACGGTTGAACGCAGCCAGCCCCACAACGGATGAATTCCAACCGCAATCAAAGCCGGATTGACCAGGCTTAAAAAAAACGGCGGCCGAAAAACAATCAAAACAAACAAAACCAAAGCAAAACCCAAAACAAACCAGAAAACGCCGCTTAACAGCCGGTCAAATTTTTGATTATCATCCAAGCCCATTTCCGCACCGCCGCTCAAAAAAAATAGGCTTCGACAGCATAAAAAACCGTTCCATGCCCAAAAACAGCATGGCAGAAACCAAAACCGCGGTCCAAGAATCCATTGTAACATTCGGCGCCTTGTTCCTACTGGCGGTTGCCGGACGCGTATTGTTCGGAAACCTGACCAATATAACCGGAATCGAACCCGTTATTCCCCTTGCGGTCTTGGCGGGACTGTTTTACGGCGGACGCTACGGGTTTGCGGTCGGCGCCGGCGGCTACGCACTGGGCAATATTTTTTTAGGGCAATTCGGCGGCATCGGGTTTGCCATGGTTTATTCCGCACTTGCCGGCGGAATCGCAGGATATCTGGGACGCTATGCAAACCGCGAAAAATACCTGGGAACCGTCATTGTCGCCACAATCGTGTATGAAATAATTTACCGATTATGGAACGCGGACTTTGTTTATCCAAGCGCGGCCATCACCGAATCGTTTCCCATGATACTGACGCACATCGCCGGAAACCTGGTTTTTACCTTCGGTCTTGGAATCTGGTTTTTCAGGGAACCCGGCCAAAAAAAGTAAAACCGAAAACCTATTTGTAAGTCGCGGACAAAATGATAAATACGCAGAACAGGTAGCCGATTAAAAATCCGGGAAACGAGGAAATCCGCGGAAGCCAGATGTTAAGGCCAATCGTCATGGAAAGCAAAGTCAATAGGATTCCAATGGAAGCAAACAGGACAAATCCCTTGTACAGCGCGTTGAAAAAAACCATTTTTTTCACCCTACACCAAAAACAAATTGTAAAACGCGATGACCGCAAGGCTGCGAATAGTATTGACCAAAACGAGGTTGTCTTTTCCCCAGGAGTCGGTTTCCGAAAACATCAAAACGCCCATCATGACCAAAAAATTAATCATCCAAAATTCCTTTGTCAGGATTTTCCAGCCGATGACGTTTGAAAAGTCAATATAAATCCAGCACAAAAAAACGATGAAAACGGTCGACCAAAACCAGTTCCTTTTTTCAAACATGTAAAAGGCGCACGCGGCAAAAATAAAGAGCCAAAGCAGGTTTCCCAAAGTAAAGTCGATAATCCAGCCCAAGTCCATGCTGAAAAAATGATACAGGAACTCAACGAGCATGCTTACCGTACATAATACGGCAATTAGCCAATATAAAGATAACTAATTCACCAAAAACAATGAATTAATTGGTTTTTAGGGTCTTTTTGGCGATTTTGGCGGTTTTAACTGGTTTTGCAAAGGTTTTGGCTTCCTTAATTTCTCCCCGCAAAACCCCGATAAACTTGATTTTGGAGTGCTTTAAGAGGTTTTGAACAGAATAATCATCCGTCAGGACAATCGGACGCTGGCGCCGCTCTTTTAGTTCAACAGCCAAAGCGACCACAGCCTCGTCCGCCGCACTTAACCGCTTGGTTCCGGTTTTTTGGGCGAGTTTTTGGGCAGCCAAAACCGACAGGGGACAAGGGTCAATAACCGACAAGATGCCGTTTTGGAACGCGTTTTCCGCCAGCAATTTTTGCGAATAACTTTTCCACTCGTCAAACACAAGGCTTGGCGTTGCGTAGCGGTGCTTTTGGTCAAACGAAAACCGCGAATTCAGGAGCGCGGCGGCATCCAGCACAAACAAAGCCATAACCACCAATTAGGAAAAGGCAAATTATAAAACAAACGCTGCCCATTAATAGCGTGGTTTTGTGGCAGACCTGCAAAAAACAGCGGAACAATTAAGCGACATCGAGCGAAAAACGCTTTTGGCAATGGCCGACAAACAACGGTCCAACGAAAGCCGATTAGCCGAAACCGCCAAACTGCCGTTGGATTCGGTTCGCCGCGCAACCGAATGGCTGAGCGGCAAGGGACTCGTTGAAAAAAAAGAGGACTTAAGCGAGGAACTCGTTTTGACCGCCAAGGGAAACGAAGTCCGAAACCTTGACCTGCCCGAAATCCGGCTTTTAGAGTTCGTTGAAAAAAATTCCCCCGTTTCCTTAAAAGAAAGCCAGCAAAAAACCGGCCTTTTGCCCGACGAATTCAACGTGGCTTTCGGTTGGAACAAAAAAAACGGTTTTTTATCCATTATTTCAGGACAGCTGAATTTCACAGGCTTGTCCAAAGAAAAAGAATACAGCCAACGCCTTGAAGAACGCGAAAAAGGCTTGGACAAAATCCACAGCCACGGAAAAGTTTCCGAAGAACTCAAAACCGAATTTTTGCAGCGCGGACTGATTGAAAAAAAAATCCTGACCGGCAGGACCGTTGCATTGACCGAAAACGGAAGCCAAGCGATTGAATTATTATCCAAAATCAAAACGCGTTCGTATGATATTTCTTCTCCCGCGCCGAATATGTTCGTCGGAAAAAAACAGCCCTATGTGCAATTTTTGAACCAAATCCGAAGGCGCTTAACCGAACTCGGATTTGTCGAAATGGAATCCCCTTTGATTACGCAGGAATTTTATCATTTCGACGTTTTGTTCCAGCCCCAAAACCACCCCGCGCGCCAATGGACGGATACTTACCAATTAAAACAGCCCAAAACAGGAAAGCTTCCCGAACGCTCCATCGTGCTGGCGATTAAAAATGCGCACGAAACCGGCGGAATCGCGGCTTCCAGCGGATGGCAGTATTCCTGGAACGAAGAAATCGCCAAGCGCGTACTGCCCAGCGGTCATTCCACCAGCCACTCCGGCCGCCAGCTCGTCAAAGGAATCCAAATTCCGGGAAAATACTTTTCCATTGCACGCTGTTACAGGCCCGACGTGATTGACGCCACGCACCTGATTGAATTCAACCAAATGGAAGGATTCATCACGGGCGAAAACCTGAACTTTAAGCACCTGCTTGGAATGCTCAAACAATTCGCCACAGAATTTGCCGGCGCCAAACAAGTCAAATTCGAACCGTCATATTACCCCTTCACCGAACCATCCGTCCAATTAAACGCCAAGCATTCGATCTTGGGATGGGTGGAACTCGGAGGCGCCGGAATCTTTCGCCCAGAAATGACGGAAAACCTTGGAATCAAAGCGCCCTGTCTGGCCTGGGGATTCGGAATCGACCGATTGGCCATGCTCAAACTCGGAATCAACGATATCCGATACTTATTTTCCGACGACTTAAACTGGCTGAGAAAACAGCCGTTGGTGATGCCCGATGCCCTCCATTGAAATGAACAAAAAAGACCTCGAATTCCTTTGCGGGCAAAAATTCGGCACCAAAGACGAACTAGAAGACGCCTTGTGGCTGACCAAAACCGAACTGGAATCATTGGAAGGCGACAAAATCAAAGCAAGCCAAGCGGACACCAATCGCCCCGACTTATTATCCACCGAAGGCGTTGCCCGCGAACTGCGCTACCGATTAGGAAAGCAAAAAACGATTATCGAATACAAAACCAAAAAAAGCGGAATCACCGCAAGCGTCGATTCCCAGCTTCAAAAAATCCGGCCCGCCGCGGCATACGCCGTCGCGTGGAACGTAAAAATCACCGACGATTTTTTGCGGCAATTAATCCAATTGCAGGAAAAAATCTGCCTGACGTACGGCCGCAAGCGAAAAGAAGCCGCGATTGGAATATTCGACCTTGACCAAGTCCATGGAAACGTGCGCTATTACGCGGCAGACCCCAAAACCGAATTTATTCCCTTGGAATACAAAACCAAAATGAGCCTAAGCGAAATTTTAACCGAGCACCCGAAAGGAAAAGAATACGCGGAACTATTGAAAGGCCAAGCCAAATACCCTTTATTGGTCGACTCCAATAACGAAGTTTTGTCGTTTCCGCCCATCATCAATTCGCAGGGAAGCGGACAGGTAACCGAAAAAACCAAAAACATGTTTTTGGATGTTACGGGATTCGACCAAGCCAAAATCAACACCGCATTAAACATCGTCTGCGCGGCTTTGGCCGACCGCGGCGCCTTAATTGGAAGCGTTGAAATCAATTACGGAAAAGAAAAAACAACTACCCCGCATTTTGCCAAACGCAAAATAAATTTTCAAAAAAGCACGTTGGAAAAATATTTCGGCGAAACCAAAAAAGACGGCGAATGGAAAACACTGTTCCAAAAAAGCGGGTTTGGCGCGAAAATAAAATCCGGAAAAATCGAATGCGAATACGCGAACCTGCGCCAGGACATTTTGCACGCCGTTGATATAATCGAAGACCTGCTGATTAGCGCGGATTACAACCGGTTTTTGACCGAAGAAATCCGCCTCGCGGCCGTCGGCAATGAAAACTTTGAATCGCTATTAGTCGACCGCGTGCGCGACGCCTGCATCGGCATTGGGCTGCAGGAAATTTTAACCTACACTTTGACTTCCCGCGAAAAACAGGAAACAAAAATCGGCAATTCCAAGGAAGAATTCGTGGAATTATCCAATCCCGTTTCGCAAAATTACGCGATTTTCCGAAAAAGCCTGTTTCCCGAAATACTGGAATTTTTAGGCAAAAACAAATCCGCGCTTTACCCCCAGCACGTATTTGAGGTCGGAAAAGCGCTGGTATTGGACCCCAAAAGCGAAACAGGCGTATCCGAAACCCAGCACGTCTGCATCGGCCTTTGCGGCTCGAACACGAATTTCTCGCTGGCCAAATCCCACTTGCAAGCCCTGTGCCAGTCCTTAAACCTGACATTTGAAATCGGCGAAACCAACCACCCCGCGTTTGAAAAAGGACAGGCGGGAACAATCAACGCCAACGAAAAAAAAGGAATCATCGGAATGCTCAACTCCAAAACACTCAACAATTTCGGGCTTGAAAAACCGACCGCAATCATCGAACTCGAACTTTAAAAATGATTGGTTTTTGTAAAATGGGGAACAACGTGCGCGATTTGACTTTTAAATTATCCGATGATGATGAAGCGAAACTTCGCCGCTTGGCCAACGAAAAGTACAATAGCAATTCAAAAAACGCGCTTGGAAAAGTAGTGACCGACGGTCTTTACATACTTGAAGCCGAAAACACCAAAGACTTTGAAAAAATACCCGGAATTAAGGCGATTAATCCGTTCAAAAAAACCAAAACAAAATCCAAATCAAAATAATCTGGTTTGCTTTTGCGCATTCGCGCTTTCCCGCAATTGTTTTTGGGTGTCATCGGGCTCGGCATCAGAGTCGGACTCCGCGTTTTCAGTTTCGGAAAAAAAACGCTGTTTTTTTTGCAGGAGCTGCGCCCTAAGTCCCACCGCTTCTTCCGCGACTTTTTGGACTTTTTTGGTTGTCTTGGCGGACTGCATCAAAAACGCGATTTCGTTTTCGTCCAGATTAAACAAGGCGGACAATTCAACCGCTTTTTGATGGTCATCAAACAGATTCAGCCAAAACGGAATGTCCTGGGAAACAATCTCGCGCTTGCTTGCGTGCATTTTTTCCTGGGCTTTTTCGGCAATGCCCATTTTGAGGTTGCGCTCCGCGGAAGATGCGGCCAGTCGCGACAACAAACCCGGAAACTTATACATAATAAAATCGGGGTGGAAATCCGCACCGTGCGACAATCCAACGCCCGAAGTCATCAGTTCCGAACTATACCGCCAAAAACCGAAATACTGGCGGTAATGCACGCGCCCCAAAAAAATATCCGCGCGGCTTAAGCGGTTAAACGCCAAAGCCAGTTCGGACCTGTCCTTGAATTCGGACGGCAGGTTTTCCTCTATCCAGCGAAACAACAAATCGTCGTCAAGGTCGGATTTTTGGCGCGCGTTGCGCGCATCCGCGACTGTTTTGGCGTGAAAAATCTTCGGAAGAATCGAAAAAATCTTGTCTTGGCGCTCGCGGTAGCCCAAGGACTGGACATCCGACAGGGTGATTTTGGACGTATGCTCGCACACCGACTGCAAATCCAACAAGGCGGAGCGAAAATCCCCGTTGGACTGCTTGGCCAGTTCCAAAATCGCCTCGTGGTCAAAATCGATTTTTTGCCCTTCGCAAATCTGGCGAATGCGCTTGGCCATGCTCAAATAATTGATTTTTTTAAACTCCATTTTTTTGCAGTAATTGCGCAGCACCGCGAGCTGCTTATTCGCATAAATGTCGTTGGCAGTCAGAATCACCGGATTTTTGGCTTCCTTTAACACCTGCAAAATCGCGGATAATCCTCCGCGGTCTTCGCGCCCCGAAACCGAATCCACCTCATCCAGCAAAATCAGGCGCAGTTTTCCGGAAAAAGACGCGTTTTGGCTGGCCGCGCCGACTACTTTTTCAACCGTGTCTTTGTCGCGAAAATCCGACGCGTTTAATTCGAACAAATCCCAATCGTTGAGTTTGGCGGTAAGCAAGGCCAACGCGGTTTTTCCGCTTCCGACCGAACCGAACAGCAAAAGCGGCGGACCGGATTTTTTCTTGTTCCAGTCCAAAGACCACAATTGGATTTCCTTTAAAAGTTCCGAGTTTCCGATAAACTCTCCCCATTCTTTTGGAATAAATTTTTCCGTCCACAATCCCGTCATACCTTTTCCCTTATACCAAATACTTTTTATTATACCAAATCGTCAAACTGTCCCTTTGGCTTTGAACCGACCACGGCATACCAAAGCGGGCCGATATCCAAAAAAGCCAAATCCGCCAGATTGGTCTCGGAATAATACTCCTGCAATTCTTTTTTGGACAAACGCTCAAACGTCCCCTTGGAAGTGACAGTTTTGGATTCGTCGATTTCAAAAATCTTGATTCCAATCGACGGATAATACTTTTTCAAAAACTCCGTGGTTTTTTTATCCTGCTTCCACGTAATATTAATCACTTTTCCAAGCGGCCGGGTCACCCTTGCCATTTCGTTTACCAGGCGCTGGCGCTCGGACTTTTTTAAGGTTCCAATCAGGTTATACGTGCAAAACGACACGTCAAACGTCTTGGAAGTAAAACCCATATTCAACGCGTCTTCGCGGATAAACCGCGCATTCGGCAAATTCTCGCAGCGTTTTACCGCCACTTCCAAAACACGCGGGTCATTGTCGATTCCCACCAGATTTTTCACAAACGCCGCGGCATCCACCGCAGGCCTAGCCGCACCGCAGCCCACATCCAACAAGGACGAACGCGAAGTCACCTGTTTTTTCAAGAACTCCAGCTCTTCCTCAAACGTCTTTGCCAGTTCGGGCAATGGATTACCAATCGCATTCAAATAATTGGCCATATAATCCGAATTCATTTCAAAACCAGCCCCCAAACCCGTTAAAAAACCTTGCCGCCAAAAACCAATAAGATACCATGCAAATCGGAATCGTTGGCGCCCCCTCATCAGGCAAAAGCACGTTTTTTTCCGCGGCCACCCTAGTTGACGTGGCCATTGCCAATTATCCATTCACGACCATCGAACCCAACAAAGGAATTTCATTTGTCCGCGTCGAATGCATTGACAAGGAATTCAAAGTCCAATGCAATCCCCGCACGGGATACTGCAAAAACGGAACCCGCTGGGTGCCCGTCGAACTAATCGATGTGGCGGGACTCGTTCCCGGAGCCCATGAAGGAAAAGGACGCGGCAACCAATTCCTATCCGACCTTTCAACCGCGGACGTGCTCATCCACGTAGTGGACGCATCCGGTTCAACCGACGCCAACGGAAACTCCGTTCCCGCAGGCCACCATGACCCCTGCGAAACGGTTCTGTTTTTGGAAGACGAAATCGACTACTGGTTTTTGGGAATACTGGAAAAAAACTGGCGCAAAATCGCCAACGCGCATTACGCCGACGAAAGCAAAGCCATTGCGGCCATTGCCCAGACCATGAGCGGCATCGGCGGAACCGAACCGATAATCGAAAAAGTGCTGCGCAAAACCGAATTATTCGAAAAAAAACCGATACATTGGAACGAAGAAGACAAAAAAAAATTCGCCACCGCGTTACGCGAAGCCACCAAGCCGATAGTGGTTGCCGCAAACAAAATCGACGTTCCCAGCGCCGCCAAAAACCTTGAAAACATGAAAAACCGCTTTCCCAAAGTGCCGATTATTCCCTGCAGCGGCTTTGCGGAACTGGCATTAAAAAAAGCCGCCAAGCAAGGCATCATCGAATACGAGCCCGGAGCCAAAACATTTTCGGTCAAAGGAGAACTGAACGAAAAACAAAAACAAGTCTTGGACGCGATTCAAAAAACAGTACTGGACCAGTTCGGCTCAACAGGAATCCAGGACGTGCTCGACAAAACGGTGTTTGACATTCTGCAATACATCGCGGTATTCCCTGCGGGCGTTCATAAATTGGAAGACAGTTCCGGAAGAAAATTAGCCGATTGTTTTTTGATTCCGCCGGCATCAACCGCCTTGGACTTTGCGTTCAAGCTTCACACCGACATGGGAAAAGGGTTCATTCGCGCCATCAACGTCAAAACCAAGCAAATGGTCGGAAAAGACCACGAGTTGGCCCACCGCGACGCGATAGAAATCATATTCAAAGCCCCGTAAAAAAAGTTAAATCGAATTTTACTGCGGATTATTCATAACCGTTGTTGTGGTAGTCGTTGTCTCGACGGGGTTAAGTTCGGTTTTCTTTTCCGTGACCATGGTCGTGGTTTGGCTGGCGAATTGCTGCTGCAGGCGCACGGCTTCCATCTGTGAAATCAATTGCGTATTGTCTTTTCCAAGGCGAGTCAAGGTGTAAAAGTACGAGTCCAGCATTTCATCCAAACTCAACGTGCGCTTTTGGCCGAGGCGAGCCAGTTCGATATAATACAAATGCATGATTCGGTACGCGTTTTCCTCGTGATGCACAATCTGCTGTTTTTTTCCCAGCTGTTTTTCAACGCGATACCAGGAATAAACAAACGCGTCAATCAAATCATCCAAGGACATTTGGCGCTTAAAACCCGTGCGCGCCAGCTCTTCAAAATAAACCTTGACCATCCGATACGCGAGCTCTTCCAAAGCCAAATCGCGGCCCAATTGCTGGCTTAACGTAGCCGACAACGCCTTGTTCACGGTTGAAACCGTTTCCATCCGGCTATCGTCCATTTCTTCCAACGGCGCGGTCAAAGCGGGAACACGGATGATTTTTTCCACGATTTTTTCAACCGGCCGGTCGACAAACCTGGTTTTGTACTGAATCTGCGGCTTTGATTTTACCCGTTTAGTTTTAAAAACGGTTCGCGTCTTGAATCTGGTCCTGATTTTTCCGGGAACAAAAACCTTTTTGGTGCGCGTGCGGTACTTGGTCACGACCGTCGGCTTTGATTTGATTCTTCGGACCACGATTTTGGATTTTCCGGGAACCAATACGCGCCTAGTTCTTGTTTTGGTTTTAACAATTACTCTGGGCTTGGATGACACGCGTTTTATAACCGTTCTGATTCTGGTTTTCGTCGGAATCTTTCCCTCTTCCCATCGGCGCAGTTTGTTCCACAAGGCGATGGCCTGGTTAAAGGTTTTGCCGTCCAGAATTTGCCTTCGGATAAACAGGTTGTATTCGCTTAATTGCTTCTTGGATTTTTTGCCCTTTAAATTGGCCATTTCTTTTTTCAATCGTTCCATTTCCGCGTTAATCGCCTGGCGGTCGCGCTGATTGGTTTTGGTGTTTTTTGCCAGTTTTTTGGCAATTGCCGAAACCTGCTTTCGGACCGCTTTTGGAGCCGCAGTTTGCCTCGCGGTTTTTTTGGCAATCGCCTTGACCTGTTTTTTAACGGCCTTGGAAACGGCTTGCTTTTTTTGGGCGGGCATTATTTACAATTCCTTTGTACTACACAACACACGAAAAACAGGTTTTTAAAGGTTTGGCAAAAGCGAAACCTACAGCGCTTTGACTTTTTCCGCATTTACGCGCAGTCCGATGCGCCGCGATTTTCCCTTGATTTGGCCGGTCACTTCTTCAGCCAAAATTAACCCCATCTGGTCGAGTTTTGCGATAATGTTACGGAACATGCGTTCGCCGACCGGCTGTTTGGACTCGGATTCGACAAACAAGCCCAAATCCCCGGAAAAAACATTCGGGTGCCTTGCGATGCATTTAAGCACTTCGATTTCAACCGGGTTAAGGTATTGCAGCCGCCGCTCCAAAGAAACCTTGTCCACGTCCGCAAACACTTTTTTCAGGTGTTCCGCCGCAACTTTGGAACTGTTTTGTTTTTCAGCCAACCTTCCGGCCGCAAGCAAGGCTTCGATTCCCAAGCGGCAGTCGCCGTTCATTTTCGCGGCGTGGCCGGACGCAATCGAAATTACTTCGTTGTCAAGCGACTCCGGAAAAAACGCAAGTTTGGCGCGGCTGGCCAAGATTTTTTTGAGCTGTTCGGGGCTGTACTTGGAGTATTCCACAAACTTCGGGGCCAGGCTGCTTTTGACGCGCGAATCCAGCTTGACCAGCAATTCGGAATCATTGGAAACGATAATAACGCCGGTCAATATTTTTTCGCGTTCAAACGGCCGCACCAAATCGTACAGCAGCATGCTTCCGTCTTCTTTGGACAGCAAATGGTCGGCTTCATCCAAAACAATTATCGGCGTCACATTGGTCCGCTTCCAAACGGACAATAATTCCGCATAAATCTCGTCGGACCCTACTCCGCGCTTGGGCATAATCGCGCCGGATTTTTCCGCCAAAAAAGAAAGGACCGAATGGCGCGAATTGGCTTCAAAGCAATTCACCAAAATGGATTTGGTTTTTCCGCTGAATTCCGACAATTGCTGCAAAACCCAGCGCACGCTCGCGGTTTTTCCCGTTCCCGGAGAACCGTGCACAAACACGTTCGACGGCTTTTTTCCCTCCGACGCGGGCTTTAGCGCAAAAACAAGCTCGTTGATTTCCGAATCGCGCTCCAAAAGCTGTTCGGGCAAAAAATCGGGATACAGCGCGGTTTCGTCGCGAAAAATTTCGTGCTCGCGGCCGGTCTTGGCAAAAACATTGGGCGGCATATATCATACCATAGCCCAAAACAAGTATTAAAACGGAATCTCTGCGGAGCCAAAATCGAACGATTGCTGGCCATTTACCTCTTTTTGGGCCTTGGTTTCCTTTTTTCGAATCTCGTTTCGCAAACGCAAAATTTCCCTTGCATTTTGGGGAGTCTGGATGTTTTGGCTAGGCAGCTTGCCATCGCGGTTTCGCACAAAATACAGGCAAAACAAAAAAACGCCTTTGTTGGCTTTTGCCCACGCCTTGTCTTTCATGGCGCGGCCTACAATGGCAGACGCGGCTTTTTTGGCATTTTCAATTATTTTTCCGGTTTTGGTCAATTGCCAGCCCGGCTTTTTTTCCGGTTTGGCCATGGTCCACTCGAGCTGGCCGCTACGGGTTTTTCGCACGCGAATTCCCCTAGCTTTTGCCGCCATATCCTATTGCAATTGCGTTGGACTAAAAAAACCTTTGGATAACCAACCATGGCATGACGCAAAAAGTTCGGTTTGGCACTGCCGGTATTCCGCTTTCCACCCTAAAACCGTCCGCGGAAACCGGAATTTTGCGCGTAACAGAGCTCGGGCTAAGCCATATGGAACTCGAATTCGTGCACGGCGTATCCATGAAAAAAGAAACCGCCGAGCAAATCAAAAAAACCGCGGCTGAAAACGAAATCACGCTTAGCTGCCACGGTTCCTATTACATTAATCTGAATTCGCTCGAAAAAGAAAAACAAATTGCTTCCATCAGGCGCATATTCGACGCCGCCAATGTCGGGGGCTGGTGCGGCGCCAAAGCAATCACTTTTCATCCAGCGTACATGCAGGGAGCTCCTGAAAGCCAAGTCGCCAAAACTGTGCGGCAAAATTTGGAAATCGTTTTGGAGCAAATGAAAACACATAAGGTGCAAAGCAGGCTAAAACCCGAAACCACGGGAAAACCCGTACAATGGGGCTCGATTACCGAATTATTGCAATTGCACAATGATTTGCCCGAAACCGAACCGTACTTCGATTTTGCGCACGTGCACGCGCGGAACAACGGAAGATTCAAAGCCAAAAAAGACGTTTTTGCGGTGCTTGACGAAATCGAAAAAAGCGATGCAACTATTTTCAAGGACATGAACATGCACATGAGCGGAATCGAATATTCCGCCAAAGGCGAAAAAAACCACGTTCCCTTGCAGGACAAAAAAAACGATTTTCCATGGAAATTCGTGCTGGAATGCCTGAAAGAATACAATGTTCACGGAACGGTAGTAAGCGAATCACCCATTATCGAAAATGACGCTTTACTAATGAAAAAATACTTTGAAAATTTATGACAGAAAAAAACCAGAGCCGCGTTTCAGCCAAAGCGTTTATTGTGCAAAATCGCAAAGTTTTGGTCATCAAGCGGTCCGATTACACAAGCCAATGCCCCGGAATATGGGAACTGCCGGGGGGACAAATCGAAACCAGCGAAAGCATTATGGAAGGATTGCAGCGCGAAACTCTGGAAGAGACCGCACTGGAAATAACGGTTGAGGAACCGCTAAGCGTTCGCCGCTTCCAGCGCGTAGACGGTTCGTGGGTGGACATGACTATTTTTATCTGCACAGCCGAAAAAAAGGACGGCATAAAACTCAGCCGCGAACACGACGCTTACCTTTGGCTTGACATTGCCAAAGCCAAAAAAACCATTGCAGAATTTTATTATCCCGAAATCGACGCCTACCAAAAAAAGTTTTCGGACAAAAAATAGCTACGATTTGCGAAACGCCGGCAAATCCCGCACCGAATTCTGCTCCAAAAGCAAAAAACCCGCGACAAAAACAACGATTCCGACAAGCAAAGTAATCCAAACCCGCAAGTCAAACGGCGTCTGCAGCCATTCATGAATCACGGTCATAAACGCCATAACCAAAAAAGCAATGGCAACCCCTTGCACCCAAGTTTTAGGAACCATGCAAGACATTCGCGGTTGGACAATAAAAAAGTTTGGGAACCATAAATCCACGGATTTTTTTTAGTATAAAACCGGTCGTGTATGGACAGCGATTACGGCATTTGCGGCGACTTCGTTGAAAAACGAAAAAAAACCCGCATAAAACGGCTTTTTGCCCAGTATCCATATGAACAAAGGATTTTCCGCCTTGTGGGTACTGCTCGCGGCCGGCGCCTTATTGACATTGGCTTCAAGCCAAAATCAGGCCGCCACGTCTTTTCACAAGGCCCAAATTGCCGGATTGGAAAACGAAACCGCTTCTTACTGGCGAACCGCCTTGGAAAACGCGGTTGACCAAACCGTCCTGGACAATTTAAAAATCCAAACCGCGTTGCAAAACCCGGACGGCACTTTTGCCAAAGAAACGATTAACCGGCAATTATTTTCAGTTATCCAAAAAATACAAGCCGATTACCCGTTCATTTCTTTTTTTGACGTGACCACAAGCGCGGATTCCTATGACATGGTTCTGTACCAGCCGGCCGAAAGCATTTCCCTGCAAAAATTAAACGAACAATCGATTGTTTTTTTTGTTTCAACTCCGGCCGGAACAACCGGCCATTACGCGTTTACCGGCGGAATCCTTCGAAACCAAACCTTGGCCGCCGAAATCCAAATCGGTTCCACCAAAACGTTTTTTTTGGTTCCCATCGGATACGAACAAACCGCTTTTGTGGTGGCGCCATGAACCGCGGGTATTTTCGCGTTCGGAATTCTTTTGGGCAGCTGGCTTTGGAGCACCTGCTCGTGTTTGCCGCTTTTTTGGGGTTCCTCGCGCTTTTATTGGGAACCGGAAACGAACTGCAATCCAAAATGATTCAAACCGGCGAACGCATCACCGCGATTCAAAACGCCAAATCCTGCAGCCAAATCATCGACTCGATTTTTGCCAATGCCGGCGGAAAGCCCAAAACGCAACTAGCCAACTGCATTCCCGACCCCGAACAGCCGCATTTTATCTTCGCGAACGGATTCGGAATCGAAAAAAAAGCGTATATTTTAGCGGAACACGTGGCCTTGGTTTCGTTTAACGGAGCAACGGTTCTGGAAGTGACTACGCCTGACCATTACCGATAATTCAAACAAGGGCCAATTGGCGGCCTTGGACCTAATCTTCGCATTTTTGGGGTTTTTACTGCTCTTTTTTCTGATTTTAAGCTTTTTTCATTCGCAAGTCGAACAATCGATTCGCAGGTTCGATTCGCAGGAACTTCAAGCCAACGCGGTTTTTTTGGCGGATTCGCTTTTAAAAAACCGCGACGAAACAAATCCCCAATACGGCAGCGCGGTTTTTTCAGCAAGCCTGCACCGCTCCAAAACCAACGAAATCGATTTGGAACTGCTCCGGCAAATACCCGCGGCGCAGGAAAGCGAAAACAGCCCGGTATTTTTCAAAAAAATCGAACTAAAAAACGCGGACGGCTCGACCGAAACGATTTTTGACAATTCCCGAGGCCAAAACTGCCTTTGGATTGAACGCTTTGTTTTGGTCAACCGCCAAAAAACCGTTTTACGGGGGCTTGTGTGCCATGAATAAGGGATTTTGGCTTACATTGGACGCAGTATTGGGAATTTTACTGGTAAGCGGATTATTGCTGATGTTTGCAAGCTTTCCGGCGGAATCGTTTAGCCAAACCATTGTCCTGCAAAAAGAATTCGACCTGTTCAAGGTATGGGACCAGACCCGCCCGACAACCGAAGAAATGCGGCAGGACATCGAACGGCTTTTTTCAAGCCAGGATTATGAACTGCAAATTAATCATCAAACGGTTTTAGCGAAAAACACCGGTTCTTTTGGAAACACGGTCAGCGCGGAAGGAATTTTTTTCCAAAACAACTGGACTTCAATCCGGCTGACGGTTTACCGTTAAATTACCGCCGGTTTTTTCCAAAATTATGCGCTGCGAAGCATCCAAATCGAATTCAGCCGGCGTGGCAAAAAGCGAAAGTTCGCGGGAAAAAACTTTTTCAGTTGAAGTAGTATCCGAAATCAGCCGCAGTTCAAAGGCATTGTTTTGAAACACCAGCCGGCCGTTGGAAAATGCCGGAAGGTCGACTGAAATTTGCGAATTCTCGCCCAGCACCGACAAAGTGTCCACATCGGACTGGATTTCGTTTGCAAGATACTGGGCAGCGGAAACGGACAGCGCAAATTGGCCGCTTTCAAAAGCAACGGTTAACGCGGCCATCATAACCAGTAAAATTCCCAAAAAAGCGGCCGCAATCAGCAAAAATTCAAGCGAAACCTGGCCGCATGTCTTCAACCTACCACCGATTCAGTGCAATTCGTCGATTTTAGCCATTAATTGGTCAGACTTTTCGCCGATTTTAGCCGACGCTTTGGTTCCGGTAGCCGTAAGCTGGGAAACCAAAAACAAGACCAAGCCGACCAAAGCCGCGGCAATAATCAGCATTTCAACCGAAATCTGGGCCCGGGAAAAAAACTTTCGCATAAACAAAAGCCGATGCAAAAAGCGTAATAAACCCGAAAATTTTCGACAAAAAACGAAACGCCAATCAAGCCATCCGCTTTGGCAAAAAACGGTTCAGGTGAATTCGCAACCAGCGATTCCGCGGGGTTAAAAACTGTTTTGAAAACAAAGTTTTAATCGATTAGTATGGACCAACGCGAAATCATCGAAATCGCCGGAAGCTGGCTCGTCATCAGCGTGGCTTTTGGCTGGGTCATGCGAAACAACTTTAGCGAACTCGCGTTTCCGAACAACTTTTACCTTGCATTTGTCGTGGCGGCTGTCGCGGTCGGAACCGGATTTATTCTCCACGAGCTTTCCCACAAATATGCGGCAATTCATTACGGAGCGCGCGCGGCTTTTTTTGCCTGGCCCATGGGATTGGTGCTGGCGCTCGGGCTTGCTTTCGGCTTAGGATTCGTTTTTGCGGCCCCAGGCGCGGTTTATATTTTCAAAAGCAACCTGACCAAACGCGAAAACGGAATCATTTCCGTTGCGGGGCCCATAGTCAACATTGCCCTCGGGTTTTTGTTTTTAGCCGGCTCCGTGGCATTTTTTTCAAACCCGCTTATTTCACTCATATTCAGCGCGGCCAGCCAAATCAACTTCTTTTTGGCATTGTTCAACCTGATTCCGCTGGGGCCGCTGGACGGAAAAAAAGTATTCGACTGGAACAAACCGATTTGGGCAATACTGTTTTTGCCGCTATTAGTAATGTTTTATTTTCTGTAACGGCATTTGCCGAAAAAAACAGGTTTTTATATAGTTATAGTTATAACTATAATATGAAAGCCATGACCACCGTTCAGATGGACAAACCGTTGGTTAAGGAACTTGAAAAACTCAGGACCAAATACAAATTCAAATCTTACAAAGCAGTTGTCTGGAAACTCGTGGAAAAAGAAAAACAAATTCCCGACAGCATGTTCGGCTCGTTTCCCAAACTGGGCAAATTCAAAAGGGAAAAAGAAGATGAATACCGACAATTTTAGCTTGGTCTTGGATACGTCGGCTTGGATTGCTTATTTCCAATCCGAAAAAAGCGGCATTCAAATCGAAGAAATGCTCCAAACCCGCCGCTGCTTTACCCCGACAACCGTTATCGCCGAACTGTCCGATTTTTTCGCACGAAAAAAAAGAACCGGTTTTAGCGACGCCTTGGCGTTTATTCAGAAAAAAACCGGAATAGCCGAACTGGATACCGTAATCGCGCAAAATGCGGGAATCATCAAAAACAACGTCCGCGAACGATTCAAAAACAATTTCAGCCTGATTGACGCCAGCATTCTGGCCACCGCGCTTGAACTCAACGCGAAAGTCGTGACAGGAGATTCGCACTTCAAAAAACTGCCCGGAACGATTTTTCTGGAATAAATATTCCGTTCTGGACTATTGAGTTCACTAAGAAAATAATGAATGTTAAATTTTATTGCCGATGGAAAGAAATTCTAAATGGCACGGGGTCTTAACGGTCTTCTCGGGCGCATAGCCCTATTGTGGTAATCCATGTACTCTTGGCGGTACATCCGTTCGCGTTGCGCATACCGGACGATTGCCGCTCTTTCGGCTGGGTCTTGATATTTACGAGAAGTAAAAACGACACGGGTTGGTCGCAAGGTTTTTTCAATCCAAGCCGCGTGCCCAGCCGCAGCAATCACCAATCGTGGCTTTCGACTCTGAATCAGTCGAACCATGGTGTCGTCCCGACGTACAGTAACCAAGTACTCAAGTCTTTTGGCTTTGTCCCGTGGCAACTGATACAGACCCAGTTCTATCTGCCTAGTGGCGGTTGACAGTCTTCCGCCCGGTTGGGTTGTTCCCCTTTCAAGAAATTCAACACGCAACCCTTTCTTTTTAGCATGTTGCGCAAGGATGTGATAAAAATTGTAACACATCTTGAGCAAGGGTTTCCATTCTTCTTGGAAATCACGTGCTGCAAAACCGTATTCTTCTTTGAAATGCTTGAAGGTGTACTGTTTAGGCCCTTCCAGCATAACCAAGTCCCCCTTTTTCACGTTTCCGGACTTAATTTGTTCGTCAATGGCCCGCTTGGCTTCGTCGATTCGTCTTTGCACTGCAATGACGTCCTCAAGTCCTCCATCCAAAGACCCGCCGAGAATGTGAGATAATTCGAGCAACGTAAAATCTCTGAAAAATGAATCAGTAGGCATAGTTGATTAGACAATACCCAATAAGTTAAGCGTTATGTTCCTCGAAAATCCCACGAACTTTGGCAAGAAGAGCTTGGTTACTGCACAAATCGTAAAACGTGTTTAATCCGCAGGGGCAACCGTCTTATTTACACTGATAAAAATCTCGTTCCAAAATTTTTCTTGCCAACTATTCGATGTAGCTCGGCTTGAAATCGCCTTTGTGCAATTTGAATTCCGCATAAGCTTCTTCGGTTTCAGTCGAAATCGAGGGGGCCAATTTTTTAAGAACTTCATCGATATGGCGCTGGGCGATTTTGGTTGCTTTTAATTTGCTTTCTTTTAACGCCATTAACGCGGCTTCGCGCACCAGGCCATCCAAATCCGCGCCCGAAAAGCCAATCGTGCTCTTGGCTAAACTTTCCAATGACACGTTTTCATCCAACGGCACGCCTTTGGTTTTCACCAGTAAGATTTGCAGGCGCGCTTTTTCGTCCGGCGAGGGGGTCCGAATGATTTTGTCAAATCGGCCTTGGCGCAACAAACCGGGATCGATAAGGTCGGGGCGATTGGTCGCCGCAATAACAACAACATCTTCCAACGGTTTAATTCCGTCGATTTCAGTCAATAATTGGTTAACCACCCGATCGGAACTGCCACCTTCTCCCACAGAAATACCGCGCGACGTGGCGATAGAATCAAATTCGTCAAAAAAAACAATTACCGGGGCGACTTGCCTGGCTTTTTTAAAAACTTTTCTAATGGCTTTTTCAGATTCTCCAAGCCACATTGAAACAAGTTCCGGTCCTTTGATTGAAATAAAATTGGCTTTGCTTTCTGTTGCAACGGCTTTTACCAGCAAAGTTTTACCGGTGCCCGGCGGGCCATATAACAATATGCCGCGCGGAGGCCGAATTCCCATTTTATTGAATATCTGGGGATTTTCCAGCGGCCACTCAACCGCTTGTTTTAATTCTTCCTTTATGTCTTCCAAGCCCCCGATATCGGCCCAATGGACATCCGGAATTTCAATGGTAATCTCTCGAAGCGCGCTTGCCTGAACCTCTTTAAGCCCGTCTAAAAAATCTTTTTTTTCAACCTGCAATTGTTCTAAAATTTCCGACGGTATGGTTTCATCCTCCAAGTTAATCATCGGTTTACTGCCTGGCTCTAAATAACGACGCAGGGCTTTCATCGCGCTTTCCTTGGTTAGCGCCTCCAAGTCCGCACCGACAAAACCGTGCGTAACACTCGCGAATTCTTCGAGCATTTTATAGCGCAAAAACTCGGAAATCTCGCTGTATTCGCTTTCCGAAAGAACTTTCCAAAATTCCGCTTCATCCTTGCCATTTTTAGTCAAAATTCCGATTAATTCGTCGCGCCGAACCTTTGGAATCGCGGTTTGTTTTCCCTTTTTAAAAAAATCAATAATGCCGGAAATATCAAATGCGGGTTTAATTGGCATTCCCCTTGTATGAATCTGCAAAATCTGGAGTCGCCCATTCTTGTCCGGCACGGGAAACTCAACTTCACGGTCAAATCGCCCGGGGCGGCGCAACGCCTCATCCAGTGAATTCACGCGGTTAGTCGCCGCAATAACTACCACGGCTCCGCGGGCTTCCATGCCGTCCATCGACGCCAATAATTGCGCGACCACGCGGCGCTCGACTTCGCCGATGACTTCGTCGCGCTTGGGTGCGACGGCGTCGATTTCATCGAAAAAAATTATGCTGGGCGCGCTGTCTTCCGCTTCCTTAAACACCTGCCTAATCCGCTCTTCGGCTTCGCCGACGAACTTTGACATAAGCGCCGGAGCAGCAATCGAAATAAAATGCGCATTAGTCTCGTTCGCAACCGCTTTGGCAAGCAAAGTTTTTCCCGTTCCCGGCGGGCCGAACAATAAAACGCCTTTGGGCGGATTGATTCCGAGCTTGCGGAACAATTCCGGATGGCGCATGGGAAGTTCAATCATTTCGCGGACTTTTCGGACCTGTTCCTGCAGGCCGCCTAAGTCGTCATAACTGCGCTTGGAAATCCCGATAGTTTCCTTAATCGGCTGTTCCTTCAAAATAAACTGGGTAAAATCGTTTACCTTTACGATTCCGCGCGGAGTCGTATCCACAACAGTATACACAAAACCCGAACCGAAAACCGAAATCCAAACCGAATCGCCGCGCACCAAAGGACGGCCGATAAAATTTTTTTTCAAAATCCGGTCATAGCCTGAAGCAATAATCCGGATTTCCTGGGTGGGCGCCAAAACGACTTTTTTGGCTTCTTTTACTTCCGCGGAGCGCACTGTTACTTTTTCCCCCAAGCCGACTCCGGCATTGTGCCGCAAAAAATTGTCCATTCGAATCGTCGCTTTTCCCTCGTCTTCCGCGCGCGCCGGCCAAATCACGGCGGCGGTTTTCCGTCCGTTTCCTTCTATTTCAACTATATCTCCGGAAGTAACCCCGAGGGTTTCCTTGGACTGGCGGTCCAAAGTAATGATGTTTCGGCCCACATGGCCGGGGTCGGGGTCAAACACGGTCAAAACCAGCTCTTTTTTCGATGCGGGCACATTGGATGCGGAATACATAAATGTTTCAATGATGAGAACCGTTAAAACAAATTAAAAAACGATTCCACGGCTTTTTTTGGCTGCCGCTATTTTTAATGCTGAGTAACGATGTCGCTTTCTCCCGTCGGAAGAGCCGCGATAAAATCGTCCAAAGAAACCGAACCCAGGCTGTTTTGGGCCTTGAACAAAAAAAACCGGAACAGCTTTTTGGACAAATCCCCTTTTTCCGTTTTGCCCGGCCTGATTTCCACAAAAAAAGCCGCGTGCTTTTTGACCGCCGAAACCGGTCCGCTGATGACGCGCCAGTCATCCCCGATTTTTTCAATCCCGATTCCGCAGCGCAAGGCGATTTTACGGTACCATTCTCGCTCCCCGTAAATCATAAAGGCGCCGGCGGACAAAAATTCCCCCGACACGGCTTTTTTGGACACTTGCTCCGGCAAAACGCCGTAACCGTCCGCGGCCGTGGTTCCGCTTTGCCAGGCGCGGGAAAAAATAGCGGCAAATACGGCGGCTTCTTTTTTGCTTTCAATCGGGGCCGAATTTTTTTTGGTTTTTAACGCGCAGTGCGGAGCACCCAGTACGTCCGCGTGAAAATACAGGTCGGAGTCGTCCAAAAACTTTTTGACGACCTGCTCGTTGGATTTTGCGTCCCGGCCGCCGATGACCAAAAAATCGTCCGTTGTTTTAAACCAGCGGAATTTTTCAAACCATTCGCGCTTGCGCTTGACCGGCGCTTTTTTGGATTGGACGCAAAGCGCCCGGGTTTGCCTTGCTTTTTGCAGTTCTTTTTGCAGCGGTGCCATCGACGATTCAAGGCCTTTAAGCTTTTTTTTGAATTTTTTTCCCAGTTCAAAATAGCGCTCCGCGTTTTGCTCAACGGTTTTGTCCAAATCAAGTTCTGCGCGCAACTTAATCCAGCCCCTTTTCTTTTTTCACGGCTTTGATGATCGATTCGGTCCGCGAGGACTGCTTATAATGCGGCTCGGTCACGTAAAAAATCTGGCGGTCGCGCACCAGTTTGAACAGCCCCGGAATTTTCTTGAAATAATTTTCCTCTTCATTTTTGTGGTAAGATTCGATGTCATGGTAAAAATGCCGCGCGAGTAAATTCCAGTTTCCCGAGCCGATAACGGGAGAAAGGCTGTAAAAATGCGGGTCCTTTAATGCTTCCGCCAAAAAGTCGTCAAACACTTTTTTTTCGGACAAGTCCACCTGCAAAATAGTCAAGACTTCCAGACCAAAGCCGAATTTTTTAAAATTGATTTTAGGGCCGAATCCGTCCAGAACGCCTTCCTTGGCCAAAAACTCCAAGGACGCTTTAATCGTTGCCTTATGCAGTTTGGTGTAGTGCTGAATCCGTGAAAGATTCGCAGAAACGGTTCCTTTTTTGAGCAAGGCATCCAATACGGCAACTCTCACCTGATCGTCTATTTTCATTAACTGCCCCATTAAAACACCTAAAACAGCCTAACTGTACTTTAAAATACACTCAAAAACAATTTAATAGTATCTTTTTTACAGTAAAAATAGCCAATTTTATATAAAAGGCGCCAGCGTAAGGTAGCTGCCAAACGAAAAAAATTCGGGAGGGAAACACAAATAACCAATAGAACAAATCAAAAGCAAAAACAGGGGGGCTAGGCTCACCAGGCCAAACTGGTTTTTTAGAGCCCCCCTGCTTTTGAATTCCAAAAACAAACTGATTTTAAAAAACGAATTTTTTGAAAACAAAATTTGGGAATTGATTCCTGCAAAAAAATAGAAATGTATTATTTTTTTAACCGTTTAATTCCGATTCCGAAAAATTAGTTTGTTACTACAGGTTCATCGGCTTTTTTCGCGGAAACTTTTTTGGATTTTTCTTTTTTGGGCTTAACTGTTTTAGCTTTCGGGGTTTTTGGAACCGCGGCGGCCGGCGCTTTTAAACCTTCGGCCGCTTTGGCAGCCAATCGTTCGGCGCTTTTCTTTTTCCATTCGTCTTTGGTTGCGCAATTCATGTTCACGCACATTTCAAAACTCCCGCGCTGGCCTGTCACGCGAATCACGGGAACGCCGCATACATCGCAAGACTTTGAAGTCGGCGCTAAGCGGCCCAGTTGCGGCAAAGGATACGTGGTCGTACACTTGGGATACTCCGTACAGCCCAAAAAGCGCTTTTTGGTTTTGCCAAAACGCATAATCAACTGGCCGGGACAATCCGGACGTGTGCATTTTCCCAAAATGGAATCGTTGCGAAGGCCTTTGCGCAGTTCCAAGGCGACTTCGTCCTTATTTTTCAGCAATTGCTCAAGCACTTCCAAAAGCCATTTTCTCGAATCCGACACCACGACGCTTTTGGCTTTGGCACCCGACGCGATTTCATCCATTTCCGCTTCCAAATCCGCCGTGAGTTTTGGTTCCGTCACTTTTTTGCAGTTTTTTTGCAGGGAACTGATGACGGAAAACGCGATTTCGTTGGGTTCAATCGCTTTGAGCCCCGAAATATATCTGCGTTCATATAATTTTTGCAGGATAGAGTGCCGAGTTGATTTTGTTCCCAAATTATTCTCTTCCATTAATTTAATTAGCGCGCTTTGGCTGTAGCGCGGCGGCGGCAAGGTCTGCTTTTCCAAAGAAGTCAAATCGAGCAGCCTGGCTTGGTCGCCTTTTTCGAGTTTGGGCAGAATCGTTTCTTCCAAGGAACTGTACGGGTAAAATTCTTTCCATCCCAATTTTTGAATCACCTGGCCGTTGGCAATAAACGGCTCTTTTTTAAGCAACAGTTCCACGCGCGTATTTAAGGTAACGGCTTCCTCGGCCAAAGTCGCCAAAAACCTTCGGCAAATCAATTCGTACACGCGCCATTGCTTTTCCGTTAAACGCTCTTTGGAAGCAAACGCAACGGGATGAATCGGAGGATGGTCCTTGGTTTCTTTTCCCTTTGAAGGATTCAGTTTTCCCAAAAGCCGGATTTTTTGGACCAATGGAGCAAAGTCGGGCACTTTGGACAATTCGCCCAGAATTTCGTCCAAGTCCAAGGAAGGCGGATAGGTTTCGTTGTCGGTTCGCGGATACGACGTGAAACCCTGCTGGTACAATGACTCTGCAATGTTCATGGCTTCGCCCGCAGTCAAGCCCAGTACGGTTGCCTGGCGCAAAAAACGGGTCGTTGAAAACGGAACCGGTTTTTCAAGCACGCGCTGCTTGGAATCCACCTGCGAAACGACTCCAAACAGGTCCTTGGATTTTAAAATTTCATCGGCTTCTTCCTTGTTCCACAATTTTCCTTTTTTGTGCTCGGCTTCAAACTTGACGCTATCTTTTTCAAACAAGGCCCTGACAATCCAGTATTTTCTGGTCTGAAACGCCCTGCGCTCTTTTTCGCGGTCGACAATCAAAGCCAAAACAGGCGTCTGCACGCGGCCGACGGACAAAAAGTCTTTTCCCATGCGGCCCGCCATCAGGGAAACAAACCGCGTCAGGCACGCGCCCCAAATCAAATCGACTTCGCGCCTGCAATCCGCGGAATCCGCAAAATGATAATCCACTTTGACCGGTTTTTCAAACGCTTCCGTGATTTCTTTTGGGGTCATCGCGGAAAAATACGCCCGCGATTCCAGAATTTTGGGGTTGGATTCTTTGATGTAATTCAGCGCTTCCACTCCGATGCTTTCGCCTTCGCGGTCGGCATCGGTTGCAATCACGACGGAATCCGCCAAAACCGCCTTTTTTTTGAGCAACGCCACGATGGCTTTTTCCGTTGCCACATATTCAATCGGCGCCAACGCCAGTTCCTTAAGATCGGTTCCGCGCCAGTACGAATATTTTTTGGGAAAATCCACGTTGGAAATATGGCCCCGCAAGGGAATGACCAAAAATTCGCGGTTTCCTTTTTGAAACGAAAACATCTGCGCAAAATCCTCGCGCTGCATCAAAACGTTTTTTCCAGCCAAAATGGACGCGATTCTTTCCCCGGCAATCGCCTTTTCGGAAATAATCAGCTGCATATGCACTTTGCAAAAAAAGAGTTATTAAATAAAAAGGTTACAATTTTTTTTGCAGGGTTACGGTCGGCAGGGCCACAATGGTTTTGAGCTGCGAAACCGCAACCAGGGTTTTAACGTCCAATACGCCGTCAACCTGGCCCAGCATGCCGATGGTTTTTTCCGCGGAACTCAAATCCGTCACCAGCACTTTGGCCAAAAAATTGTATTCCCCCAAAACCTGATGAAGCTCGATTACGGAATCCATGGCCTGAAGCTTTTTGATAATGTCCTTGTTTTTGGCAATCTCGGTCCGGATTTGCACAAAAACGGGATTTTCAAACCCTAATACGCGAAAATTAATATTGGCTGAAATCGAGGAAATCACGCCTTTGCGCTTTAAGGATTCCACGCGCTTTTTAATCGCCACGTCCGTCAGGTCAACGTCGCGGGCAATCTGCGAAAAAGACGCCCGGCCGTCTTCCAATAAGGTCTGTAAAATCTTGTGGTCTATTTTATCCAAACTCACGAGAGAAAACGCCATGTAGATAAAAACCGAACAAAAAAGGTTTTAAAAGTAAGGCTTTCGAAAAAAAGGGGTAAAAACGGTATCTAAACCAAAAAAAGCGGTTGGAAAGCAAAAGGGTTAAAGTTTTTTAACTATCGAACCATAGTATGAATAGTATGGGAAAAAAGAAGGCATTAAAGCGATACCCGTCGATTTCGCGTGTTATTGCTGAACTTACAGAAGCCCGAAAAGACCCGCGATTTAAAGAATACGTCAAAAAACTGATTGCACAAACTAGCTAGACAAACCTCTTTAATTGTGCAAGCGACCAGAACTTGGGCGTTGAAAAACCGTTTTGCTGATTGGCTTTGTTATAGGATTCCAGCGCTTTAGTTGAAAACATGGAATGATTATCTTCTGAAACTAAAACATCCAACCGATGAATGCTTGCGCACGCCACAATCAAAAAATCGTTTCGAAGCTTGTATTTGGAAATAGAACCTTTATAGAAACGGGCATATTCATCCGCTAATGCCACTATCACCGAAGTAACTTCTAAGCCATGGCCCCGAACTAACGAGTCATAAGAACGCAGCAATGCGTTTCGAAAGTTTTTACCGCCGCTTTTGTAGTTTTTTGGAGTAGCGCGCAATTCTTTTCGGGTGACAGAACAGCCATAAACGATAAGCTTGTTTGAGGACGAAATGCATTTAATAAAATCAACCGAAGTTTCAAGAGCCAATTCACCAAAAATAGTGGTATCCAACAAAACTCGAACGCGAGAATCGGGCATTATGTTACATCCACGTTTTGATTAATTCGTATTTGGTCAGATAGGCGACGCTTTTTAGGATTTCCAAAAAAGGAAGAACGATTAGCAAAAGCAAAAACAGGGAAACAAAGCGGCCCAAAAACTGGAACTGGTCAAAGAACAATTCAACGAACGGCAGCAACGCGACCAAAACAAGGCCGATTGCGATGACAAACAGCGCAAGGCCGGAAAATTTGAACAAAAAATGAATCGATTGCTCGATTCCTTCCACCCAGCCGACTTCGTCAATGACAATGGACTGCGGAACAAAAAACAACAGCAAGGACAAAACCAAGAGCAAAAATGCGACGATTATGCTTGGAAAGCCGATGCCTTCAAGCAAAACGCCCGCTCCAAAACTGACAATGGAAAACACAAGGAAAAACTCGAACATTTCCAGGCTGAACTTGGGAATTTTTTCCTGCAGGTACTGGTCAAACTTTACTTTGGCCAAATCCTGGCGGACCGCAAAAATCATAACCGACAAAAATACGGACAAAAAACCAAGGAACAGCAAAATAGCAGCCAGTTCAAGGGCCCAGCTAAAGGCGCTTGCGGGAAACAACTGGTATTCCAAAAAAGCGGTTCCGGAACTTAAAAAAAAGTTCGGGAAAAACAAAAAGCCGCCGACAAAAATTCCCAACAGCAAAAACACGAGCACGGTGACAAACTGCTGGCGATACTGCTGCAAAGCCTTGTACAAAACCATAAAACCGATTCAATAAACGACAAAAAAGGTTTTAAACAAAACCCTGCCACGGCCAAAACAGAGCTATTATCGGGTTTGAATCCGGCCAATCGGCTGTTTTTCAACAACAATGCCTTTTACGAAATTCGGGAACGCTTCGCGGATTTGCACCACTGCGAATTCGCCCAAAACGGCATCGGGCACGACCACGGGCTTATAGCAATTGGTCCGCCCCACAAAGCCGTTTATTTTGGCTTTTTCGGATATCAGCACTTTTTCTGTGCGGCCGACCAGCTTTTGGTTGGCTTTCAAAAACATGTTGCGGCACAACCGGTGCAATTCGTGCGAACGAATCGTTTTTTCGCGGTCAGTCATCTGAATCATTGCGGCCGCGCCGGTGTTGGGGCGAACGCCGAAACGCGAAATATTCACAGTATCAAACCCGATTGTTTCAACCAATTCCAAAGTGTCCTTGAATTCGGGTTTTGTTTCGGTCGGGAATCCGGCAATAATATCCGTTGACAGGGAAAATTCGCCGATGTCTTTTCGAAGGTCGGATACCAGTTGCGTGAAATAGTCCGCGGTATATTGCCGCTTCATTTCGGAAAGCACGCGGTTGTTTCCGCTTTGCAAGGGCAGATGAATAAACCGGTACAAGCGTTCGTCCGAAAACAGCGAAACGAATTCGTCATAATACCGCTGCACATACTGCGGCGAGAGCATTCCCAAGCGAATCCGAAAGTCCCCTTCGTTGGACAAAAGGGTTTGAACGAGCGACGGCAAATCGGTTTTCAAATCGAATCCGTAACAGCCGTTGTCCTGCGAAGCCAGCCAGATTTCGGGAGTTTTGCCAATCGACTGCCGGAATTTTTCATTTAATGCAAAAACCGGAAAACTGCGCAGTTTTCCGCGCGCAAATCTGGTTCCGCAAAAACTGCAGGCGGAAAGGCAGCCTTTTGCAATCGGAATGATTTCGATTTTTTCGTGAAACCGCACCTGGGGCAAGGCGGGCGAGAATTCGGCTTCTTTTACGCCCAGTTCCGTGGAAATTTCCTGCAGTTCTGTTCCGGTTTGCACAATAGCCGGAGTCAGGGAACCGAATTGCTGCAGGGCGTTCGGATTGATTTTGGAAAGGCAGCCCGAAGCGATAATTTTGCAGCCCGGCTTTTTGACTTTGCATAGAAAACGGATGCGGCGCTGCATGGCAAACTCGGTCCGCTTTTTGACCGCACACGTGTTGACGATGATGATGTCGGCCATTGCGGGGTTATCCGCGAGTTCAAAATTTTGGGTTTGAACAAAACCCTTGATTTGCTCGGTTTCCGCCAGATTGGCGCTGCACCCATATCCTTCAACAAACACTTTCATAAAAACAAGGAGACAAAATGAAAGATTTATTTTTTCTTTTTGGTTTTTTTAGCCGCCGATTCGGAGGGGGAACCCATGGCCAAAGAAAGCACGAGTTTGGAAATCCAGGCCAGCAATACGGCCAAGGCAAAATAGAAAAAAGCGTCGCGGCTCAAAAGATCCCAAAAGCCCTTGCCGACAAAGTCGACGGCTTGCGTAACGCCGGTTCCGCCGCAGCTCGTATTCAGGCCGCGAATGTCGGTAAAAGCGTTGCACCAGTACAAAAACTGGGAAAAATAAAACGCAGCCAAGCCCAAAACCGCGATGACAAACGGATACCACAAAGACGACGATTTGATTTCGAAATACTCGCTGGACCAGTGAATGGAAAAATACGCCAGCCAAAACCCCGCAATCGGAATCAGCCAGTGCATCGGGCTGTTCCATGCGCCCGAAATAAGGCTTGTGCCGATAAACCACAAAAGGGCATACGAAAGCAAAAACAGGATAAAAACAAACAGGCGATTAATCCAGACGGATTGCGTATTTACAGCCATTCGTATTTCCCCGTTTAACACAAAGTCGGTTTTATAGCAAATTACCCTGACAAACCCATTTAAAGCCTTTTGAAAATCAATTAGAGCAGATGAGCCAAAATCCCGCCGAACTTGAACTGCCCTGGATTGAAAAATTCCGCCCCAAAACCCTTTCGGACGTTATCGGTCAGCAAACCGTAGTCCAGCGCCTCAAAACCTACGTGAACGGCCAAAACATGCCGCATTTGCTATTTTCCGGGCCCGCAGGCGTGGGCAAAACCAGCGCGGCCGTAGCCCTTGCCCGCGAAATGTTCGGCGACGGATTCGAAAGAAACTTTCTTGAGTTAAACGCGTCGGATGCGCGCGGGATTGATGTCGTGCGCGGCACCATCAAGGATTTTGCGCGCACGTTGGCTTTTAACACGCATTTTAAAATCATTTTTTTGGACGAAAGCGATGCGCTTACTTCAGACGCGCAGCAAGCGCTTCGCCGAACCATGGAAAAATACACGAAAACCTGTAGATTTTGCCTCAGTTGCAACTATTCGAGCAAAATCATCGAACCCATTCAAAGCCGCTGCGTGGTTTCGCGATTCCGCCCGCTAAGCGCAACAGACATTGAAACCGCGTTGCAAAAAGTCGCGAAAATCGAAGGGTTAATCTTGGACGCCAAAGGAATTCACGCAATTCAATACGTTTGCCAAGGCGACCTGCGAAAAGCAATTAACGTACTGCAAGCCGCCTCAAGTGTCAACAAAAAAATTTCGGAAGAAAACGTATACAATGTAAGCTCTCGCGCACAGCCCGAAGAAGTCAAGCAAATGATTCACGCGGCATTGGCAGGAAAGTTTTTGGAAGCCCGCGAAAAACTCGACTCGTTATTGTACGACCACGGCATGAGCGGCGAAGACGTCATTTTGCAGTTATACCGCGAAGTCATGGAACTGGACGAAAGTGAATTGGACAGCAGAATCAAAATCGAACTCGTGGATGTCATCGGAGAATACAACTTCCGCCTTGTGGAAGGCGCGAACGAACGAATACAGCTCGAAGCGCTTTTGGCGCAATTCGGAAAATTCAAAAAGTGAAACGGCTTTTTTGTCACTGGCAAAAAACGTGGAAAAAACGAAAGTGAAAACAATGGGAATCCAGCCAACTCCAAAGCCAAAAAAGCCGGTCTCCTTGTTAAAAGCCCTGAACCCCAAGCCATGGTACAAAAGAAAACTAAAGATAAATGTGCGGATTAATGCGTACCGGCGGAACCGGATTAAACGGAATGACGGGTTGTATTCAACGGAAGAGATTCGAAAAGCGCGGGAGACTATAAGTAGATTTTTGTACGCCCACCAATTCACGCACATCTCCAAAACGCTGGTTCGAGAAGAAAAGTTTCTGAAAGGTTTTTCCAAAGCCGAGCAAAAACTCCTGGAACTGGCTAAAAAAGCCCAAAACGAGCCAACCCGAAAGAACCAGTGGCTGGCGATTGACTTATATTCCTCCCTTTTGAAAGAACTGGACGGTTTTATCCGATTGCGGAGCGCGGTCCACAAATACGAGTTAAGCCGGCTCGTAGCCGAAGACGATTCCGCGCGCTCTTTTGTAAACCTGACCGAAAACGCGAGCAAAATAGAAACGCTTAAAAAAATAAAAGAAGGGTTGGAACGCGAATACCCGTTACTAAACATCCGATGATTTTTCTTTTTCAAGCCCCTCTAAAAACGCAAGCCCCTGCATGCTCGGCTTTAAACTTTTCAATTTAAGCAACAGCATCAGGCCCGCGGAATCCGCACGCACCAGCCTTTGGGTTTGCCACGCGCCTTCGGACATTACCCACACTGAATTCACGCGCTTGCACAAAATATATTTGTCCCAAAACGAAACCGGCACCCTGTGTCTTGCAAGGAAAAATTCCTTTACCGCAGCGGCTTCAGATTCGGACAATAGGGAATAGGCGGTCACGGGTTTTTCCTCCACGGGTTTTTTTTGATTTTCGCGACAAAAAAGCTTTCCGAATCGTTGTCCTGGGGCAAAACGCGGACGCAATTTTTCATTGCCGAATCGAATTCCTTGGAACCATAGCTTTCCAATCCTTCATGCCAGATAAAATTTTTGATAGGTTCGATTTTTTCGATTTGCGCGTTCGAATGCTTGGAAAGCAAAAACTGGATTACTTCCTCGTTTTCTTCCGGTGAAAAAGTGCAGGTGGAATACACGAGTTCGCCGCCGTCTTTTAAGGCGTCAAAAGCGGACAAAACCAGTTTTTTTTGGAGTTCGGCTTTTCTCAGCACGAGGTTTTGCGACCAGTTCTTGAGCGCGTCCCAGCGCTTTCGAACCACGCCTTCGGAACTGCACGGCGCGTCGAGTAAAACCTTGTCGAACAAGAACCGCGGGCGAAACGATTCCGCACGGCCCAACACGACCAAAGTGTTGACGATTCCGATTCTGTTAAGGTTAAAGCGCAGTCCCTTGAGGCGTTCGCGGTTGGAATCGAGCGCCACAATCGCGCCTTGGTTTTGCATGAGTTCCGCCATTTCGCAGGTTTTCATGCCCGGCGCGGCCGCCATATCCAATACGGCTTCGCCGGGTTTCGGATTCAGCACCAAAGGCGGAATCATGGAGGAAACATCCTGCACCACGAACAACCCCCTGCGGTGCTCATCCATCAAACCGATGCGGACAAACGGGGTTTTTACGGTCAAAACATTCGGAATCGCGGGATGCGCTTGGCTTTCGATTTTGTGCTCCGTGAAAATTTTTTGCAATTCACTTGCCGAAATTTTAAACGAATTGGCGCGAACGGTTCGCGGAGACTTGACCTGGCACGATTTCCAAAAATCGCCAAAATCGTCTTTCAAAACGATTTTCATTTTGGCTTCGAATGCCTTGGGTAAATATGGGCCGTTCATGCAAAACACGGGCAACAACGGATTTTTTATTGGACTTCAAACCCAACCAATGACATGGGAAGAAAACCAAGGAACCCGCGAATGGGAAAAAACCGCGGACAATCCGCAAACCGGCCGGCTTTCTCCAACGGTTTTCGCGAACAAATGGAACACCGCGGCGCGCAATTTTCGCCAAGCGCCCGGTTTGCCGACAAAGCCAGTCCAGACGAGCGCCAGCCGCATGCCGGCAAGCCAAACCAGTTGCGCCGAATCGAACAATTGCGCAGAATGGGAAACCAAGCGCGAACCAATGGTGAAACCTACGAACAATTAGCCCACAAGATTTTTCCCGATTATATCCGCCCGCACCCGCCCATGCCGGGCGTCGATTTGATGTCTTGGGACGGAACCAACCGAATCGAAGTCAAGGGAACGCAAAACATGGAAAACATGGGTACTTTTGACAACATCAAGACATTAAACCGCGAACTCATGAACGAGGCCGCCACCCAGTTTTTGCTTATCACGCCCACGCACGCGTATTTGTGCAATACGAACGCTTTGCGCAATTACGTCAAACAGAACCATGCCCAGCTCAATCCGCGCCGCATCAAAGGCGACGAGCGCAAAAGAATCACGATTACCATTCTCGGCCTGCTCAACGCCAAAATCCTTATCACGCCCCACGGCGACGTGCAAGGCTGGCGCATTTACCCCAATAGAAAACGCGTCATAGAACGCGTGGCCAACCACATTGTTTTTCCGGAACCAAAAAAAAGCACGCGGCCGCAACCCGCAAAATTATCCAAACGGACCCGCGAATACGAGGAAGACCCGCGGTTCCAAACCGCCACACGCGAAAGCATGGGAAGGCCCGCCGTAAGCCGAACCCGCGGCAACCGAAAAAGAAAACGTTAAACCGTCCATGTTAAACGGATTGCTTGGCGAACGAATCGGGCAAATCGATTTTTCTAAACCATTCCGGTTTTTCTAAAACCATTTCGACAGGCGCGACTGATTTTTCAGGGAATCCAATAAAACCGATTTTTTTTGAAAATTTTCCAAGGGGGTTTTGAGCCGTTCTTTTAAAAATGCGAGAACCAAGTTCAGGTCGGAAAAAAACAGGGACTTTTGCTTGAGCGCGTAGCGCACGGTTTCGCGGATAACCCAAACACCCAAAGGCGAAACATAACCGCTTCCGATTTCGCGGAACACGATGGCGGTTGCCTGGCGCTTTCGGTTCACGAGGTGTTCGGCAACCGCGAGGCGGCAGGCGTAATAGGCGCCCGTAATATTATCGGCGTACGCTGTCCTTCCGGAATAAAATTCAAAATCCTCGATGACCGCATAGATTTGCGATTTTTGGTAATCGCTGTCCTGCAAAGTCCAAGGGGAGCCAGGAAGCCAGCACTCCATCATTTCAAAGCCCCAGTTTTGCGGAACCAAGAGCACCCAAAAATGATTGTCGGAGTACACCGCGTGAAACAATTCCAGTTCCCCGATAACTTGGAAATCCTTGACGAATTCCTCGATTAAGTATTTTGAAACGCTGTCGTCGACTGCGGTAATGCTCCAGCGCGTGGGCACGAGTGTGCGGTCTTTTTTTATGCCAAGGTTTCCCGCGCTTAGCAGTTTGGTCAAAAAATGCACGGAAAAATCGCTTTCGTACAATTCCCGAATCGCGGTCCCGCTTTTGACCGCGGTATCGGAAACCAGATAATCCACTTTTTTGGGAACGCGGATATTTTCCCGCAGCACCATTTTTTTCAGGTTTCCCGTCGGACCCATCGGCGCGGTTCCCTCATGAAACGACAAATTCAATCTGGGTTTTTCCCACAATTCGAATTCCGCCTGCACGGGCTTTTCGCTCATCGCGAGTTCCTGCAAATCCGACAATGCCACCGACGGGTTCGCGGCGCTGGTCACTTTGGCTGGAGTCTTGCTTTGAATCAACTGCGAGCGCATGGAAACGATTTTTTCGGATGGCAGGCCAAACCAGTGTTCGGGGTCGTCCATTACCGCGTTTTTTTCCGACACTACGGGCGGTGCCAAGGGCGCAATTGAAACATTGGGATAGTTGGTCCAGGAAACAAACACGCTGGGCGGGGAACTGCCTTCAAATTCGCGGCCGAAAAACGCCTGCAAAGCCATTTGCTTTGCGGAAAACTTTTCCAAAATCGGGCACTTGGACAAACCGCACCAATAACGGCCTTTGCAGGAAATGCACAGGGAAGCGGAAATCATGCACCTAAAACGATGCAAAATTCATTAATGCTTTCGGGGCGGGATTGCCGGTAAACGGCAAAAAAAAGGCGTTTTTTAAATCCTTTTATGCAGGTTTTCTTGGTCCCCTTTTGTTGTAGGAAAGCGGGTGAAAAGTATGGCATCCCCAATCGAACTTGTTTTTCCTGACCAAACCAGGCAAAAATTTCCCGGCGGCATTACCGGCCGGCAAGTGGCGGAAAAAATCGGAAGCCGCTTAGCCCTGGATGCCTTGGCAGTCGAATTGAACGGAACTATTTTTGAACTCGAGCGGCCCTTGACCGAAAACGGGGAGTTTCGCGTTTTAACCTGGAAAGATTTGGACGGAAAAAAAGCGCTTTGGCACACGGCTTCGCACGTTTTAGCGGAAGCCGTCCACGAATTGTATCCAAACGCCTTGCCCACCATCGGCCCTCCGATTGACGACGGATTTTATTACGATTTTGACGTGGAACAGCCGTTCAACGAAGAAGACCTGCAAAAAATCGAGCAAAAAATGCTTGAAATTTTCAAAAAAAACCGGACCATTGTGCGCCACGACGTCACCAAAGAAGAAGCACTCAAAAAATTCGGCCAAAACGCCTACAAGCAGGAACTCATCGAGGAATTTGTCGGCACGGGCAAAAAATTGTCGATTTATTCGCAGGGACAGTTCTTTGACCTGTGCAAAGGCGGCCACGTGGAACAAACCGGAAAAATAAAAGCCGTCAAACTAATCAAAACCGGCGGCGCTTACTGGCGCGGAAGCGAAAAAAACAAAATGCTCCAGCGCATTTACGGAATCGCGTTTCCCGAACAAAAAATGCAGGACGAATGGCTCAAAGCGCGCGAAGAAGCAGAAAAAAGAAGCCACTTGCGCCTGGGAAAAGAACTCGACTTGTTTTCCATTTCTCCGCTGGTCGGCAAAGGCCTTCCGCTTTGGCACCCCAAAGGAGCATGGATCCGGCACAAACTCGAAGAATTCATGCGCGAAGAACAATTCAGCCGCGGTTATCAAATGGTCGTAACTCCGCACCTGGCCAACAAGCGCTTATACGAAATCTCGGGGCATTATCCGTATTACAAAGACACCATGTACGCGCCCATTGACATTGAAGGCGAAGAATACCTGCTCAAGCCCATGAACTGCCCGTTTCATATCCAGATTTATGCTTCCCGCCGGCGCAGCTACCGCGAACTGCCGGTCCGCCTCGGCGAATTCGGAACAGTTTACCGGTTTGAAAAATCCGGCGAACTCACGGGACTGCTCCGCGTACGCGGACTCACGCAGGATGACGCCCATTTATTCGTGACCCAGGAACAAATTCCCGCGGAATTCGGCGACATTTTCGATTTGGTGGTCAAAGCGCTCGCCCTGTTTGGAATTTCCGATTTTCGCATTAGATTGGGAACCCGCGACCCTGAAAGCACCAAATACATCGGAAGTGCGCAAAACTGGGAAAAAGCCGAAACCGGCATTGAAAACGTTCTCAAAGAAAAAAAAATTCCATATTCTTTGGAAAAAGGCGAAGCCGCGTTTTACGGCCCAAAAGCCGACATCATTGTCAAGGATTCGCTTGGCCGGGAATGGCAATTGGGAACGATTCAACTCGATTACAACCTGCCGGAAAGATTCGACCTGAACTATATCGGTTCCGACGACCAGCCGCACCGGCCAGTTATCATTCACCGCGCGCCATTCGGCAGCTTGGAGCGATTCACAGCCATTCTGATTGAACATTACAAAGGCGCTTTTCCGCCGTGGATTTCACCCAACCCCATCCGCATTTTGCCATTATCGGACAAGTTCGCCGCTTACGCCAAAACCGTCCAAAACCGGCTAAAAGAACTCAGAATCATTTCCGAACTGGACGAAAGCAACAACACCCTGTCCTACAAAGTCCGCCAGGCCCAATTGGACAAAGTGCCGATTATGGTCGTGGTCGGCGAACGCGAAGAAAAAGAAAACACGGTCACTGTCCGGCTGGCAAATGGGAAACAGATTCCCGACTGCAAACTGGACGGTTTCATTCAAAAAACCGTCGAAATCATGCAAAAAAGGCAAACGAATTTTTTATATTAAGCAAAAAAAAATCCAAAATCGCCCCAATACTGCTGTTTTTGAAAACCGAACCCCGAAAAATAAAGCATTAAAAATCCGGCTCTCCTTGATATAACGAAACCGATGACCGATTATTTTGAAGAAATGCTGAAAAAAGCCAGGGAGAAAAAAAAAGACTCCGCTGGGCAAAAACCCGAAGTATTTACCGAACCCAAACTCGCTGAAAAATTCCTGAACCAAAAAATGGGGGAGCTCAAAATTTCCGAGCCCGAGC
This sequence comes from Microcaldota archaeon, assembly GCA_043803815.1. Lineage (GTDB taxonomy): Archaea > Iainarchaeota > Iainarchaeia > Iainarchaeales > JAGVWC01 > JAZDJR01. The sequence continues at coordinate 5,569 of JAZDJR010000031.1, read as the reverse complement.
CCCTAAAAGGGCCCGAAGTGCGGCTAACCAAAGAACAGCAGCAAGTCGAAAAAATCCGCGAAACCAAAAACCAAACCGCCGCCATCATTCAGCCCATTCCAAGCGAACCGGAACCCATTATTGAATATTCTCCCGGCCAAAAAACCCTCGTGGAATCCTACGGCGAAGCCAAAATTTACCGCGTATCCGGAAGCGACCTGTATCATTATGAAATTCCGGTTCCAAAGCCGACGGCAGGAGAAAAAGCAATCATTAACGCCATTAAGGAAGCCGCAACCCGCCTGATTTCGATTGCACCCTACAAAATCCGCGACGCCCAGCAAAAACGAAACGTATACTACCAAAAAATACAGGAAATCCTGCACAACAGCCCCGAACTCAATATTCCCGAAAACCGGTTCGATTTTTACGCCACCGCAGTGGTGCGCGAAATGGTCGGATACGGAATAATCGACTTGTTGATTCAGGACGACCGCCTCGAAGAAATCATGGTTATTTCCGCCAAGCGGCCCGTGTATGTGTTTCACCGGCAATACGAAATGATGACCACAAACATCGAATTTTACAACGACGACGAAATACAGGATTTGATTAACCGCATCGCGCGCGAAGTAGGAAGGCGCGTCGATATTTCTTCCCCGCTTTTAGACGCGCGATTACCGGACGGCAGCCGCGTAAACGCAACCGTTCCCCCCGCTTCCGTTGAAGGAAGCTCCTTAACCATCCGAAAATTCAGAAAAGACCCGTACACCCTGATTGATTTAATCAAATTAAAAACACTGAATCTTGAAACCGCCGCGTTTTTGTGGCTGTGCGTCGACGGCCTTGGAACCAAGCCCGGAAGCATTTTGATTTCCGGGGGCACGGGCAGCGGAAAAACCTCGACCCTAAATGTTTTGTCCTCATTAATTCCGGAACGCGAACGCATCATCACGATTGAAGACACCGCGGAACTCAATTTGCCCATCAAGCACTGGATTCGCCTCGAAGGACGGCCGCCGGGACTGGAAGGAACCGGAGAACTCACATTGGACATCTTGACCAAAAACGCCTTGCGCATGCGGCCCGACCGAATCATTGTCGGCGAAGTCCGACACGCGGAAGCGTTCACCCTATTCACCGCGCTCAATACCGGACATGACGGTTGTTTGACTCCGGACGCCAAAATTGCATTCACTAATGGAATCGGTGAAATCGGTTCGTTTGTTGACGGCCAGCTTTCGCGCGGAAACGAATGGAAGGAGGGCGATTGGCTGGTTTGCGATGTTGAAAACGAATTTATCAATTCGCTGGATGAAAACGGAAAAATTTATCGTTCCGACATAAAGCAAGTCCGCCGCCGCCCGTTTGACGGAACGGTTTACCATATCAAAATGGCTTCCGGAAACGAAATCACGTGCACGGGAAACCACCCGCTTTATTCCATTGAAAAAGGACTTGCCGCCGTTAAAGCCGAAGAATTATCCGAGGGCCAATTTATCGCCACCCCTTCAAGGTTAATGCGCGACACAGCCGCGAACGAACCCGAAATAGAATACTGGAGCGGATTATTGCACGGCGACGGAAGCGTCCTGCAAAAAATCCGAATGCGCGAGAAAAACGGAAAAACCTATGCATGCAACGACGCGCGCATCAGCTTGTATACGGAAGAACCTTTGGCTGTTCCGTCTTTTGTACGGTTTATGCAGGAACAGTTCCACCAACCCCACCTGCAAATTGTTAATCCGAGGCCGAAAAAAAACTGTTACGAAATTCATGCAACCGGCGTCGAAATGACAAAAAAAGTGATTGAACAACTGGACATTCCTGCGGGTTCGCGACAAAAAATAGCCATGTCCAATTCGCATTACCAAAATGACTTGCGTTCTTTTGTCGCGGGTTTTTTTGACGCGGAAGGATACGTTGACGCTGCCAATAATGCAATGGTTTTCACCAATGCCAACGAAGAATACATCGATTTTTTCAAATATGCGCTATTAATCGAAGGCATCCATTCGCGAAAATACGAGTCCAACGCACCCAATTCCCGCTGGTATCGATTGTACGTTTACGGCATCGACCAAGTAAAACGCTTCGCATCCATTTACCCAATTCGGTTCGGAGAAAAAAGAAAAAAACTGCTTGAGCTGATAAATAAAAATACCGTATCCAATACCAACGTAAACGTCATTCCCTGCAACGAATATATCATCAACCTGTTAAAACAAGCCAAAAAAAATGGGTTCAGCCAGCAAGCTATCGCCAACAAAGCAGGGGTAAGCCAAGGCCTGCTGAACTTTTACGTTCAACGCAAACGCATGCCAAGCAAAGAAACGCTGTCCAAACTGGTTTTGGCGTTTGAATCCATCGGACTGGATTGCAAAACCTTGCGGCAACTGGCAGAATCAGAAATATTTTGGGACCGCACGGTCGCAATCCACTCCCACCCATATAACGGATTTGTTTATGACCTAACCTTAAACGAAGCAGTTTCTACCGGGACAAAACCGCATAATTTTGTCGCGGAAGGAATCATTGTCGGCAATTCTCTTGGCACGGTGCACGCAAACTCCCCGGAAGAAACATTGGTACGCGTAATGTCGCCCCCTATGAGCGTTCCGCAAACCATGCTGGCGGGCTTGGACTTTGTGATTGTGGAAAACCGGCTGCACGACAAGAAAAAAGGAACCATCCGAAGAATAACCGAAATCTCGCAGGTCATCGGCGCCCTGGAAGGCAACGTGAAAACCCAAAACATTTTCGAATGGAACCCCGTTAACGACGAAATCGAACGCACCGTGATTCCAATCCAATACTTAAAAAAGCTTCAAAAGTTCACAGGATTCACCAAAGAAATGCTTGAAATGGAAATTGAAAAGCGAAAACAATTCTTAAAAAAAATGGTGGAGCAAGACGTGCACGAGTTGGGGCCGTTCCGCCAAAAATTGATTGAATTTTTCAACAATTAAAAGGAATCAAAATGAGCGAAAACAAAGCCAAAGAAGAAATCGACCCGAAAGTCGTCGACAAAATCGTCGACAAAATGAAAAAAAAATTCGAGGCCGAAGGAACGGACTACAAAAAACCAGAAGGCGGCTTAGGCGAACTGCGCGGACTCATTCTGGACGGGCCCGACCACGCGCTAAAAATCCAAAACGTGGAAGAACTCGCGGAATTCAAATCCCCGCTCATCAGCGCGCTTGGCCGGTTTTACCTTCGATTGCGAAACCCGCTTAGGCCACTAGCCAAAATGCTTGCGACTTTGCCGCAGGCCCAGACCCTGAATTTTTACCTGTACGCCGCCAACATGCACTACAGCTTAAGCCAATACTTCGTGCTCACAACCGCGGTCACCGTAATCGCGGCCATTGCCGGACTGATTACCGGAAGCATAACCGCGTTTTTGCTCAACGCCAACATTTGGGTCCAATTGATACTGGTGATTTTATTCACTTTGCTTTTCGGAATAATCGCGGCTTTACTCATGCTGTGGGAACCCAAGCGCCAGGCCGAAAGCAGGGGAAACGACGTCTCAACCGAACTGCCTTTTGCGCTTCGCCACATGGCAACCGAACTCAAAAGCGGAATCGGATTGTACCGCACGATTCAAATCATCGCACAGGCCGACTATGGCGTGCTTAGCCAGGAATTTGCAAAAACCATCACCGAAATCGAACAGGGAACCGACGCGCAGGAAGCATTGCGCTCCACCGCCAACCGCGTCCAGTCCAAAGGGCTTCGCAACGCGCTACTACACATGGTGCGCGCCATGAAAACCGGCGGAAACCTTTCCGAAGTCATGACCGACATTGCCGAAGACATCGCTTCCGAACAGCAAAACCAAATCCGCGAATTCGCAGAAAAAATGAACTTTTTCGGAGTCATTTTCATTTTTTCCATCATTGTCATGCCCGCCATGGTCCTGACCATGGCAGGAATACGCGCCGCCCCTTTGCCCATGCAAATCGACATTCCGGTCACCCCTGCATTTATGGGAATCATGTTTTTTGTCATCATGCCCGCCATTATGGCCTTATTTATTTTTTACCTGAAAAACGCGCAACCCAGAGTGTGAAAAAATGGCTTCAAAATCAATCCAGGAAATAATCCAGCAATTTTACCAGAAAATACTGGACAACAGTTACATTACGCACTATGCCAACAACCTCAAACGCAACAAAATCAACGTCAACGTGCTCACCTGGCTTGGCCTTGCTTTCGGCGCCTCGATCGCATTTTCCATTATCTCGTTTTTTTTGCTGAACTTTTTTGGGTTCGACAACCCGCTATTGCTAAGCATCATCGTCTTATTCGTCCTGCTTGACCTGTCGCTAGGATACCCGTATTACCTTGAAATGCGGCGCATCGAAGAAATCGAACGACTGCTGCCCGATGCGCTCAAACAAATCGCGGACACTTTAAAAGCCGGTGGAACCTATGAATTTGCCCTGCGCGAACTCGTCCAAAACGATTTCGGGCCGCTAACCCGCGAACTTGAACTCGTGCTTCGAAAGCTGGACGAAGGGGAAAACCTCGAAAACAGCTTCAAATCCCTGGCCGAAAACAACGATTCCCGCCTCCTCAAACGCGCCACCACCATTATCGTAGACTCGATAAAGAGCGGTGCGGGACTTGCCGAAATACTCGACCAGATATCGGATGACATCCGCGAACTCAAAAGAATCGACATGGAACGAAAAGCCCGCACCACAATGGGAATCATGCTACTCGCCGCCGCCGGCGCAATCGTCGCACCCGGCCTGTTCGGATTAAACTCAAGCGTGCTTACGTTTTTGATTGCAACCGCCAGCAAAACCAGCATTGCCCAAAACGCGGATACCATTGCGGCCAGCCTGCAATTCCAAAACTATATCCTGTTCGTCGTTTCGTTTTACATTTTTTTGGAAGTCACGGCCACCAGCATCATGATTTCCCTGATGCGCAACGGCAAAGCCGGCAAAAGCATTATATATGCCCCCATCTTACTATTCTTGGCCTTTGTAATTTACTACACCGTCCGTTTTATGGCGGGCTTTTCCATCCTCAAAGGAGCATAAAACATGCGTAAAATGCTGGCTGAAAAAAGATGTCAAGGCGGCCTGGAATACTTACTGCTGGCCGGCGGCGCCATTCTGATTGCCGTCATCATCGGACTTGCCATCAAACAAGCCGCAAACACCATCAACAACCGCGGAAGCCAAATCGCGGTCCAAACAGCCCAAACACCGTAAAAAAAGGGATTTTTAAATGGCAACCGACAAAACCTTTAAAAGTCACGACTACGTAATTGAAAACAGATTTTTATTCAATCCAAGGCCAAAAAATGTTTAACAAAAAAGGACAGGGCAGCCTGGAATACCTGCTTATCATCGGCGGCGGAATCCTGGTAGCCGTCATCATCATCGGAGCAATTATCTCGCTCGCCGGCACAGGAACAGGATCCAGCCGTCAAAACACCGCCAACCAAGCCTGCTCCGCAATCAATAACTCACTAAACTGCCTAGCCTACGACAACGCAACCTGGAGCGGCGGAAACTGCCCAACCGGCTACACAACCGTAGGAGCCATCGACTGCTGCTGGTGGAATTCA
>JAZDJR010000030.1:0-22905 GCA_043803815.1 Microcaldota archaeon | reverse complement strand
TGGCCGCAAACCCCCAGCCGTTAGGCTCGGCTACGTTCATTACCCGCCAAAAACCAGCATCAAACAACGATTCGCCCAACTCTTACAAGAAACCCTTTCTTTTTGGCGGTGGTTACCCACCGCCATTGTCAGGAGTCCCTTTTTCTATCGGTTTCCATAGGATTTTATAATAGAAATCACTATTCTTAGCGCTAAGACCCCTAGCCCAAGAGAATACTATATAGCATAATTTCGGGGCAAAATCGCGGTGAAAACGTGAAAATCGGCAAGTTTGAAGTGGGAGATTACGTCGTAAAGGACGTCGGGGGCAAAAAGCACCTCGTAATCGACTACAAGAACTCGGTTTATCAGGCCAGCATTTCCGACGAACGCGCCTGCATGTTTCACGTTTTGACCCTGCTTCAGGAAGTTGATGCCGATTTGATTGTTTTGGCGGATGTCTACGACCGCGTTTACGACGAAAGCCAAACCAAAATGCTCAAGCAAGTGGCCACCTTAATCAAATCGTTTGAACTGGAATCGATTTGGAGCTACGCGCACTTAGGCGTTCAGGACGGGGAATGCGAAAAGTTTTTCGGCGAACGCCACGACGCGATTGTGCGCATTACGCACGACTTGATCGGCTTTGACCCCATCATGGCTTACCTGACGTGCCTGCAAGAAATCAAAAAAGAAATCGAAAAAGGCAAGTCCGCGACGCAAAATTTGGTTGCCTGCAATCAGGTTTACCTGGACACCCTGCGCTATGTGCAAAAAAAATTCGAGGAAACCGAATTAATCGGCAAAACCAAGGAATTCATCGTAAAGCTCCGCGAAATTCCCGACACCAAGGAAATTTACCACACTTTATTGGAAAGCGAAATCAAGCCTTCCTTTATCGGCTCGCGATTATTGTTCCGCGAAATGGAAGAACTCGAATTATTGGACGAATACACGATTGGAAAAGCCAGCGTGCAGATTTTCAACCATCCGAACAAGACCGAAAAAATGTATTTTATCAATCCGCCCGAATACACGATGCCGCCCCAGAAATATTTTGTTTTAAGCAAGACAAAAGAAATCGTGGCTTCCTATAAGCCCGGCCGCGCGACGTTATCCGGCCTTGCCAAAAGCCGGCGCTACTTCGAGCGCATTTACGAATCCACCATCCACGACATCGCGCAGGCCAACAAGATTTTTTTGTCCGCCGAAGAAGCCGTGGAACTCTCCGAAATCGTGGCGCGCTACACGGTCGGCTACGGAATACTCGAACTGATTTTGCAGGACCGAAACCTCACCGATATTTATCTCGATTCCCCAATCGGCCAAAAGCCGATTTATGTGGTGCATTCCGAATACGGCCAATGCCAGACCAATATTTTGTACACCGAAGAAGAAGCCAATTCGCTGGTTTCAAAAATGCGCGCGATGAGCGGCCGTCCATTCGATGAAGTGCATCCTGTTTTGGATTTTGACTTGCCGGATTTGGATACGCGCGTAGCCGTAATCGGAAAGCCGCTCGCACCCGACGGCACCGCGTTTGCGTTTCGCCTGCACAAAGTCACTCCTTGGACTTTGCCCCAATTCATTGACAAAAATTTCATCAATCCGCTTGGGGCGGGGCTGTTGAGCTTTTTTGTCGACCAGCAGGCCACCATGCTGGTGACGGGAAGCCGCGGATCCGGAAAAACTTCGCTTTTGCAAGCGCTTATGCTTGAAATTTTGCAGAACGCGCGCATTATTGTGCAGGAAGACACGCTCGAAATTCCAGCGGAATACATGAAAAACATCGGCTTTAACATCCAGCGGTTAAAAACGCGCTCTCCGATTTCGATTTCAACTTCGGATACGGAAGTTGCGCCGGAAGAAGCGCTGCGTACCGCACTTCGCCTCGGCGATTCCGCATTAATTATCGGCGAGGTTCGCAGTAAGGAAGCGCGCGTTTTGTACGAAGCCATGCGCGTCGGCGCCGCGGGAAACATCGTACTGGGAACGATTCACGGCGACTCCGCCTACAGCGTCTGGGACCGCGTTGTAAACGATTTGGATGTTCCGACGACTTCGTTTAAGGCAACCGACGTGATTGTGGTTGCAAGGCCGATTCGGTTTTCAGGTTCCTTAAAGCGCGTGCGCCGCGTTTCGCAGGTAACGGAAGTCAAAAAGCACTGGACAACCGACCCCGAAACGGAAGGCGGACTTTTGGATTTGATGCTGTACGATGCGCGCGGCGACAAATTGAGCTTTCAGGAAGACAGCCTAAAAGATTCGGAATTATTCCAGCGAATCTCCAAAACCAGCGGCCTAAACATGAACGAAATGTGGGATTCAATCAAAGCCAATGCCTCCGCAAAGGCGTTTTTGGTCGACCTGAAAAACAAACTGGAACTGCCGGAACTGTTGGAAGCCGAAAATTATTCGGTCTGCAACAACAAATACATGATTTTGCGCGAAGAGCAATTGGCCTTGGGCAAAAAAGTGGATTACGACCAGCTGCTGGGCAAATGGAAATATTGGGTCCAAAACAATATCGTGCAGACTTTGCTGAATAAAAAAAGCGGAACAACCAAAACCGCAGGACCCTAAAATGGCAGCCAGACGGGAACAGCAAAACCAAAAAGCGAATTTTATGCCTTCGCCCGGGCAACTATACAAAAGCATTGCCATTGACCGGTTTGCAGTAGGCAGCGGTGAAACCCGCCTGGTCAAGCCTGTTCAGACCGGTTTTGTGCTTTACTGCAAATGGGCCAAAAAAGCCGTTCCGGGGTTCGGCGGAAAACAGCCTTTTTCGGATGTTCACAAAAACGCGGTTGATTTTTTGGGCTGGGACCTAAAGTCCGACGAATACAACGCCGGCGTAACCATGTCCATGGTTCTCGCCTTTTTTGTCGTCATTGTAATAGCCGGAATATTGTTTGCGGTTCCATTGGTTCCGCTTTGCGGAATTCCGGACGCCGCGGGAAACGACTCCTGTCAAAACGTTTCCGTGGTATCCTTTTTGGCCAAAGTGCTAAGCAGCGATTTTTTGCCCTACTTTTATTTGTTTATCCCGCTTTTGGCCGCAGCTTTACTGGTCGTTCGGTACGTGCAGCAGTATCCTCTTGCAGCCGCTGCGGACGAGCAGATCAAGGCCCTGACTTATGTTCCGGAAATCATCGGTTACCTGACCATGAGCATGAAACTGGTTCCCAACCTGGAAAAAGCAGTCGAGTTTGCGGCGGAACACGGCCGCGGAAAAATAGCGGAAGATTTTAAAAAAGCGATTTGGGACGTGCAATTGGGCGTTTACAATACCCTGGCCGAAGCCATGGATGCCCTGGCGTACCGCTGGGGAAAATTTTCCGAAGAATTTAAGCGTTCCCTGATGATGGTGCGCGCATCCGTTTTGGAAGATACCGAAGCCAAGCGCTTTGCCTTATTGGACAAGACCATGGTGGAATTATTGGAATCCGTCAAAAACAAAATGGAACAATACGCGCGCGACCTGTCCCAGCCCTCGGTCTTTTTGTTTTACCTCGGAGTGTTGTTGCCTTTGATTCTGATTATTATTTTACCGGTCGGCGGCGCGTTTTCAAAACAGCCCCTGGCGCGCGCGGACATTTTAATCATGATTTACAACATCGTCATTCCGGCTGCCGCGTTTTTGTTTGCGCGAAGCGTCATCAAAAAAAGGCCGCCCACCTACCAGTCCCCCGAAATCCCCGACGACCATCCCGACCTGCCTAAAAAATGGAAAATGAAAATCGGCAGGGGCTTTTTGGACGTGCGATTCGTGGTCTTTATTCTCCTTGCGGCCGGCATCGGCGCCTCGGTTTTTTTAAGCAGCTACGGAATCACGGTCGGAGAAACCGTTCTGATTCCAAAAGACCAGAGTATCTGCGACGTTTTGGAGCGCGACGTCAAAAAATGCGATTATTTCGAGCCAGGCGGAGCCCTTGAAATAAAACTTTCGGCTTCCGGCCAGACCTCCCCTGAACGCGTCGCAGCCGAAATTTCCTTGGAACGCCAAAAGTTTTTCGCGCAAGGCGGAAACGACGTAACCCCGTATTTTTTGATTTTCGGCTGCCTCATTACGATTACGGCCTCAATCGGCGCGGGACTGTATTACCGAAACGTCTACAAACGCAAAATGCAGGAACAAATAACCCAAATGGAAAGCGAATTCCGCGACAGCCTGTACATTTTAGCTTCGCGCATGGGCGAAAACAAGCCGGTTGAAGAAGCATTGCAGCACACTAGGGGATTTTTGCCCAACACCCTGATTGCCGAACGCATATACGGCAAAACCGTGGAAAACATCCGCGTTTTAGGGCTGCCTTTGGAAGCCGCGATTTTTGACTCCAATTTCGGCTCGCTCAAAAACCTGAACTCCAACATTATCACCACTTCCATGAAACTATTGGTGGACTCGGTGCAGTTAGGCGTCAATGTCGGCGCGCGCACCTTAATTTCGCTTTCGCTTCAATTGACCAATTCCGAAAAAGTCTCGCGATTGCTGGTTATTTTGGTTGCGGACATTACGGGAATGATGCAGGTCACCGCTACATTTATTGCGCCCGTCATTTTGGGAATTACGGTCAGCCTCCAAAAAGTCGTTATTTTGACCTTGTCCAACCTTGCGCAAAGCGATTTGACGTCCAATTTCGATTTTTCCACCATCAGCTCCAGTTCCGCTGCCACCGGCCTTGTCAACACCAGCGCTTTTGGCCAGCTGGGCAACCTTGGAAAGCTCGCGCCCGGCGCCGAAATATTCCAATCCCTTGTGTCTCCGGGCCTGTTTTTGATTATCGTTGCGGTTTACGTCATGGAAATCGTCATCATCATGACTTATTTTAACACCAAAATACAGGAAGACAACGACACCCTGTTCAAAATGAATTTGTCACGCGCCCTCCCGATTGCGATTCTGGTTTTCATCGCAAGCGTCCTTGCTTCCAACACCGTCGTCGCCTCCCTGACAGGATAAAAAAAATAGAGCAAAAAAAATAATAAAGCAAAAAACAAAGAATAAAAAAATTGAAAATTCAATAGAACCGGTTTGAGGAGTAAAAAAAATAAAAATTAATTAAAAAAAATTAAAATTGAATCAAAGGATTAGACCCAAAGCAGTCGCGAAGCGCGGCGGTGCGGACAGTTCAAAAAAAAGAAAAAAGAAATAATTTTTATGAAAAAAAAAATAAATTTGCAACGGATTAACCAGTCCGGCCAGTTCGAGCCGTTCAAATTGTTAATCGGCGCGGTGCTGGGCCTGTTAATCCTTATTTTGGTGCTGGGCGTGGTGGAAAGCGTGCGAAGCGTCCAATGGCAATTATCCGAAGGGCGCTTTTACGACGGATTCAAAATCGCGTTAAACACGCCTACAGGGGACGAAGTGCTGCGCGAAAAACTATTGTTCCGCAAAGGAACGGTTTTTTCCGGAATCGGCTTAGGCCACAACACCCCGGTCGGCCCGCTTTGCATAACATTTACTTCATACGACGACCGTATCAGTACACTCAATAATAATTCAATTCGCAAAGCCGAAATCCTTTTTGACCTTCAAACTGATGTCATATTCATCTGCCGGACAATGGCTCCCGACCCGCCAAACTGTCCTGGAACCATTCAGTGCAGCGTCACTTTTGGCAGTCCTTGACAAGCACTACCCATTTGCCTTCCCCAATGCTTCGGTTCCAAGCATTTGCCACTGGCTTATCGGGCAATAAAAAAAGCCGTTTGATAGCCGTTCAGTTCGCCGGATTTTTTATTCCATCCTTGTGGAATTTCTCAAAATCAAAAAATAAACTTGGTTTAATCGGCAAAATTTGCGAATTTTAAAAAACCGGTTTGCGGATTTTAAAAGGATTTCAACAGAATCGTTTTTCGTGTTATTGTCCGCTTTTGTAATGGCGATTGAAAAAGCCGCCCATTTTACGGGCAGAAACCGTTCAACTGCCAGATTCCTTTTTCAGTGCATTTTTGCAGGACCCCCACCTCGCATTTCTGCTCTCCCGGCGTGCAGGGCGGAAGGCAGGCTTCATTGTCACAGTTGTTAAAGCAGTTCTCTTTGAGGCTCCAGCCGTTTCCCTCTGCATTGCATTGCTGCTGTTGGGCTCCAATGCAGGCCAGCTGTCCGGGTTCGCAGGGATTGCAAGAATCGTTTGCAAGGAACCAGTATTTCTTGCCGGTTTCCGCTTCAAAACCGATTTCGTCCACAAAATAATTGCGGTCAAAATCTATTTTTTTTCCTGCATCGTCCGTTCCAAAAACATCGCTCAGATAAGTTTTTTCCCCAACGGTTTTGATATCAGTAATACCATTGTCGGAGTTTTTATACCGCAGTTTAATCTGGTATTCTCCGGAACCGGGCGTTGTTTCAGTTATTTCCACAGGAATAAGCTCAAAAATACCGCCCGGGCTCATGAATCGGTTATACATTTTTCGTTTCATGCACCACCAATCCGCAACACAGGCCGCATTCTGGCATCCGTTGGAGCATTCCGCTTCAAGCGCCCATTCGTTGTTGGTGCCGCATTTCAGCACTTGGTCTTGCTCGCATTTTTTCTCTCCGGCTGTGCACGATGCGATTTGGCATTTTCCATCGCTGCAACCGTTCGGGCACACGTGCCGTTCCGACCGTTGTTGCGTGGCGGTTGAACAATAATATTCCAGTACTTTGTTCGCATCCTGGCACGAATCGGAATACGTTTTTGTTCCGATTGCAACAGTGCCTTTTTCGTAATAATTTTTTCCATTGTCGGAATCCGCGCAGGTTTCCGGTTGCACCGCTCTGCAGTCAATGCATCCGGATGCATTGCAGTCCGAATCCCTTTGGCATTGGTCTTCTCCTTCGCCTTCAACAATTCGGCATGCGTTGTTTTGGCATTCAAGATGCGTGGCGGCTATTGCGCAGTCATTGTCGCTTTCGCAGGAATTGTTTCCCTGGCCCGAAACCCGCTGGCATTTTTGGTTTGAGCACTCAAAGTGGAATCCCTGCTGTTGGCAGTCCGCTGCGCAGTTTTCCGCGTTTTCGGGGTTTTCGCATTGCCCATTGCCGCAAACAGGCGCGGGAGTGGTGCAGCCGCTTAAGACAACAAAAAGTGCTGAAAAGACAAGAATAACCAAAAATTTTTGCACCATGCGATTTCCTTCGGCGGATTCGTTTTCTACAAGGAATAAAGTACTATAAAAGAAGCGGGGTAAAATCCGGTTCGGTTCTCGGATTAAAAGTTTTTAAATCAAGGCCTTTTCGGACTTTGCTAAATTTCCAGAGATGACCTTATTTCGGGATAAGACCGGCCGCCATTGTCACCCCAAAATTTATATACTAAAAACGCCTTCATAGAAGAGTTTGTTTACTTGAGGTGCAAGCATGGTTAATCGAAAAGGACAGGGTTCGGGCGTTTTCCAGTTATTGATTTCCGCGGTCATTGCAATCGCGATTCTGGGCGTATTGCTTGGGATTTTGAATCTTATCAGCCCGCCGGGACAAAAAGTCGCCGTGATTGCGCGCGACAAATTAAGCCAGGCCAAAACCAGCCAAGGCACCATGATTACATCCGAAAAAATCAAGGTGGTTGCGGACGACGTGGTCAGTTATACAGTTGGAGGGCCCGAACTTGGAATTGATAACAAACAAGTCGGCACTGCGGTTGATGCTGCTCTTACAGGATTCTTTAATCATACAAATGGCGTATTACGTTATACCGGAAACAGTGCGCGCGATGTCAAAGTTGTGGCCTTTTGCCTGGATGATACCCGCGTCAATGTCATAAAATCGTTCAGCGACCAATTGGGCATTGCTACGATGCCAATTTCCAACGTCAAGTGGGCCACTGGAGCACCAACAACCGCGAACGTTTACTGCATCATTGGAATCGTCAAGGGATAAACTCCCTTTTTTCCTTTTTTTATTTTTTAATTATTTTTTTTATTTAATTTTCGCTTTTTAACCCGCTTTTTTTTGGATTTTGATTATTTTTTTCAGATTGTTTTTTCCGGTTTTAAGGCCCCAAAAATCATTAAATAGCGGTTACTGCCTATGGTAATGGTATGAAAGACCTCGGCCGCATGCTGTCCGAAAAGCGCTGCCAAAGCGAATGGAACTCGCTTTACATGCTAATCGTCCTGATTATTGCAGCGCTGTTGCTGATTACCGTAGTCAAGCCCATGTTCAAGAGTTCGCAGCAGCAAATCAAGACCGTTAAAGAAAAAGCCGCGTGAAACCAAATGAAAAACCAACGAGGCCAGGAAGCCGCTCCTTTTGAAGTGCTGGTTGCCGTTGTCATTATGGGATTTGTCCTGTTCATGGCCGCCCAAGCCATCGATTATGTCACCAAACGTCAGGCCGAGTCCCAGCTCAACGACCAGATGACCAAGCTTATTCAGGCCGTTCAAAACGCGAACAACGGAAATTCCGCGTCCATTGTTTTTTCCCCGAATTTGTCGTTTAAAAAACCCAAAAAATTATTGTTCAACGTGGTCAGCCAGCAGGCCCGCTGCGCCGCAATTTGCAGCCGCGTATACACCGAATGCCTTTTTTTTACGTTTCAGTCCGAATCGTTTAACAAGGACCTGTGCATTGAAGGCGTTCCCGTATACTCGAATTTTTCGCCCACTCCTCCTTGCGACGTGAAACCGGGCTACAGCCTGATTGATTTTAAGGTCGGCGCAAGTACAGACATCGGAAACGGGGAAACCGGCTACCTGATTCCCGGCGGCTCGTATTCCATTGTCAACAAGACCGTCGGTTCGGGCTCGGTGCCCACGTTTTGCGTTTATCTCAAAAATTAACCGGGTTTCCCATGGTTTTATATAGTTTTTGACCTATCATTTTGATAGGTGGTTTTTTTGGGTGAAACCTTGGTGCGGTTTGATGCCGCGCAGGAACTGATTATCGAGCGATTGACCAAGTCGGGCTTGTATAAGACGCGCAGCGAAGTGATTCGCCAGGGCGTTTTGGAGCTGGCCAAGGAGCATCACGTGTACAAAAACCTCAGGGAGCTCGAAGACGAATTGGCGTTTCGAAAAGCCAAACAGGTATCCGACGAAATCGACAGCGGCAAACGAAAAGTATTCACCCAAGAGCAGGTAATGAAAAAATACGGTTTTAAGGGATAAGCCGTGTTTGAATTGTTGTATGCGGCGGGGTGGGACGAGTTTTTTTCCAAATTGGATACGTCCGTTCAGCAAATTCTTTTGAAAAAAATCCTAAAACTCCAACACCTGATTACGGCACGCCACTTAAAGCACGGCGTTCCGATTTTTGTGGTCGAAGCCGGGCAATACCGCATTTGTTTTCGGGAAAAGCAAAAAACACGCGAAATACTGTTTGCCGGAAGCCACAAGCAATACGAAAAATGGTACAAGCAATTTGAATAACCGATAACCAAAAAACGATTTTTTCAAGTCCAACGCGGCTTTTTTATACTTCAAACCCGTCTTGTTTTACGGTTTGAATGCTGGACTTTATTCTAAGCAAGCTTAACCTGCTGATTATGGTCACCGCGATTTTCGCCATTGTCGCGTATTTTTCGTTTTTTGTCGACCAGTCCGTGGTCGACCGCAAAGCGAGCCAGATTTTGTCGCGTTTTGCCGAAGACACGCGCACCAACGTCAACTCGCAAAACCTGTGCAATGTATCCACTCTGACGATTCCACCGTATCTTTGTTCGCAAGGCTGCGGTTCCAGTTCCAACCGCGTGTACTTTAAAGTCCGCATATCCAAAATTCCCGAGTCCGGCACAGACCCGACTCTTCCGTCGTATTCTCCCAATACTTTGGTGTATTCCCTGCTTGAAAGCAAGGCCGGCGTTACCCAAGGCCGCGTTTTGGCAAGCCAGCCCTATCAGATGAAAGCCCAAATTCGGCTGTTTTCCTTTAACCCAATCATTGGTTCGTTCAGTGAAGTAACCGACCCCAACGGCAATAGCGTGCTCGACCCGCAGTCCGCGCCTTCCCCGACAGATTCGATTTTATTGGTCAAGGAAACATTCGAGGGCAACGAAACATTGTTTGTGGTTCCCTGTTCCAGCGACAGCGCAGCGCTAAATGATTACTGCAACGACTACTTTGATATTTTAATCAACGGAAAACCGGGCGGATTCATCGGAGTCAAAAACGAGCCGGGCCGAAACGGAGTGTTCAACTGCAGCCCGTAAAACAAGAGTCAAAAAAAACAATAAAACGGAAATAAAAAATCGGAATCAAAAAAAATCCATAATGCGAAAATCAAAAAAATCGATTAATTATTTTTTCGGGGTTTCAATGAAAGAGAAAAAGCCAAAATCGGGTTTTGCAAAAAAATTTTCAAAGAAATTAAACCGCAAGGGTTTTATCGGCCCCATCGGCGATGATTTGCCTTCTCTGATTCCGCTGACGTTTGCGTTGGTCATTTTTTTCGGCGCGTTTGCGTTTGCGTTTAACGCTTTTGACCAAAAAAAAATCGATTTTGACCAAAAATTCGCGCTTTTGCGCATCGGGCAAACACTGAAAGGCGACAACCTGATTGAAAATTACGAAAAATGGAATGCCTTGTGCCATAATGTGGAAGTCAGAAATTTCAAGTACCGCGCGGTAGTGTTCAAGATTCCGGTCAATACCGGCCAATACCAGGATTACCAGTTTTTCAAGGAACAGCAGGGACACGACCCATGCAACAATTCAAATCTGGGGACAAACTGCCAGCCCCCGCTTTTTGACTACGGTTCTCCCTCCAAACCGCAAGTATTGATTTGCCAGAACAATTCCGACGAATTGACCCAAAAAAACGCGCCTTCCTATAATCTGCTTCGTATTAATTTTCCCGTTGCGATTAACGACAACGGAGTCATCCGGCCCGCTTTGCTCGCGGTGGCGGTGTGGAGATGAAGCTCAATTGCAAAGGCCAGTCCTCCGTTGCGGATGCACTCGCCTTTTTTTTGATATCCAGCACCCTTGCGTTGTTCTTATTGGGTTTTGCGAATTCGTACGGCAATAATTTCTCGACGCAGGCCGCCAACGAGCAGTTCCGCGATTACGCGTCGAGTGCGCTCAAAGTCATTATGTACACCAGCGTTCCCCGAAATCCCCAGTGCACGTTGGACTGCTGCCCCGCAATACCCGGAAACCCGTGCGTTTCAACCGACAAGGTTCCGGAATACGATTTTTTATTGGCCGCGGTCAAGGAAGACTTTGCGGATGACGGCGCGATGGACGAAACCGCGCCGATTTTGCGCGACCAAATCGCCGCCATCATGAAACCGCTTGCGTCCACCAGCGATTACGCGTTTTATTTTTACTCCGGAAATCCGCTCATCAATCCCTACCCGTATTTTTTATGGTATAGAACCGTGACTCCGGCTGACATCTTAAACCATGTCAAAGACACCCTAAACAACTCTGTTTCGTGTTCCTCGGGCAAACCCGGCTGCCACATTTTTTATTACTGCAAGCCCGCAACCAAAAATGATGTGGACAATTTTTTGTTTTCGATTCCCAACATCAACAAGGCTTCCTCCAATATTATCCTAGCCAAAGCCAAAGGCATAAACGACCCGCCTGATAAAATCGAAAGCGAAGTTCACTTTGCGCTTTGGCCCAGCGCGGCTATTATCGAGCAAAGCCCCGGATACATGCTGGGTAAATTGAATTGCTGCGATGCCAACCAGGATGCGTGCCGAATCGCCACGTTTGTCGCCATTCCCGGAGGCCCCGTCGGAAACGTGACCGCTTCGTTTATTCCCCAGCCGGTTTCCCTGACTTGGAATGCGAGTACGACTCCCGGCCAATACACCGACTTCATCGGAAAAATTCGGGTGACGAATTTGTCTACCACCGATTACTCAAATGTTCAGGTATCGGTTCAGGCGGGAACCGGCGGATGCAACCTGATTTCCGAATTGAATTCCACGAGTTTTGTCCTGAACGCCGGTGCTCCGCATGAATTAACATTTCGAGTGTCCAAAAGCGGTCTGCGGGCTTCAGGTACATCAACCGCCTGCAACTTCGATGTCAAAGTCAACGGAACGATTGTGGATACCAAATCCCTGCAAATAAGCTTCAACTAAATTTTCCAAAAAATATTTTAAAAAACGGTTCAGCCGCTTTTGACTTCGGTCTGGCATTTCGGGCACACTAAATAGGAATCATTTCCCTTGCGCTTGAACGCCGCCGCGCAGTTTTTGCAGAACGCGTTGCCGCATTCGGGGCAATACAGCACTTTTTCGGTTTCTTTGCGGCAGGACGGGCAGGTTTCCGGCTCTCCGTCCCCGTCCTTGTCATCCGCGTCGCCTCCCAATTCCTGCAAATCGCTTTCCACATCGTCCAGCTCGTTCTTCTTTTTTTTGTTTTTTCCTTCCTTGTTTTCAAACAAGTCCTTAAAATCCATATTTTGGACTTTGGAAAGCGCGTCCATGGAAGCCGTCGGAACCGCGGGGGAGGAGGATTCTTCTTTTTGGGTTTCGGCCTGTTTTTGCATCCTTCGGCTATGATGACGCTGGCTGGGCGTTTCGCCGGAACCGACTTGCGCGTTTGTTCCCGCGGAAGAAACTGCTGTTGCGGCGGAAGAATTTGGATTGGGCATTTTGCCCAGTCGTTTTTGGAGTTCCTGCATTTCACGGTCAACCGCTTCGCTTCGCTGGGCATCTTCGGCGATATTTTCGGCCAAAACATCCAAATCTGGAATTTGTTCTTCGCTTCGGCCGTGCCTGGCCGGAACCGCTGAAGAATACCCTCTGAATGCGTTTTCGCCGGCCGCGTTTTCCCTGCGTTCAAATCGCTTCATGCGCCGCGGCATTTTTTCCTGTTTTTTTGGAACCTGCGGAAGCGGGTTTTCAATCGGCGCTTGTTTGTTTTGGTTGGAAACGGGAGAAACCGCTGGTTGGGTTTGGCCGGCAACCGGCTGGCCGGTTGCCATTGCATCAACCACTTGTCGGACGGTTGCATCGGAACCAATCCGAGTTCCAAAAGAAGAAATATTTTCGGTCGGTTCAGCGGTTCCTCTGGCCCGCGGCGGGTGCGGAACCCGCGGAACCGGTTCTCGGTTTTTTCGTTTTCGCAAAACGAAAAAATAAACAATAATTAAAAGAATAATCACCGCGGCGATTCCAACGATTAGCAGGGTATTTTCGGAAAAAAATTTGGCGGCTTGGTCCGAAAGCCGGCCGATTACTTGTCCCGGATTCGAAAAGAGGCTGTTTTGGTCTGCTGGAGCCGCCATAGGTAACGAACAAGGATTTTATTGATTTTAAAACCGACTGTTTTGGATTTTCAAATTCCCTAAAGACGGATTTAAGCCGGACCTTGGCTACGGACCGAGGCTGTCCTTGATTTTCTTTTTAAGGTCGGCCTTGATTTTTTCGATTTCTTCCTGAGTTAAGCCGGTTTTTTGGGAATCGGAATTCATTTCGTTTTTGACTTCAAACGACCAATCCGCTGTTTTGGATTCCTGTTTTTTTTCGTCCGTTTCCGCGGGTTTGGATTGGTCTTCAAACCTTCCCGCGGACATGATTTTTTTAATTTCGCTTGCGACATCCTCTTCGTTTTCACCAGGCACGACTTCGGAAACAGGAACGGAACTATCCGCGGCCGATTTTTTCGAATCGGATTTTGGAAGAACCTCTTCGCTGGAAACGCTTGGGCTTGGAACTTCGGTTTTTTCGATTTCCGGAACCGTGCTTGCGAGTTCGGAAACCAGTTCTGCGCTTCCCTGCAACGGCATGGTTTCCGCGGCGATTTCAATTTTTGGGGCAAACAGGTTTATTTCGCCGGATTGTATTTGCCTGCCGACCAAAACCATGTGCTTGACCAGCAAAATGCTGACCAGTACGATAAACGAAACAGGCACGAGCCAGAAAAATGCCTGTACAAAAGACCAGCCGTTGTAATGGCCGGCCCCTAAAAAACTGGCGATTAAAAAAACCAGCAAAATGTACAAGCCGCCTACCACCACGGACAAGCCGGTTTTAAACTGACGGTCGCGGTCCCGAATCGAAGGCCAAAACGACGTTAAAATCCAGTATCCGATGCTGGCGCTGCCAGCCAAAGAATACAAAAATAGCCCCAATTCGATTATGTCCGCCATTTTTTCAGCCAATCCCTTTTTTCAACCCAAAATCCTTTTTTCAGCTAAAACTCTTTTTTTTTCAACCCAAAACCATTTTATAGTTCTTTTTCCTTTTTGTTGGTGTTTTGATATGGCAGCCGATTTTGTTTCAAACGCGGTTTCATCCCTGTTTTCGCTTTTGGTTGGTACGATTTTGTATTGCCTGCCCATTATCGCAATCGTGCTTTTGGTTTCTCCGCTTCACCGATTTTTTTCCAAGCGTTACAAGCAATCCTGGCTGCGCTCCGCTTTGTTCACCACATACTTGGTGGTTTTAGTGGTATTAATATTTGCGTATTTTGTTCCCGCAGGCATTGGGGTCCGCGAAAGCGATTTGGGAACCGTTCCGCAAGCTTTGCAATCCGGCCTTGGCGAACAATTGTTTGCCTACGGCCTTATTCTGATTCGAATTTTAGCCTTGGCCCTGTTTTTCTCGCTGTTATTGCTTCCCTTGGAATTTTTGGGAGTATTTTTCTTTGAATGGTTTTCCCCCAAAACAAAAAACCCATTGGTCGCCAAAATCGGGGCAGTTTGGCTGACGGTTTTGGTTACCACTGTCGTGATTTTGTTTTTGATTCCCTGGGCCATTCCGGGTCTCATATACCTTGTTTATTGGGCGTAAAACCCCAAACAAGCGAATCCTTTTATTACCAAAATCCCAATTAAATACGGTGCGATTTTGGCGAATTACCAGGCATGGATGCACATTTTTTTAATCCTGATTTTACTGGACGCGCCGTGGGTGTCAGTCATCGCCCAAACCGCCTCTTCGCCGGCGCCAGGTTCGGGTTCAAATCCCGCTTCCAACCCCAATTCTTCCGGCGCTTTAAATGAGATGTTAAATACCCCAAGCACCCCAAATCAAAATCCCGCGTCCAATCCAAACGACCCGCTAAACTCGCTTTTTATTCCCGAAGTCCAGCAATCCATTGCCAAAGACCCCGCAGTCATCGACCCCAATACCGGCCAGCCGTTTATCCGGCCCAATATTCCCGCGGAAATTCCGCTTAACCAGCAGCAGCAAAGCCTGCTGGATGTCAACCCCCAGTACAATCCGCCCAGCCGCACAGGATTCACCTGCTCGAATACGGAATTGTCCCCGCTTGAGCGCAACAAATTATGGGACGAGACCCTTCGCAAAGGATTTGTCGGAAAACAAATCGACGCGGGAAAGCCCGCCAAAAAAAACCGCGAAACACTCGACCAAAACAACGTGATTATTCCGGATGAAAAAGGCGACTTGGCCATCAAGCAAAAAATTCCCAACCAAAAAATAGACCCCGCCGAAATCGAACACCTGCTGAACAATTTTTCCACGGGCGCATTCGCATTCGGATTGCTGGTCAACGATTCGGTCCGCGCGGGCCGCTGCCTTGACATGACCAAAAACTGCTCGGTCCTCGGCAAGAACATGGAACTGCGCAACAGCGGAAGCGGCATTGTTCAGAATTACAAAAACGTTTTTTCGCACCTGTGGAACAAATTCAAAATGAACGACGCGAACGTTTCAATCCAGGGAATTCCCCCAAGCGACCTGGCCGACGTCCGCGCTTCCTTATTGCAGGTCGCGGACACCAATCAGGTTCCCGTGCAGCTCGCGGAGCGCATCCGCGGAAAAATAATCCCCAATTCGATTCTGACCGACTCGTTTTCCGCGAGCATGAATTCCAACTGCACGAATGCCGCATGCTACATCAACACGTACTCCATGTTTGACAAAATGTTCAACGCGTATTCTAGCGGCTTTACCCTGCTCAGCTCGTTTGGTCCCACTTTTTTAAACCAGGCCGGACGCGCATTCGGCTATGCCAAAATCCGCTCCGACCTTATCCCCAAAATCTCGGATTCCGCTTTGGGAAAACGAATCCGCAGCCTTTACCAGCGGCCGAACCAGTTCGCCTTTAATGAGCTGACCAAGCGAAACCTCGCCCAATTGCGGACCAAAAGCGTGATGTTTGACGCCAAATTGGTAAGCGACAAAGCCGTGCTGGAAGGCGGGCAATTTTCCGCGTGGTGGAACCCGACCTTTCAGAAAGAACTCGCGCCGATTACCGACCCGATCGAGCGCGGAAACGTTTACAACTATGTCACCAATATGAAAAACATCGCGCGCTCAACAGAACTGGAACGCCAATTGGCGGAAGACGAATTCAAGGCGGCAACCAAAGGGCTTTTGGCAACCGACCCGGGGTATATTATCGCAAAGCGAAAATTCGCGGCAACTCAGGGAAAACTTTGGGACCAAATCGATGACGTGACCGGAATCGATGTTCCGCAATGGCACTTGAACCACAAAAGCGTGGACTGGCAAAAATACGCGGTTCAAAAATCCGACGGCGAATTTACCCAGCTCGCGCAAAACTCGGACTTTTACGACCTGGCGCTTAACAAAATGGCCGAAGATGGCCACTTTCATTTCGACGAAAAATGGCTCACCGGAACGGGAAAAAAATGGGGGACCAGCCTGACATCCGTTGACGGAAAGCTCCAATTGTACACCCTGCAGCCCGAAAAATCCGTTGCCAAACTGACCAAAGACGCCTTGGAAGAAGCCATCCAAAACAACAATTATGCGGGTGCGTTTGCCAAACTCGAAAACGGCGAAAGCGTTCCGTTCAATAAAGGAAACCTCGCTTACATCCTCAAAAAAAGCGGCGGCGATGTCGAACTGTTTACCGGAAAATGGCAGCCCGCGAGGCAATTATCCGCCGACGACTTGGCCGACCTGATGATGACAACCAAAGGCGCAAAGCCCCTCAAAAACTTTGCCAACAACCTGACATTCATGCAGCAGGTACTGCGCGAAAAAGGATTCCAGAACCGCGAACACTGGGGCAGCTTGTTGGACCAATACTTTGCCAAAGAAAATCAAATAATCAAATCGTATTTGTCCCCCAAAGGCGGCGCCAAACTGACCGCTTATCCTTTCGCGTTTTGGGGATTTAAGCGCGGATTCGGACAGGAAGCCATTTCGCTTTACCAACTGCCCGACACCTGGAAAACGCTTTCCTTGGACCTTGGAGACAGCGACCTGTACAAATTTTCCTACATCGACTTTTTTTCCAACGAAGGAAGCGACCAAGGCGACATCTTTGTCGCCTTTTTGAACAAGCTTCCCTGGAAAGTGATTCTGGACAAATTATCGCAGGAATACAATCCCATCAACGACTTTTACCAGAGCATCACGCATAACGAAGCGCGAAGCGAAGTCGGAAGCCTTGCCGTGTACACGTCGGGGCCCGAAGACTGCAGTCTCTGCAAAATTTCCCTGCAGCACAAAGGAACTTTCCTTTTTTCCCCTTTCTTTTTCTCCCCTCAAAAATTGCAGTCGTTTTTTTTGGAAGACACCCCTAACGACCAAAAAGACATCGGCCAAACCCTGATTGCCTACGCTTCCCGCACCAATTTAAGCGGCGAGACCAAAGACATCGCCAAAGGCCACATCGATTTGGACGAAGCCGTGAGGAACAAAACAACCTGCCAGGACCTCGTTAAAAAAATGAACAAAAGCATTCCAATAATCGGCGCAGTGTTTCCCGAAGACGCCTCCGTCGGCGGGGTGCTCGTCGGAATGGAAACCCTCGGATACGCGGTATTCACCTGGGCGGGATTTTTGGGAAGCGCCTTGCAGCAAACTTTGCTTGCGCCCCAACTACAGGACTGCGTGGACGCGCAGGAAGGCTATTTTATCCACTTTTTCTCGCCCGCGCCGCAATCCGACAAAAAAGCCGAAACCCCGGCGGACAAAAGCACGAACAAAGTCGCCAACGCAGTAAAAGAAGGAAGCGACAGGGTCTTAGGAGCTCTCAAAGGCGACACCAACAGCTGGACAGGGCAAGCCGCCAACGATGCCAAGCAGAAAATCGACGATTTGATCAGCAACGCGGAAACCAAGGACCTGGTTGAAGGCGTGCTTACGACCAACGGCCAGACCAGCGGACAATTTTCCGGAACCCACTTGTTTTATTTGTGGCTGCAAGGCGGAAGCGAACTGACGCCGAGCAAATACCGCACCGAAGGGGAGCAGGACATCACGGACGGCAAAATAAACGTCAAAAACGATTTCAAAAAAGGACAGGTCTTGGTCGACGGAAAACCCGTCATTACCGACCCCGACATCACGCGGTTTGCAACGCTTAACAGCAACATTCCGGCTATGGAATACCCCGGCATGATTACCAAAATCGGATTGCCGTCGGACGAAAAAACCATTATTTTCCGCATGAACGTCGACGGCGACACTTATGTGCTGCATCCGCAGGTTCTCAATTGCATTCGCGAAGGGGTAAAAGCTCAGACCGGCGTCGGGATGGCCGGCGACAACCTAAGCGAAGTATTCGGAAAGACGCAGGCCATTGTAACCGACACGCATCCCCAGATTTTTTCCCAGCCTGAAAGCCAGCGCATTACCGCGGAAGGAATTCCCCGCAAAGTCGCGGACGGACCGGACTCGCACGCGGACGTATGGTCGGACACCACTACCGAACTCATTGCTTCCGTCGACGGCGACCCCCAAGTGGGACATATGCAAAGCATTCAGTTTCAAAACGGCGTCATTTTGTACAATCCCCAAACCAACGAATTATTGGTCTGGCTCAAGCGCAATGAAAAAACCATCCTGAACCAAAATCAAGTGCAAGGGCTGCGTGCAACGCCGACCACTTCCGTCAACCCCGAAAACCAGTGCGCGGAACCCGCGATTAACCTTGAAGCGCTCGCCAATCCGAACTCCGAACTGGACGCTTCCAAAGTCGCGGCATTCAACCAAAGCCTGCAAAACTTTGGGCCCTACAAAATATTCGACACGCCAAGCAAGCGGTTCATTTTTTACTCGAAACTGGAAAACGGAAAATGCCGGGATTACTTCAAAGTCATCGACAAAAACACCGGCGAAACACTCGTCGACCAGCCCATTACCTCGATTACACCCACCCCCAACGGCGTTAAAATAACAACCGCGGACGGAAAAGAGCATACCCTGGACTTTTCATCCGAAGGCGGAAAGCCGATACTTACCTATAACGGCCAGCCAGAACCGTTAATCAGCGCGCAAGGCGACAAAGGCGCGTTCTGGTACGACCCCAACAAAGGCCTATGGTACACCGAAAACGCGCAACTCTTGCCATTATTGGAAGCATTCAAGCAAAACGGTTTAAGCACCCAGGTAGGGCCCGATGGAAAAGTCTCTACGCAGGCAACCGGCAACCTATTGAACCTGAACATCGGCGGAGACAAAGGAAACGGATTCAACCTGCCTTCCCTGCCAGAAAACCCTCTATTGCTGGCCTTGTTCATCCTCGGCTTAATCGGAACCATTACGGTTATCCGGACCAAATCCAAAAAAGAATGAACAAATTTTCAGCGGTCCCAAATAACAAAAAAGAAATTCTTTTTTTTAAAATCAGAATTTAAAAATTCGAATAATTTTTTTCTTTTTGGAAGTTACGCCGCTTTTTTCTTTTGTTCGGCAGCTTCTTTTTTTAAATATTTCTTGTAATCATCACTGCCAAAATAAAGCTTGTATGCAAGAATGGGCATGGGTTTTCCTTTTTCTTTTTGGAATTTTTCCGCGTCTTTTTTAAAAGCGGTCGACTCGTTTTTCATCTGCCGGTACCAGATGCTTCTCGCAAGGCTGCGGCCCAAAGCCCGAGGAACCAAAAAAACCACGCGCAGGGAGGTTTTTATCGGATAAACAACCAAAACCAAAATCCCGAATTCTTTCCACATTTTGCGAAACGTCTTTATTGGGCGAAATACGTTTTCAAAAAGCTCGCCGACATTATAAGACTGGTCAAGAACTTTTCCTTTTCCGCCGAACAACCGGACGTTTTTGCGGACCGAATCCAGATTGCTTAAATGAAGGCCTTTCATCAGGTCGTTTTCGTCCGTAGGGTCAAACTTGATTTTGTCTTTTGCAAGCGCTTTTTCAAGCCGGTCCAATTCGGTCTCCAGCGTTGCCCGTTGCTTGGGTTCGTGCGTAATGCGGAATTCAGCTCGCTTTCGGATGATGGCCAGCTTTCGCTTGATTTCGGCAGGCTTGACCGACGCCAAGGCTTTGGAAGCCGTCTTGTTTGGCCGTTTTCGGAAAAAAATCATCGGGTTTCCTCACGTGTACATGGCCGGACCATGGTCTTCCGTTTTTTGCATGGTGTCGCTGCTCTCGCGCAGCTTTTGCATCTGGTTTAGCAGTTCGCTTTCGGTTTGCTTGGCTTCCTTTAAGAGCGGCGCGGTGTTGATTTCCAGTTTTAAGATTTTGGAAAGCTTTTCCAATAATCCCGCGGAAGCCTTGTAATCCGTTCCGATGGAAACCGGGCCCATAATCGAAAATGCGTCGATGTTTTCGTGGTCCAGTTCCAGTAAAATAATCGCGGTGATTCCCGTCGTGATTCCTTCCTGAATCACTTCGATTTCGTTTTCCTCCAAAAGCTTGATTGTTTTTGGGTTGGAGCCGATTCCGTAAATTTTTTTGTCATTGGCGTTTCCCGTGTTGATTCCGGCAAGCGAGATAACGCGGCCGATTCCCTTTTCCTTGTACCAATCGATGCTGGCGCGCGCCATTCCGTACGTTTCCTGGCGCGGAATGACCTGCTCGGAAATAAAAATCACCATTTTCAAGTCATCGTTCGCGTAAATCCGCGAGGGATGCAAGGGCAGTCCTTTATGAATCTGGATTAACGGAATAAAAAAATCCGAATCGATATGGCCGATGAGCTCAAATTCCAGTTTTTCAACCATATATTTGGCCGCAATGGTTCCCACAAGTCCCATTCCGGGGAATCCCTCGATTAAAGTATACCCCCTTAAATCCCTTTTTTTGGATTCAAAAAAACGAATACTGTCATTCACTAAACTCACCGTAACTACAACCGCGGGGCTCTATAAAAAACTAACCGCCTTGCCGGCTTTGCATCTTTGGTTTTTTAGCCGGTTGGCTGGCTAAAAAGGGCCTGTTCTGGTTTGCTTTTATGTACCGAAAATCATGCCAAGACTTTCGGCGTTGTTTTTGGCATGAAAAAACTGCCGGTACGCGTTTTGGCTGACTTGTTGGAGCAGGTTACGGAGCGAAAGTTTCCGTACGAACCAAAAAAAGAAACGCAGCGAAACTGGGCATCCTACAATCGGGCTCGAGTTAAAGAACTCACCAATGTTTTGAATCTTATCAAGTCGTACGTGGACAGTATTGACGAGTACGAACTGCCTAAGCAGCATGTCAAAAAAAGTTGGGACAACGAAGACTTTACGGTTCATGAAAAAGCCAAAGCCGTTTTGCTAGCCGAGTTTTTGCAGGCCGATGAACGAACGGCTTCCGATTGGGTCAACATTCTAGGGCCTCGTTTGGGCATGATTTCTGAAATGAGCCCACGTACCATTGGTCGAGCCTATTACGACGAACGAGTCAAAGCCTTGTTGCGACTGGTTCACAAAAAAACGAGCATGGCGGTACAAGGACACGAAAAAAGTTTTTCCGGTGACAGTACCGGACAAAAGAAAAACAACCACGTTCATTACTCGCGGGACAAACTGGATGAAGAAAAAAGAAAAGACTTTGCCATGGCTTCCTTAATGATAGCCAACCATTATCATGTTTGCACGGCATTCGAGTTTTCGCCGTCCGGACCCATCAACGACGCGCCTATATTACCGGAACTTTGGCAACAGACCTTGGATGTCCACGAGGATTACATTGAAGAAGCCCAGTTTGACGCCGGGTTCATCTCCCGAGCCAACGTTGGACTGGTTGCCCAAACAGCAACCCCTTATTTTTTTGTAAAAAAAAATCTGACACTTGCACCCAAAGGAATACCTGCGTGGCGCGACATGATTTACGACTGCGTAACCAACACACAAGAATGGCTGCGCGGCTACCACCCCCGCAGCAACAGCGAAACCTACAACTCTTGCCTCCAACGACGGTACACCAAACCATTAAACTGCAAACACCCGGCGGGCCAAAAGACCGAGTCTTTTGCCCGCGTTATCAGCGAAAACTTTGTCCAACTCAACACCGCCCACCACGAACACCACCTCGACACAACCCCAAAATACTGCGTTTTATAACTGATGACGCAAAGCCCGCCTTGCCAAAAAACAGTTTTGGCCGGCCACTAATCGCCGCTTTACGGCTTCAATAAGGCCCAGCCGCTTGGGTTAGCCAGCTTTAACTGAAACAGCAATACCGTAGCTAATACAATAATGGCCACCAAAACCAAAAACCGAACCCGCGACTGTTCCTTGGAATCCATGCTAATCACCAAAATAACGAAAACCCATAATAAATACCTTGGTTTTTTTTACCCTGCGTTTAAAAAGTTCTGAATGCGGGATTTTGGTCAAATTCGCAGTTTAAAGGTCATTCTCGACTCTGGGACAAAACTCAGCCGTTCATGTGATGGGCTGAGTAGTTGTGTAGGGTGGCTCGGCTGAAGGCCGCGGTTATGATGCGTTCTTCGAGCCGCTGTCGTATGCTGCCGAACCGTCGTTTGTCTTTGGAAAAGTTGTACTTGCTTCGTACCCGTTTAAAGTACTCTGCCAAGAATGAGAATGGTGCGGTTATGAGGTCAAGAATGAGCCGTTTTCATTCCTTGGGTCCTCGAACGGTAGCGTTCTTTTTCGGAATGACTATGACACGAGTTTGCTTACCCACACAAGCAAAGATGGATTGGTACGAGTAGTACTTGTCGAGGCGCATGCTGTCAAACTCAAAATAGCCTACTTTTGTCCCAGAGTCGGGAACTCCTGACAAACTCGGTTGGTTTTTAAAGGTCTAATTTTTTAGGGGGCGAGCATTCTTATTTTGGTGATTGAATGCTTTGCCCAAATTGTTTTGGGGCAAAGGGGGATATAGTTCTTTGGGGTCACCGGTACAC
>JAZDJR010000029.1:0-75631 GCA_043803815.1 Microcaldota archaeon | reverse complement strand
GCCACTAGTGAGTTAGGCATGACGCAAGAGGCAGCCATCAAGTTCTGGGCGTACCAAAAAGTCAAAAGATACGGAGAAAACGCATAACTGCACCGGGTTTTTCAGAAAACCCGAAAAACTTCAGAATCATGCAACACAGCAATTTTTATCCCTAAATCGATTTTAAATATTCAACCGATAATCGCACTCCGATTCCGCTTGCGCCTTTGGGAAGGCATTGCCTTTGAACTGGCTCCAATCCTTTTTTTCGGCGCTAAAACGCATTTTTTCACCTGTTTTTCGCTTAAAATAGGGGTTTGGTTTTTAAAAAAGCTTTGGTCTTTTTAATCAAGCGAATCCCCTGTTTTGAAAGATGAATAATTGGGAATTCGCTACGTCAAAAACCGGTGGTTTTTGATTGTTCAAAAAAGGCGTTTTTTGGGGTTGGTTGGTTTGGCTGAAAAAAAAGAAAAAAAAGAATCCGAAATCTTAAAGGAAAAACTCGCGTTAAAAAGCGAAAGCGCGTGGGAAAAACTTGAAAAAGGCGAACACGACCGCGTTTTTGAATTCGCCGGCGAATACAAGGAATTTTTGTCGAATTACAAAACCGAACGCGAAATCGTGGAATTCGGAAAACGCCAAGCCGAAAAAAAAGGATTTATTGGAATGGAACAGTCGAATCTAAAAGCCGGCTCGAATTTTTGGGTGCAAAACAAAGGCAAAAACATCGGTTTTATCGTACTGGGAAAGCACGCCTTGGAAAACGGGATGCGCCTGGTGATTAGCCACGTTGATGCGTGCCATTTGGACCTCAAAATCAATCCGCTGTACGAAAACAGCGGATTGGTCATGCTTAATACGCATTATTACGGCGGAATCAAAAAATATCATTGGGTCAACGAGCCTTTGGCTTTGCACGGCGTCGTATTTTTGAAAAACGGAAAAAAACTCGAAATCAATCTGGGCGAAAAAAGCGGGGAACCCGTTTTTTGCATTCCGGACCTGTTGCCGCACGTGGGCTACAAGGTTTTTGCCGAAAAAAAAATAGCGGATGCCGTGACCGGCGAACAATTGGACGCCGTAGCCGCGTCCATTCCGTTTGCGGAAAAAGACGCGACGGAAAAAATCAAGCTGAACCTGCTCAAATTATTGAACGAAAAATACGGCATGATTGAAGAAGATTTTTTTTCCGCGGAACTGCAATTGGTTCCGTCCGTCAAGGCGCGCGACGTGGGCTTTGACGAGGGGCTGATCGGCGCGTATGGCCACGATGACCGTGCCGGTTCGTTTGCCGCGTTATCCGCGATTTTGGATGTCAAGGGAATTCCCGAACACACGATTATGGTTCTTTGGATGGACAAGGAAGAAGTTGGAAGCACGGGTGCCACGGGTTCGGAATCGTTTTTTTTGGAGCGCGTAATCGAAGAACTCGCAAAAAAAACCAAATGCTCCAAATCGGCGATGGATGTACTGGCGGAATCATACGCGATTTCCGCGGACGTGGACGCTTCCATTGACCCCAAATACCTGGAATTTTTCGACATCCAAAATTCCAACGTGACGGGTTTTGGCGTTTCGGTTTCCAAATCCACGGGTGTCGGGGGAAAATACGACGGCTCCGACGCCAATGCGGAGTTCATGGCTTTTATCCGAAAACTGTTCAACGACAATAATGTGGTCTGGCAAACCGGCGAACTTGGAAAAGTCGACGAAGGCGGGGGCGGAACGGTCGCCAAATACTTTGCCAAATACGGCTGCGAAATCGTGGACATCGGGCCGCCCGTACTGGCCATGCATTCGCCGTTCGAACTCGTTTCCAAAGTCGATTTGTACCAGGCCAAAAAAGCATATAAGGTTTTTTTGGAGAGTAAATAGCGAAGTTTTTCCCGGGTTTTTGCCGTAATGCAAAAAGCCGCGAAACAAAGTTTTCTTGGAAAGCAAATAAACCTTTCTAAAGTGATACTAAAACAGTATAACTTTATGCCAAAAGCGATACAAAAATCGTAACACCTATATTCTGGAGTGCTGGCCTTTGCCGGGTAAAGGGGGCTGGGATTGTCCGAAAAACTGTTCGGTTATCCGTTTTTGGACGGTTATTCTGAAGCCTTTTCAGTCCAGATTTGAAACAGTGGTGAAATTTTTTGCTTTGCTTTTTATCCGCGTTTTTTTCCATAAAAATATGGTTGCCAATGAAACGCTATTCCTTAATAGTTTGCGGTGTTATTTTCAAGCAACAGAGGGATAATTCGTGTCTTTGGTTTCCAAGGTGTCATATCCGTTTCGCCTGATTTTTTTGGTGTTGCGGACTTTTTTCCATGTGATTACCAATCCGGAAATCGCGGCGGTTGCTTTTCGAAACCTTGAAAACCAGGCCTTGCGCCGCAATCTGACCTTGTTAGGAATCGTCATCGGCATTGCGGCGATTGTCACTTTATTTATGGTGGGTGAAGGATTGAATGCCTCGATACAGCAATCCTTTGAGGGGCTCGGACTGAACAATATTTTTGTCGAGCCCGGCGGAACCATGTCGGCAACCATGTTTTCCAAGCTTTCCGAAAACGACCAGAAAATCATCGAACGCATTCCGTTTGTTGAAAAAGTCATTCCTTTTTATGAAACCAGCGTGATTGCCAAAAAAGGAAACGAGGAAATAAGCCTGATGGTTATGGGGTTACTGCCCGAGGATTTCGAGTACATGGAAGAAATCGGGTTTTTGGACCTGTCCCAGGGGCGATTTTTGACGGACAACGACCAGTACGCGCTTGTGGTGTATGACAATTTTTTGACGGACGCATTTTCAAGCGATTTAAAATTGCGGCAAAGCGTTGAAATCAACGGGAAAAAATTCAAGATTGTGGGCATTTCCAAGCAATCCGACATGGGTTTTGGCACGTTCGGTTTTTTCAATATGGGTTACACCAGCCAGAATGTCGTCAAGGATTTTTTGGGTGAAAAAGACCCGGCGGAATTTGCGGTTAAAGTGACGGGAAAAGAGCATGTAAGCGAGGTTGCCAGAAAAATCGAGCAGGATTTGGAACGCGATCACGGCGAAAAGAATTTTACGGTTTTTACCACGGAAGGCCTTCTGACCAGCGCGGTGCAGGTCTTGGGCGTGATTCAGATTTTTGTGGTCGCGATTACGGCGATTGCGCTTTTGGTGGGCGGAATCGGCATCATGAATACCATGTTTATGGCGGTTACCGAAAGGACCCGCGAAATCGGGACGATGAAAGCCATCGGCGCGACCGACGAATTGATTCGCAGCATTTTTTTGGCGGAAGCCGGCATTGTCGGAGCCATTGGAGGGGCGATTGGAACGGGGTTCGGCGTTATTTTGGCCTGGATTGTAACCCGATTGGCGGCCAATGCGGGATTTGAACTGGCGTTTGTCCTTAATCCGGTTTTATTGATAGGAGCGGTGTTGTTTTCGTTTATTTTAGGGGTCGTGTCGGGAGTTGCTCCCGCGGAAAAAGCAATCGGATTGGACCCCGTTGAAGCGATTCGGTACGAGTGATTGTATGTTTGATTTGGAAACCATCAAAACCGCGGTTCGAAATCTTCGGGGGCAGGGATTTCGCAGCAACCTGACGGTGTTGGGAATTGTTTTGGGAATTACCGCCATCATTGCGCTGATTTCGCTTGGCGAAGGATTGACCAGTTCGGTGCAAAGCCAGTTTGAATCGCTCGGAACCGACACCTTGATTGTTTTGCCGGGAAAAAACTTTACGGATTCCGCTTTTGTCAAGCTTCAAAGCGGCGATGTTGCAACGATTCAAAGCGTCCGCGGAGTCGACTTTGCCGCGGAACTGGCTATCCAAACGGTTTTTGTGGAATTTAAGGGCGAAAAAAAAACCATTATGGCTATCGGTCTGGATGCCGACAAGATGCTCAAACTGGGCGGTTCGGGAATCGTTTCTCTCGGAGAAGGGCGCTATTTGAACAGTCAGGATAAAACCGGCATTATGATCGGACCGAAACTTTCCGAAGAAAAATTCAAGCGGCCTATTCATGTGACCAGTTCGCTTGGAGTCAACGGAAAAAAACTCAAGGTGGTCGGAACCACCAAAGAATCCGCGAACACGTTTGTCGGCGGCATGTTTGATGAAGCGGTTATCATGAACATCGGAACATTGGAAACCGTTACCGGCCAAAAAGTATTGCCCAACCGGGTTTTTGTCAAATTATTTCCCGGCGTCGGATTGGATGACGCCAAAGACCGCATTTCGCGCATTTTAAAACGCAGCCATAGCAAGGAAGATTTTCAGGTGTTAAGCGCAAAGCAGGTCGGCGAAACCGCGGGAAGCGTCATCGGCCTTGTTCAGGTCGTTTTGGTCGGCATTGCCCTGATTTCGCTTTTGGTCGGCGCGGTAGGAATCATGAACACCATGTTTATGTCGGTGTCGGAGCGCACCAAAGAAATCGGAATCATGAAAGCGATTGGCGCAACCGATTCCAGAATTCTTTCCATTTTCATTACCGAAGCAATCCTTTTGGGATTAGTCGGCGGAGTCATCGGAACCGTTCTTGGAATCGGATTGGCAAAATTGGCATCTATCATAGCAACTTTGGCAGGATTCGAATTGCCCGTCACGGTATCTTTGGCCACGATTTTATTTGCCGTCGGCTTTTCCATGCTGGTCGGATTATTGTCCGGCATTTTGCCCGCCAAAACCGCAGCCGAATTGGACCCCGTAGACGCCATCCGGTTCGGAAATTAACCCAAAAACAGGTTTACGTTAATCGCCGTCATTTCCTTTGACAATTGTCAATATGTTTAAATAGTGCTTTTGGCAATGGTCATAGAATTGCAGTGAGAATTGCACTGTAAAATTTTTAAGATTAAATAAAATTATGCTAGAAATTCGTTTTCATGGCCGCAGCCTTTTTTCTGCGGAAAAAAGCCTGGGAAAAAAAATGCTTCCAGCAGCCTTTTTTGCGTCGTGCAAAAAAGCTCGAGAAAAAGAAAGTTCCAAGAGGAAATGCAATGATTGAAATTCGTTTTCATGGACGGGCGGGACAGGGAATCGTTACCGCTGCCGAACTTTTGGCCGAAGCCGCGGCTTTGGAAGGAAAATTTAGCCAGGCCATGCCTTTTTTCGGCTCGGAAAAACGCGGGCCGCCGGTTACCAGTTATTGCCGAATCGATTCCAAGCCGATTGCGATTCATGAGGAAATAAACGAGCCGGATATCATAGTAGTTGCCGAGCCGTCGGTTTTGCAGGAAGTTTCAGTCGAAGCTGGGCTGAAAAAAACCGGAAAACTGATTGTGAACTCAAATCAGCCTAAAAAAGAATTGAATCTGCAGAGCAATTTTGTTTTCATCGTGGATGGAACTCAAATCGCGGTTAAATATCTAAAAAAACCGATTACCAACACCGTAATGCTCGGGGCGTTGTGCAAAATAACCGGAATCGTAAAAATCGAGAGCATTAAAAAAGCGATTTCAAGCCGCTTTCCCTCAACAATCGCGTCCCAAAACATTTTAGCCGTTCAGGAATGCTTTGAAAAAACAAGCGGTGAAAAAAAATGAAATTCGCGATTGCAAAGCCGGGAACAACCGTTGTCAACAAGACCGGAAAATGGAGTGTTGACAAGCCTAAAGTGGATGCTAAAGAATGCATTAAATGCGGAATCTGCCAAAATTTTTGCCCCGAAGGAATCATGGGAACCCCAAAAGAAATTCCGGTTATTGATTTGGATTATTGCAAGGGCTGCGGGATTTGCGCGGTCGAATGCCCCGTAAAATGCATCAAGATGGAACGAGAAGCAGAAAAAAGGTGAAAAGATGAATTTCAAACTTAATGAAACTAATAAAAAATTCGCGTTATACGGACTGGTTGTCGGAGGAATATTTGGAATATTGAACGAATTGTTAATGCTATTAGGACCGCCTTCCGATTACGCGCTAAAGGCATTATCTATTTTAGTTATTTCTTTTGCACTTTTTGCGTTATTTGGCTACCTGCTCGGTTCGCTGGTTGCAAAAAAGGGGAACTGAAAATGGTCGTCAAAACGATTAGTGGAAACGAAGCGGTTGCCGAAGCCGCGAAAAACTGCCGGCCCGAAGTCGTGGCCTGCTATCCCATTACTCCTGCCACGCAGATTGTGGAAGAAATGGACCGGTTTTTTGCCAACGGCGAAATCAAGAATTTTATCGCAGTTGAATCCGAATTTTCAGCCATCAGCGCGGTCATGGGCGCAAGCGCGGCAGGTGCCCGAAGCTTTACCGCGACTTCCTCGCAGGGACTCTTATTAATGCACGAAGCGCTGTTTGCGGTTGCGGGACTGAGATTGCCCGTTGTCATGGCGGTTGCTAACCGCGCGGTTTCCGCGCCATTATCCATTTGGAACGACGAACAGGATTCCATCAGCCAGCGAGACACCGGCTGGATACAATTATACTGCAAAAACAATCAAGAAGCCGTGGACAACACCATTCAAGCCTTTGAAATCGCGGAAAAAACCAATCTGCCCGTAATGGTGTGCCTGGACGGCCATTATTTGACGCACGCGGTCGGACAAGTGG
Organism: Microcaldota archaeon; assembly: GCA_043803815.1. Lineage (GTDB taxonomy): Archaea > Iainarchaeota > Iainarchaeia > Iainarchaeales > JAGVWC01 > JAZDJR01. Next base: position 69,126 of record JAZDJR010000029.1, on the reverse strand, counting down.
ATGTTCCCAGCCAAAAAGAAACCCAATCGTTTTTGCCGGCGTTTAAGCCCGCCTTTAAACTCGACCCTGAAAACCCAATTACATTGGGAGCCTATACCGCTCCGCAATATTACCAGGAATTCCGCGAAGACCTGCACAACGATTTGATTGCATCCAAAAAAACGATTTTCGAAGTTGGAAAACTATTCGGAAAACAATTCAAGCGTTCCTACGGATTGTTCGAGGAATTCCATGTCAAGGACGCGAAAATCGTTTTGATTGGACTTGGAAGCGCCATGGATAATGCCAAGGCAACCGTTGAAGAACTCCGCAAAAAAGGAAAAAAAGTCGGGTGTTTGCACTTGCGATGCTATCGCCCGTTTCCAAGCGAAGAACTTGCGCGAGTTTTGAAAGGAAAAAAAGTCGGAGTGATTGACCGCGCGTTATCACTCGGAGCCCAAGCGCCGTTGTACGTTGAAGTTGCGGAAGCATTGCAAGGCACAGGGACAATTGTTTCCAGTTTTTATGGTTGCCTCGGCGGAAGAAATCTCAAGCGCAAAGACATTGCAGTATTGTTTGACAAACTCAAAACCAAAGAACCAATCTCCGAATGGATTGGCAAGAAAACCGAGGCAAAAAAATGAGCCAGCAAAGCGACATGCACTTATATGCTCCCGGCCACGCGGGCTGTCCCGGTTGCGCGCCGTCCAACGCGTTAATCCAGATTCTGGATGCTTTGGGAAACGACATTATCATCGTGAATGCCACAGGTTGCATGGAAATCACGTCCACGCAGTTTCCCCAAAGCGCCTGGCGCGTTCCGTATATTCACACTTTGTTTGAAAACGTTCCCGCGGTTGCAAGCGGAGTCAGTACCGCCTTGCGAGCCAAGGGAAACGACCACACGACCGTGGTCTGCATTGCGGGAGACGGTTCGACCTATGACATCGGTTTTGCGGCGTTATCTGGAATGTTTGACCGCAACGACGATGTCCTGTACATTTGCTATGACAACGAGCAATACGCGAATACCGGAGTCCAAAAAAGCGGCGCAACCCCATTTGGGGCGGTTACCACCACGTCCCAAGCAGGTTCTGTTCATAATGGAAACGAAAAACAGCGCAAGCCGATTGCGGAAATTGCCGCCGCACACAACATTGCATACTCGGCAAGCGCTTCGGTCGCGTATCCTGCGGATTTGCGTTTCAAATTAAAAAAAGCCCAAGCTATGACAGGAGCCCGCTTTATTGTGATTCATGCGCCGTGCTGCCTCGGAGCGGGCTTTGACGGAAGCCGCTCGATGCAAATCGCCAAAGCCGCGGTTCAGTCGCGCATGTGGTTTTTGTTTGAAATCGAAAACGGAAATTTCAAACTGAACTTTGACCCGAAAAGCGGACAGCCGGTTTCGGATTATTTAAACGGCCAAAAGCGCTTTTCGCATTTGACGCCGGAAATGATAATCCAAATCCAAAAAAAGGCCGACGAGAATTACGAGCGGTTGCGGCAAAAAACAATTCCGGCTGCAAGTCCGGCGAACCAAAAAAGCGATAAATAAGAAAAAGGAATCTTTTTCAGGAAAAAAGGAAAAAAATATGCCATATAAAATAAAGTTTGACAAGCCCAATTGCATCGGCTGCGGAGCCTGCGCTGCGGTTGCCCCCGAATTTTGGGAAATGCAAGGCGACAAAAGCCACGTCAAGGATTCCAAGGAAAACCCCGATGGAAGCGAAGAACGCGGCATTTCCGACAGCCAAAAACCCAAGAATGTGGAAGCCGCCAAAAGCTGCCCGGTTAACGTCATTCATCTGGTCGACGCCACAGGAAAAAAACTGGTTTAACCGCTTTGAAAACAAAATCGGTTTTGGCATTTTTGGCGCGGACAAGCGAATCGGGTCAAAACAGTTTTTCGCTCAGGTAGCGTTCTCCCCGGTCGCAAAAAAAAGTCAGCACGTTTTGGAATTTCTTTCTTGCTTTTTGGGCGGCCCAAAAGTTGGCTCCCGAGCTCGGGCCGACAAAAAATCCTTTTTTGGCAAGCAGCCGGGCGGTTTGGACCGCGTCCGCTGTTTTAACCGCAATCACTTCGTCGATTAGGTTCCGGTTTTCCTGCACGATTTTGGGAATGAACCCGTCCCCGATTCCTTCGATTCCGTGCGCTTTGCAGGTGTAGCCCTTGTGCAGGCCGAAAATGCGGTGACGGCCGTACCGGTTTTCACTAAGCAGCGGGCATTCCGCGGGCTCGACCGCGATAATTTGGACGCGGGGAAATTTTTTTCGAACCGCTTTTCCGACGCCGATTAGGGTTCCGCCGGTCCCGACTCCCGCCACAACGGCATCAATCGATTCACTGGATTTTTTTTTATTTTTTTGGAATTGTTCCGCAAATTGCCTTAAAATTTCTTTTCCGAGTATTTTTTCGTTTTCTTCGGCGTTCCACGGGTTTTCAAACTGTTTTGGCAAAAAAACATTTTTGTTTTTTCGGGCGATTTCGCGGGTTTTTTCAACCGCGCATTTGACGCAGTTTTTGCGGACAAAAATTATTTTGGAGCCGTACGCCAAAATCAGCTCTTGGCGCTCGACGCTTAGGCCTTTGGGCAGGACAATCGTGCAATTGTATCCTTTGGCCGCGGCAACCATGGAAAACGCGATTCCCGTATTTCCGGAAGTCGCTTCTACAATCGAATATCCTTTTTTAAGCTCTTTTTTTTGTTCCGCTTTTTCAACGATATATTTGGCGATGCGGTCCTTGATGGAACCCGACGGATTCAGGTATTCCAGTTTGACCAAAATGCCATCCACGTTTTGGAGCGGGGTATTGCCGATATAGTCCAGTTCCGACCTCCATTTTTTAGCCATGTAATCAACAAAGAAAACCCCTTTTTTTAAAGCGTTCGCAGTTTTCTCCATTCATGCCCAAAAACCAGTCCAATTCGGCTTTTGAAAAACACCTAAAACAGCCCATGCATCAGGGGCCGCTTAAAAATCCGACGCATTATGCGGAACTTAATCCGATTGAAAACGGAAAAGAAGCCAAAATCGAAGTGTATTGCCAAACCGAAAAAAATCTGGTCCTGTTCATCCAATTCGTATCCGGCGCGTCCCCCCAAACCATTGCCTGCCTGTCGTTTCTTTGTTCGGAACTGGAAGGAAAGCCATTAAATGAAATCGAAAACTGGACTTCTGAACGGATAGCCGATGAAATGGGCTTGGCCAAAAAGCAGGCTTTTGCGGGCCAAAATGCGTTTGATGCCGTCTGGAAAGCCCTGCATGGCAATGACTTATTGGAAGAGGCGTTTGCCACGATTCGAAAATACAACGAGTATTATCCGCCGGGCGGGCAATATAAAGCCGAAGATTAATTTTGGATTTTTTTGGTTATTGAATAAAAAGTTGGTTAACGATAAAAAAGCAGGATAGCACATTACTGATTGATTGATGCGCATGAAAAATCTGAATTGGTTTGGAATCATCGGCATCCTGGCTTTTATCGGTGCCGTCGGACTGCTGGCATTTGAAATCCAATATCGCCCCGAATTTTTTAATAATTTTTCAACTAACCCGAATCAATATTCCAACCCATCCGAAACAAACCCTTCATCCGGAACGTATGCCTTGCCGAACACGGTTCCGGCGGTTCCAAGCCAGACATTGAATTCTTCCGATTTCAATGTTTTTGCAAAACCAGATTTGAACCTAAGCGAACTCGAATTTTTAATGCATGACGCCATTAACCGGGAACGCATTCAAAATCAATTATCCCTGCTTAAATGGAATTCGGGCCTTGCCAATGTCGCCAGGCGCCATTCCAACGATTTGGCCTTGGAAAACACGGACCTTACAGATTTTAACCTGGTTTTTCCCGATCCGTATATTTCACATGAGGGATTTTCGTTCGGCTTTCATCACTCCGACCGCCTCCATTCGATGAACATTTACTATTTTTCGGCCAGCGCGGAAAACATTCTGGCTCACCCGTTTTCCAAGGACAAAACCTATCCAGGTCTGGAACCTGCCGTCGAACCGCCCATCATCGAACTGCCGCCGACTCTGCCGGATGAATCGCAAACTCAAACCCTGCAAAATCTTCGCCAATATTTAAACCAAAAACAGGAACGCATCCAAACCGTTCCCAAAACCGCCTGGAAAAAAGTGGACTGGGAAACGACCGGCCAAATCGTGCAAGGATGCGTCAGCCAATGGATGAATTCTCCAAGCCACAGGCAAAACATTTTGAACGGGGAATACGACGAAGCGGGAACCGGAATAAGCGAAGTCAACGATTACCTGATTATGACGCAGGTACTCATCAAACGCGCGGATTGCGGATTCCAAAACGGCCCCTGCTGCCAAAAAGCCGGATACCTGCCTTACTGTTTTGTGCCGCTGGAATGCCGAAATGACATTTGCCATACGGCTTCCTGAATCGAACCGGTTAAAGCGGCCTAAAAAAAGTTTTCAGCTGTTCAGCCGCGGAATTCTTTGATAAAATATTTTGAAAAAGTGATTCCGCTTTTGATGGTGCGCGGCAAATCGGACGGGTGCTGCAAAACCTGCCAGAATTTTTTAAGCATGAATTTGGGCCTGCCGTAAAATTTGACGCGGCTGCGGTCGCATTCCCGCACCAAATCCTGAGCGCTTAAATCAGGGGTTGAAATGATGGAATTGTGCGTGCCGTCGGGCAGCAGCCAATGCGAAAAATTGTTGGTGGTCAAATGGCCTTGCTTGGCCGCGTATTCGTACGCTTCGGTTCCGGGATAAACCATAATGGGAAAAAATTGGACGGTGTCGGGTTCCAAGCGGATAGCCATATCCAGTGTTTTGCGGATGGTTTCGCGGGTTTCGCCTTTGTTTCCAATCATAAAGCAGCCGTGAACCAACAAACCCGCGGTTTTGGTGTCTTTCATGAATTGCTCAATTTTTGGAATAGTGGTTCCTTTTTTGATATTATTCAAAATGGTCTGGTCCGCGCTTTCAAATCCCACGCACAAGAGCCGGCAGCCGGCTTGCTTCATCAGTTGCAAAGTTTCCAAATCGACATCCGCGCGCGCATTTACCGTCCATGCGATTTTTAACCCGTTTTCGATAATCAGGCGGCAGACGTTTTTAACGCGTTCGCGGTCCGCGGTAAACGTATCGTCTTCAATCATGACGTCTTTTACTTCTGGCAAATTGTCGTGAATCCATTTCATTTCCGCAAAAACGCTTTCGGGAGAGCGCGCGCGGTACTGGTGGTCGTTCATGACCTGCGGCAAGACGCAAAACGTGCAGTGAAACGGGCAGCCTCTTCCCGTCACAATGGTTGTCTCGGGATACAAAACCGACGGATAAAAATAATTTTTGATTTTTAAGTGGCGCGCAAAAACCTCGGACATGAACGGAAACTCGTCGAGTTCTTTTCCGGTCAATAATTCTTCGGACGGATTATGCCTGATGCTGCCGTCTTTTAGCCGATAGCTGATTCCTTTTATTTTTTCAAGCGGAACATTGTTGGCCAGGTTCAGCAATTGCTTGTCGTATTCCGCCTGCGTAACCAAATCGATTGCATCGCACTCTTTGAGAGTTTTTTCTGGCAAAGCGCTGGGGCTGGTTCCGACAAACACGAATTTTGCCTTGGAATGGGAGCGCAATTGCCTGGCCACTTCAAAATCGTTTGTCGCGGACGCGGTAACCGAATCAAACACCACCAGTTCGGGTTTCCATTCGTCCAAAATTTTGGCGACATCTTCAGTCGTAATTTCTTCAACAGGACAGTCTAATAATTTGACTTCGTGGCCGTGTTTTTCAAGCCAGCCTGTTGCTGCGCCCAGCCATAACGGGTAATATACGCACCCGCCTTTGGAAACGCCCGGGCTGCGGCTGGAGCGAGAAAACCCCTTGAAAAAAGGCGGATTAAGCATTAAAACGCGCATAAAGACCCCATTTTACGAATGAAAAGTGCTTCAAATGTCTTAAAAACGTGCATTTAAAGCTTTAAAATGATTTTGGTGCGGAAGAGGAAAAATTCACCAATCCAAAAAAACCGGAAAAACGCTTTGGTTTACGCGTGAAATTCGAGAACAGTAAGAAAAGAAAGCCCAACCCCCAAAATGAGGAGAGCTACGAGTTGCCAGAGCTTTCGCTTGTAATGAACATGGCTTTGAATGTATTTTTTAACGACCCATTGCACGAACAGGATAATGACCGCGAACTCGAAAGCCGCCACCATGCGCCCCTCAATCGTCGGCGCGGACAAATCCATCCTGAACACTTTGTCAAAAATAGCCAGTCCGAGCAAAAAACTGTCCACGTCCAGGGCGCGGTCGCAAACCCAATCCAAAGTACTCATAATCATCATCCAAAAATGCGTTTCCAATTCAACAGGGGGTTTCTCATTTTAAGGATTCGCCTGTTCACAAACCCGTTCTTTGCGGGTTTCTCTTGCAGTACGACAACCCGCCCACCTTGAGGTGATACGCCTTGCATTTGTCGCAGTTGCCGTGGTTTGGGCAGGTTGTTTTGGGGCAGGGGCAGTCGGGATTCATTCAAAACACCAATGCTTTTTTTTAAGACTATTTTGAGGAAAGCGCGGAGAGTGGGATTTGAACCCACAAGGGCTTTCGCCCACACGCTCACGGGCTAAACAATTTTTTCCCAGGTTTTTTGCTGAAAGCAAAAAAGCTGAGTTTCCAGGCGTGCGCCTTAACCAGGTTCAGCCATCTCCGCATCAAATTTTTCAGAGCTGCTTTTTCCCAGGTTTTTGCCCAAAGCAAAAAGCTGAGGTTTAGCCATCTCCGCAATGCAAGAATTGGGTTGAATCGGTTTTTTAAGGTATTTTCCAGGTCAAGCTTCGGATATTTCCCTATTTAGAACGGGGAGCAGTCATTCTTTGAAAGAACAAAAAATTAGCGGTGTTTTTTGCAGTCCTAATACGCGCTTTTTTTGCGTTGCCGGTAAACAAAAAATCCGACGGCAATCACAACCAAAACTCCGATTCCGAGGAGCGTCGCGTTTCTGAGTCCAACAAATCCCGTTACAGTATTTGCTTTTGCGGATTGCTGCTCCGCCAGAACCGATTCCAATTGGGTTTGCAGGTTTTGAATAACGGTCTTGTCCGCAGACTGGTTGTCCTGTAATGACTGCAAGGAACTCGTGAGGTTTTTTATTTTTTGCTGGAACTCTGCAAGCAATTCGTTTTGCTGTTCCAAACGGTTGTTGAGTCCCGCATTGGTCTGCTTTAATTCTTCAATCGACTGGACAAGCGCGGTGTTTTGGGTTTGAAGGGTCAAAACGCTTTGATTCATCGAGGTTTGGATTTGCGTGTCCACGGGTTCGATTGCCAAAAAAGGCTTGGTTTGGCTTTGCAGGGACACATTTTCCTGATTAAAGGTTTCCACGCGGAGTTCATGGTTTCCCGCGGAAAGTCCGGTCAGGGAAACAAAAAGAGTCTGGTTTGCAAAGCGGGAAGAATTAATCATTGAGCCGTTAAACGGGTCGGGAACAAACGTCGGCGGGTTTGTGGAATACAATGAACCGATTTTTTGGCTGTCGAGTAAAACGTTTAAGGTGTAATACAAGTCTGTTGAATCTAGCTTTACGGAAAAGCTCCAGTTCGAACCGGTTACGATTTTGTCGGATGCCTGGATCGTGACCGCCTGGCAGGAAGTCGCAACCAGCAATAAAAGGACCAAAGTCAGGATTCCTTGTTTTGAAATCATGTTACATAGTTTGCTTTCAAAGTTAAAAAACCGATGCGGTTACCAAAAATGGTCGTTTTAACTGATTTTTGGTAATTTTACCAATCGGATGAAGCTAAATTGGACGTTTTCTTCTGAAGGCGAAAAAGTTGCCATTATTTCATTTACCCTGATTGCAATACTGGTTTTTTTGGCGGGGTTTTCCAGGCTTTCGTGGGACGGCGCGATTTCAGGGGGAGATGACTTGGCCATGTACAACGAAGCCCAGACGCGGAACAGCCTTGAAAAAATCTTTGACCCGTTTTTTAAGCAAGCCACGATTCATACTCAGACCCATTACATGCCATTAGACATCATGGAATGGGGGTTGTTTGCAAGATTTTTCGGCACGGGTGCCTTTGGATATCACGTCGTCATTTTTTTGTTTCATATTGCCGCGGCAGTACTCTTGTTTTTTGTCTTGCGAAAAATGGAGTACGGCCGATGGGCAGCCTACGTCGGTTCGGTGCTGTTTTTTATTTTTCCATTGCACATCAACACCCTTAATTGGATCGCGTCAGGCACAAGGCATCCATTGGCGGCTATTTTTTTATTGCTTACCTTGTTTTTTTTCCTGAATTTCCTGTCCAAAAAAAAACTGCGCTATTACCTGCTGACATTTTTGCTTTTTGTTTTGGGCTCGCTTTTTATCGAGGCGTTTTACTTGTTTGTAATTCTTATGGTGTACGAATTTTGGATTTTCAAAGAAAACAGCGAATCCAAAAAACCGGACTGGAAAAACCTGAAAAAATATGTCCCGTTTGTACTCGCGGGCATTTTTTTCTTCCTGCTAAATGCGGTCCGGTTCGGGGAAAGCCTCATTGCGCGCTTTAATGGCGGCCTTCCATTGACGCCGGTTGTTTTTTTCCGTTTGGGGGACTTTATAAAGGAAATTTTTTGGCCGTTTCTGGTTTCGGATTTTTTATTCAAGGCAATTCTTATTTTCGCGGTTTTTTTGCTGGGTCTTGCCGTTCTGGCCTTGGAAAAACAAAAAATGCCCAAATTTTGGGTTTTTTGGATTGTTTGCATCGGCATTATGGCAGTTGCGGTGAACCTGCGCCCGTTGCCCGAAACCATTCGCTATACCTATGTTCTTAGCATCGGCTGCTTTGCAATTATTGCCCATTATTTTGACCGGCCAAACATTTTCTTTAAACTGGTTCCCGTCGCTCTTGGAGCAATCTATCTTTTGTCAATGTGAGGAAAAAAAATGGATACAAAAACCGAAAAAAAAGCAAAGCGGATTCGGCTCGCAATTTTTTTAATGTGGGCATTTATCGCGTTATGGGGAAGCGTGGTTTACTCCGAAATTCCGCTGGGAAGCGCATGGGACAATCTGAACGCGGCCTTGGAAAAACAGGGAATGATTGGCCAGCAGATTGTTTTTGAGCCCGATTACCTGCGGTTTTTTGCATTGGACGCGCATATGGGCCGGTTCACGAGTTTTGACGCGCGACCAAATGCCAATCCGGATGAATCATTGTATGAAACGTATTGGAAAGTGGCGTTTTGCGGAACCGTTTTTTCGAGCAGCCAAGAAATCAAAGTCGGAACGATTTGCGCCTATCGAACGTCTTTTTTGCAGTTCAAAAAAAAGGTTTTTTTGCTAAGCGAACATTTGAAAGAGTTTGAAGTGTTTACCCTGCAAAACAAAGAAAAAAAAACGTGTCCTTTTTTTGGCAATGCATTCATCTGCGGATCCAATTATTGGGAAAAAATAACAACCGTTTACAGTCCGATTGAATACAAAAAAATGCTGTGCGTTTTTTCCCACCCGTTCTCGGACAAAACCTTAGTGCTAAAATATTCCAAACCCGTGAAAGGAACCTTGTTCTTCGGTTTTTTGGACGACGCCGCAAGCCAAAACCCCGCCGGAAAGCCGGCTTTTCGGATTAACGGGAACCAAACCGTTGTTCTAAGCGCGGACAAGCAGTCCGCCGAAATTGCAATTGATGTTCAACAGCTTGAAATCGAAGTGACCACGGATAATGTCACATTTAACCATGTCTGCTTCAACGCCAGCCTGAAAAATGAGCCCAATTAATATCATTATTTTTTTTAGTGCGCAAGCAGTACTATTAAATTCGGCAAGAATCGGCAAGCAGGGAGAACAGATTTTAAAAGGACTATTGAACCCTTTTACAATAGTGCAGGCGTCGAATAGCGGTCAATTTCGCAAGCTTGAGGCCCGTATCAACGGTCAATGGGCTTGTGCCTTAGTGGCTTTCGGCAGTTCGAATCTGCCCGCCTGCAATTACCAAATTGTTTGAATCCGTCTCTTTTAATTGGTTTTCGGTTGGGTAAAAGGAGACGTGATTTGATGAGAAAATACCTACACGACTACGACCACTACCTAGTCAAGGAACAGGAACGAATTGAAAAAGCCGACATTCCAAGCCAAAACAAGCAATGGATGACGGATTTCCACAACTTTGAAACCGTAAACGGCATTTCAACCCCCCGAATCCTACGCATAGCATCCTGTTTGCGCCTTTTCAGCCAAAAAATCCCCAAACCCTTTGACACGATTACCGCCAAAGACGTGGAAACCTTCTTGGTCTGGATGAAAACCAGCGACTATGCCGAAGAATCCATTGCCACTTTTCGAGCCACCCTAAAAGTGTTTTACAAGTGGTTCAACAAAGGAACCTACCCCGAATGCGTGGCCTGGATAAAAAGCGGTTCCAAATCCAAATACAAACGACTGCCGGACGACCTATTAAACCAAGAAGAAGTAAAAACCCTGCTCCAAAACACACACACCAAACGCGACAAAGCACTTATCTCGTGCATCTGGGAATCCGGGGCCCGAATAGGAGAGATTGGAGGCCTACAACTCAAAAACGTGCAATTCGACGAATTCGGGTGTCAAGTAATGGTCGACGGCAAAACCGGAATGCGCCGCATCCGACTAGTATCCAGCGCACCCTATTTATTGGAATGGATAAATGAGCACCCCCAAAACCACGACCCCAACGCGCCCTTGTGGGTAACGCTTACCCGAAAAAAAACCCAGCAAGTCGTCTACGCCTACATCATCAAAGTAATCCGCGGCGCCGCCAAACGCGCGGGAATAAAAAAACCAGTCAACCCCCACCACTTCCGACACTCACGCGCAACCTACATGGCGCAATTCCTGACTGAAGCCCAAATGAAAGAATACTTCGGCTGGACCCAAGGAAGCGACATGGCCTCACGCTACGTCCACCTGTCCGGAAAACAAGTCGACAACGCAATTTTGGAGCTAAACGGTTTAAAAAAACCCGAAAAAAAAGAAATCATTTTACTACAACAAAACTGTCCCCGCTGCAAAACACCCAACGACGTAAACAGCCAATACTGTAAACAATGCTGGCTACCGTTGACCCCCCAGGCTATCAATTCAGTGGAAATGACGCGCCAAAAAGACCAAGAAGCCATGGTCGCAGTAATGAAATTGCTTGAAATGGCTAAAACCAACCCCAACATCATCCAAGAAGCCATTACCCAAGCCACGCAACTGAAAAAAGAGGTGGTTTGAAATGGGTTTCGGAGAAGTAATCCAACTCGTCAAAACAAAAAACGAGGTAGCAGAAACCAACCGCCTGCTTGCCCAGCAAAACAAGCTATTGGCAGAAATCAAGGTGTTGCTGGAAAAGCGTTTTTAAAGCCAAGCGGGCATAATGGTTTTTGGACAGTTGATTTTGTATGGAAAAAAAGACCTTTGATTTTATCCTGAAAAAGGGCGAGGATTATCGAAGCGAGTTCAAGGAAAACCTGAACGGAATTGAAAAAGACCTCGTGGCTTTTGCCAATGCCGAAGGCGGCGATATTCTGGTCGGAGTAAGTGATGACAACAAAATCAAAGGAATCAATATTACCAACCGGTTGAAGGCCGATGCCCACAGTATTGCTCGAAGTTGCGACCCGCCAATTTCCATCAAGATTTCAGAATTCAAAAAAGTCCTTATTATCACAGTCCCGGAAAGCGACCGAAAACCGCACCGTTGCACGCAAGGATTCTATTTGCGAATTGGTTCCACTTCCCAAAAACTTGAAGTCGAAGAAATACGGGAACTTTTTAACCGACAGGGAAAAATACTGTATGAAGAAATGATAAACCCCGATTTTGCCTTGAAGGATTTTGACACAAAGCGATTCAACGAGTTTTTAAAAAAAGCTGGCATATCCAAAACCATTCCAAAAAAAGACCTATTCTACAATTTGGGTTTGACAAACCAAAAAAACCAATTCAAAAACGCAGCCATCCTTTTCTTTGGAAAAAACCCTTCCAAGTTCATCCCCCAAAGCATCATCACCTGCATTACCTACAAAGGAACCGACAAAGCACTCATCATTGACAAAAAAGACTTCAAAAACGACACGGTTTCCAATTACAACGAAACATCCAAGTTTTTGTACCGAACCCTAAAACTTCGCTACGAAATAAAGGGATTTGGACCCCGAAAAGAAATACTCGAAATTCCCGAAGAAGCCCTCAAAGAAGCCATTATCAACGCGCTCTGCCACCGCGACTACAGCGAAAAAGGAGCCGTAACCCAAATAGACGTTTTCGACAACCGCGTCGAAATATCAAATCCCGGCGGCCTCATCATCAAACAAAGCGACTTCGGAAAAAGAAGCCTATCCCGAAACCCGCTCCTATTCGGACTATTGCAACAAAGCAATCTAGTCGAACACGCCGGCTCCGGCATCGCCCGAATACGAAAAGCAATGCAAGAAGCGGGACTGCCAGAACCAAAATTCGAATTCACCACATTTTTTACCGTGACCTTTCAAAGACCAAAAATCAAAGAAAACCCCAAAGAGAAAACTAGGGAGAAAACTAGGGAGAAAACTAGGGAGAAAATAGTGGACCTAATAATCGAACAGCCAAGAATAACGACCGATGAACTGGCAAAAAAAACAGGAATAAGCCCCAAAGGAATAGAATGGCAAATCAATAACCTAAAAAAACAAGGCAGTCTCAAAAGAATTGGCCCAGACAAAGGCGGCTACTGGAAAACCCCGCCCAAAAAAACAATCAAACAAAAAAATAAAAAATAAAAATACTACTTCTGGGCTTTCGCCACAGCAAACCAGTCCCTATGGGTCAGAAAAGGTTCTAACATACTATTCCTACGCACCGATTTAAAACTTTCCCAAATAGCGCGTTAACGCGTCAACCGTTAACGACAGGCCCAACAAGCCAAAAAGACCCCTATTAAATAGGACAAAAACGGCTTTATTCACTGTTTACGCTCATTCAATCGGACAACAGCATCCAACGTCAACTGCTCCAATTCCCGAATCTTATCATTCAATTCATCAATCCGCTCGGACAGCTTAATGTAGTTCCGCAGCGGCGAATTCGAATTAAAACCCACTTTATCCAAATCCCGCATTTTAGTCACCCACCACTTTCTCAAACAAAAACAAAGATTCAATAAACGCCTTTCCGTGCAAGGACTCAAAATGCTTCAACCGCTCCGCATTCCGCCCCGGGTCCCCGCGCAGCTCCTTCCACTCGCCAAACTGCTCCAAATAATACGAAAAAGGAACCACTACCTCGGCCTGACGAGAATCCAAAGAACGCTTCTTTCCCCACTGCAAAACAGTCTGCATACAAAACAAACCCCAAAAATAGGCTTTAAACCAAAACAGTGAAAAAATTCAGCAGAAAGGACTAAGCTTCGCAAGTTCTGCAATTTCATTATCAACGAAGTCTCCTGTTAGTTTTCGCGCTTGTGCCTCCTTGAGACCCTTAAGGACTTCGTCAAAATAGCGCTCAAAAAGAGCCTTGTTCTGCAGGATGATATTGGCTTGGTTTACTGAAAGCAGCCCTTTTTTGTAGAGTTTAATTAGGCGGCATAAGTCAATCACAAACATTAGCCCGTTTCCTTTTGAATCCCATTCTTTGAAAGGATTTTTTAAATAGTTTTTTGACTCGTCTACTCCGAGCGCAAGGGTTCCGAGTTGACGAACAATACAGGCGTAACATACGCCACACATGGGAATTTTTTTCTTTATTCCCCTATGCGGTTGCTGATGAAAGCAGGAGCTTGTTTTTGGCAGTATTTCTGGCCAAGGGGGGGTTTTCATGATTTTTTCGATTACTTGGGTTTTTGTGAGGCTGTTATTAGGAAACTCCAAATTAATCTTTTTTTCATAGACTTGGCAAAGCAGTTGTTCAATTTTTGAGGTAATTGTTGGACGCAGCCCTCGTGTCATTTTGGCGCCTTCGAATAACGGCGGGTTATGGATTAGGATTCCATTTTCCCCGATTATTATTCGGTCGGCATTAAATGCAGGAATTAGCAGTGAAGTTAGGCAGATGAAGGTTAGACCGCGACAACTGGACACACCGCCCGCCTTTGCTGGCGGCTTGTAAGCTGTAAATGATATCTCAAAGTAGGGTTGGGTTAAAGGTAAAAATTCTCTTGATTTTTTTGCATACGGGTGCATTCCCTTGGCAATATTTACATGCACCAGGACTGCGTTTGGATTTTCATACGCTGAAAGAAAGCTGTCCAGTCCGCCGGAAAAAAGAACGAGGGGTGCTTTTCCGGCAGGTTGGACGCCCCATTTTGATTTTTTAAAAGGATCTTGGATTTTTTTAAGGTTTAACTCGACGGGCCGTTCAACAATATCTTCAATTAAGCTCTTTAGTAATGGTTTTTGTTTTTCCCAAAAATCATAATCAATACACTCAAATTCCATTTCATTTTGAAAATCGTCCCTTTCCAGAAAGTTTACCCTTTCTACAAATTTAGTGAGGTCCCGTTGCCTCGGCGGAATAACTTTTTCAGCCGCGTATTTTCCTTTCCTTTCTTTGTAAAACTTGCTTATCTCCGAAAAACGGGTAAAATAGTGTTCAAGCTTGGCCATCAAGACACCCTTGCATTATTTTTATCAGCTTTGGCTTCAGCTTTTGGATATCCTGGCCCCCTTCAACATTTTCAGGCAACTGTTGCACGATTTCAACGGCGTACCCTTTTAGCTTTTCAAGCATTTTCTTTTTTATTTCAATTTTTTCTTCACGGGTTTTTAGCTTGAATCGTTCAGCAAACTCTTTAGTGTTCAACATATGCTGCGCTTGTTTGATAAGAGTGGCATACGTGGCCTTGAACAATAAATCATCCGTGTTTATTTGACCCATTTTTTCACTCCTCTAAAAATTGTTTCTCCAATTTATCAATGCCCAAATCAATGAGGTCATCGACTATTTCTTCTGTCCGGTTTTTCAATTCAGGCGGAATAATCTTTTTTTCCTCCAACTCAGTTACAACCGCATTAACGATAGCTTGAGAAGCCATTTTTTTTACTGTGCTTTTTAAGGCATCTTTTCCAACTTCGACTGAAATCTCTTGAAGCGCTTGTTCTTCCCCAACTACCCAGGACCGATTTTCGAACTTTTGGTATTTATCATAAGAATAAACCACGGCCTGATAAACTGATAAAAGAAGGTCAATTCCGGTTCCCTGGAGAATTACGCCTGCAACAAAAGTCCCCGCTTCGGTAGGCGTTTCATTTTTAAGTGTTCTTCGAGTAATGGCAATTGTTTGTCCTGACAAGCCAAAGCCACTTGTTCGACTATACGAACTCCCGCTTCGGGACTCTCCGCGACTAGTATTCCCCATATCCTTCACCAACTCCAAGGAGTGGAATACTGCGCGCGGTTGTTGCATCAGCTAGTAAATGACTGGCATATCCCGCAAACAATGCCAAGAGAAACTGCTTTTGATTTTGATTTAAGAGCGGGTTTTGAAGAACTTTATAAGTGCCATACGTCCCGGTTCCAAGAGCAAGAGCGCTATGAAAAAAATTTCTGTGAGTTGGGTTAGTAGCAGGCTCTAATAAGTCTGGAAGAAGTCCAATTGCACCACCGGCAGCCACCGAGGTTATCAATCCGCCCCAAGTCGGTTTTTCATTAACAACTCGTTTAAATAGCAAATAAGCGCCGCCAGCAAGAAGGCAACCAAGGACAATATGCTCATTTCGATTTGGCATTTAATATCACCACTTAAACAAACCTTGAACGGATTTGTCGACCCCGCACGTGCATGCTTACCGCCGTGGCCCCTTTTCTTTTGGCTACCCAACGTAAATCCGAACGACCTTGAGTAGTCAAATGGGCTGTCCCAGACTTAACCTGGACCAGCATTTTACGTCCACCTTTCAAGGCATAAAGGTCAAACGGACCCCTGCTCCCAGGCGATTGGCGCACCAGCCAGCCTTTATTCTGAAGCTTTGCTTTGATTTTATTTTCCGCTGCAATACCTCTACTATAGGTGCTCATCCATTCAACCCCTTGATTTTAGCAAGAAGGAGTATCAAAATCATTAAAAAAGTATCTTTTTCAGTAGAAAACCTCTTTTTCAGTATACAATTCCAAATATTTATAAACGGTTACAGTTACTAGTTCATCATGGCAAGAGTGCTAATTACTCCCGTATACCGGACTGATTCAATTGTTTTGGCCATCAATCGCTTTTCCATTGATCGGGTTTACCTGCTCTCAAGCACTGAAACCGACGACAAACAGCAAGCCGCAATAAAAACAATTAAAGAACACTATGAAAAAATAATCGAAATAAAAGAAAAAAAAGTACCCGTATACGAAATCGTTTCCGTTGCACACGCGGTAACAGATATGATTGATATGGTTCCGAACGGGGACGAAATTTACCTAAATGTATCAACCGGTCGCCGCACTCAAAGCTTTGGAGTCCTTTTTGCCGGCTATCAACGAAGTACAAAAATAAAAAAAATAATATACGTGACCGAAGAAAAAAATGAAATAATTACAATCCCCATATTATCATTCGACTTGACCGACAGCCAACAAAAGGTATTGGAACGAATCGAAGATTCCACCCAAATCGCCAAACTCGCAGACGAGACTAAATTGAGCCCCGCCATGGTCTACCGCGCAATCAAAGAACTCAAAGACAAAGGATTCATCGAGGAAACCGAAAACGGACACAAATTAACCGATGCCGGAAAAATAGCACGATTATAGCGAGACACCCCATGGAAAATAAATTCGATTTAAACATTGAAAAGGTCCTTGAAAACTGGACCGTAGCTGACGGAATACGAGAAGTCATTTCCAACGCTATGGATGAACAAATACTATCCAATACTAAAGAAATCGACATCTTTGAAAACAAAGACGGTTGGCATATCCGAGACTATGGACGCGGCGTTCATTACAAACACTTAACCCAAAACGAAAACCAAGAAAAGCTAAATAACCCGGAAAAAGTCATCGGTAAATTCGGAGTCGGCCTCAAAGATGCATTTGCAACATTTGACCGCTATGGAATCCAAATCAAAATCATTTCCCGCCATGGAAGCATCACAACGCAAAAATTCGAAAAACACGGGTTTAAAGACGTCAAAACACTCCATGCTATCATCGACGAATCCAGCGCTGACAAAAACTTTCAAGGAACAGAAATCATCCTAAAAGGCTGCAGTAAAAAAGACATGGATGCTGCCAAAAGCAATTTTCTCAAATTTTCCCAATCCAAAATCCTCGAAAAAACAAAACTAGGCGAAATTTACGAAAAAACAGACAAACAAGCAATCATTTACATTACGGGCCTCAAAGTAGCGACTGAAGAAAATTACCTTTTTTCATACAATATTACATCAATGACTGCAAAATTGCGAAAAGCATTAAACCGAGAACGCTCAAACGTAGGCCGCACCGCTTATTCCGACCGCATCATGGAAATACTGCTACAATCCCAAACCAAGCCCGTCGCGGAACAGTTGGTCAAAGACCTCCAACAGTTCGGAGCAGGGGAAATGCACGATGAAGTAAGCAGAGTTGAAGTTTCCGTCCACGCCTGCAAACTGCTTAACAGCTTTGAAAAAGTTGTATTCGCAACCTCGTTCGAACTCATTGAAAAAAAAGAACTAATCGACCAAGCAAAAAAAGACGGTTACAAGGTAATTGTGATACCGGACAATGTTAAAGAAAAAATTCAAGGAGTCAAGGACATCCAAGGCAACCCAATGATTGATCTGGGCCAATATGTCCAAAACTTCAACGAAAGCTTCGAATTCAAATTCATCGACGAAAAACAACTTAACCAAAAAGAACAAGAAATATTTTCAAAAACGAAGCAATTACTTGACCTAATCGGCGGAAAACCCGCTAGCGTAAAAAAAATCCTAATAACCGAAACCATGCGGCTGGAAGCAAACGGATTCCAACCAGCCGGACTATGGGACTACCCAAACATAATAATCCAACGCGACCAACTAAAAGACCTGCAAACATACGCGGGCGTGCTATTGCACGAAGCAACCCACGCCACAAGCGGGACATCCGATGTATCACGGGAATTCGAAGACGCTTTAACAGAAATAATTGGAAAAATAGCTTTACAAACACTTGAGATGTAACAAAGTGAAAAAAATACCAACGAATGAAGAAAAATGATACTGAACTTGATAAATTACAGGTGGGAAAACAGCGATGCGTAGAAAGAACAGAAAGGAAGCACCCAAACCGCTGAATAAACAGATAATTAAAAAAGGGCTCAAATTGATTAGCCAAATCAGGAATTATTCTGATAAAACCGGTCTAAAAATTGCCAATTCGATTATCGGCACATATGGGGAATTCCAAGTGGCACAGCTCCTTTTGCGTGAATTTCCAAAAGCCAAAGTGTATTACAAAAGTGGCCATCACAGATATGACTTACTATTGCAGTTCCAAGGAAAGGAAGTCAGAATTGAAGTAAAAACTTCAACTTTGAAAAATGAGGGAGTCTATCCAAACCAGGACTTTATGCATATCAAGAGAAATAAAAAGTGGAAATTCAAACGCAGAATTTATCAATGGGGTTGGAGGTTTGGTACAAAAAATAAAAAAGGGGATGAAAAATTTGATTTTGCCGCTTTGATTACTCTTCATGGAAGAGAAGATTATCCCGAGTTTAAAAAGTCGAGCTGGAAAATAAAGCGTATTTTTTGGGTTCCAGCATCGGTCTTGAGATTAAATAAAAAAATCTATAAACGATTTACAAACGTCAAAAGAGGTATATCTTTTTTTGAATTTCCAAAAGAAGCAAAAATAATCCAGCAAACTCACACGAAAAAATGGGACTACGCGAAAAGTATCAAAGATTCAGATATTTGGTTCAATAATAACTACAAAAAATATGGAACAATTAAAAAGTTAGAAAATTATTTTAGAGGGACCGTATGACTTTTTTTGAATGGTTCCAAACGGAAACCGGCAAACAGCTAAATCCCGAACAATGCCAAGCTGTTGAATCGACTAACGGCTCTGTTTTAGTCATTGCTGGCGCAGGCACGGGTAAGACGATGATGATTACTGCCAAGGCTGCATTTTTGATAAAGGAAAAAGGGATTATACCTGGACGTTTATTAATGCTTACTTTTTCTCGCGAGGCTGCGCGCAAAATGAAGGAAGATGTCGAGAAGGTTTTACCTTCAGCACAGGAGAGTACAGCTAGCACATTTCATGCATTTTGTTACGATTTACTAGTTTCACATTCAACGCAAACGGGCGTGACTGAAGGAGCCCAGATTGTGGATGAAATTGATGCCGCCATTCTGTTGCATCGAAGGCTTGGGATTCCCGCTTACAATGCCAAGTTTTATGTGTCAAGCATAGAAAAAGCCAAAGACCTGAATTTGACGCCCGCACAGTATGAATCGTTTTTAACAGACTTAAAAAGACAAGTGGACGAGTTGACAGATGGTTCGGATTTGGCAGAATATGTTCATAGAGCGAGACTTCGGCTTCAAACATTACATTTAGAGCGGGCGACTGGAGAAACTAAACTGGAAAAGAAGGAACTCCGGGACTTTTTGGACTTATTTGCGGAATATGAAGATTATTCGAATTTTTTGAATGCATGGACGGCCTATGAACAAATCAAAGAGGAGAAGAATTTGTTGGATTATGCGGACCTCAACAAGCGCGTACTTGATTGGGCAGCCGAAGGCGGCGAAGAAGAACTGGCCAAAATGTTTGATTATGTGATTGTGGACGAATTCCAGGACACGAACCGACAACAATTCGATTTGTTGAAAGTATTGTGTGGCGAACAAAAAAAAATCACGGTTGTCGGCGACCCTAATCAGGCAATTTACGCATTTCGCGGAGCGTATGCCAATAATTTGGAGGCATTTGAAAAAGAGTTCAATGCCCAAACACTAGCTTTAAAGCAAAATTATCGCTCGACGAACACAATTCTACGGACCGCCCACCGACTCGTACAAAACAATTATTCGGACCCGACCAGAGCCATACAACTTGAATCCGCATTTCAAACCGAAGGCACCAAAGTCAAATTATTGCAAACGATTGACCCCAAAGAACAGGCCCGCCGGGTTCTCGAGGAAATCGAAACAGTACATTCGAACAGCACGCCATATAATGAAATTGCCATATTATTCCGCTCATATTCATCTGCCCAAGAAATCCAAAATACGTTAGATCGACGTGGAATCCCATACCAAAGTATAGGCGGCACCAGCTTTTTTCGATGCCCAGAAATCCGAACAAGCCTCGCGTATCTTTACGTCATTGCTAATATGGAAAAACCCACCTTTGCAGCAGACCCTGCCTGGTGGAAGTTACTGCACTACAAATATGGCTTGAGCAATGCTGACTCCCATATACTAGCCCACGCAGCTAAATACGACAGCATTCAACATGTTTTGTTCAGCAAACCCCCAACTGGACTATCCTCCGACGGCCAAGAAAAGCTCGCCCGCTTAAGCGCCAAAATTGAGGAGCTACGAAAAAACAAAAACAAAACCATTTCCAATCTCTTGCTTGATATTTATGAAAGCACAGGACTATCACGTTGGTTCTCGTACGAATCCACTCATGAAAACCGACAATCCTTGCTCAACCTACGATACTTACACGACTTGACTATTAAATTCCAAGACATTCACGGCTCAGAATTATTCGAATTCATTGAATATTTGGAAACCCTCGGCGAAATGGGCGAAGAACTTGAAGCACAACAGCTCGCGACTGACGAAGGAATCATCCTTTTGTCCTGTCACGCCGCCAAAGGCCTCGAATTCGATCATGTATTCATCCTTGACCTTGTAAAAGATAAATTCCCACTCACCAGAGGTGGTCGAGAACCCCTTATTCCAGACGCCCTGGACGAACGCTATGCGCCCATTCTCAAAGAGAAATCACCAAAAGAAGCCAAAGAGGAAATCAAAGAACTCAAAAAAACTGAAAA
This sequence comes from Microcaldota archaeon, assembly GCA_043803815.1. Taxonomy (GTDB): domain Archaea; phylum Iainarchaeota; class Iainarchaeia; order Iainarchaeales; family JAGVWC01; genus JAZDJR01. The sequence goes on along the minus strand of JAZDJR010000029.1, from coordinate 48,203 downwards.
ACAAAAAGAAGAAAGACGATTAGCTTACGTTGCCTGCACGCGCGCGAAAAAAAATCTTAACCTGTGCTTTGCTAAAACCTACTCCGATAATGAGCGCGAACCATCCATTTTCCTACGCGAAGCCGGCTACGGTCTAACCGAAACCCACGCCGACCTTGAACTCATAACCGACAATGAGGTCAAAGCCCGCGACATCCTCAAAGACACCGACCTCGAACGCCAAAAAGCCCAAATCAAAAAACTCTTAATTGCCAACATCGACACTGACCCAGACCAAGCATTCCACCACTTATTAACCTACACAACCCTGACCGGCAAGCCCATCAACCCCAATTCAGACCAAATCCAAAAAGCCAACCAAGAAGCCCAGCAAATCCTCGAAAAAACCAAAAATGAAAACACTAACAGCCAAACCTTTAACCCCGCCGACACGCCCTTCTCTTTCACCGCATTATCCACCTACGATGAATGTCCCAAAAAATACGAACTCGCCCACATCCTACGAATGCCAACCCGCCAAAACGACAACCAAGGAGACGGTGCCCTCAAATTCGGCGAATATATCCACCGCGCACTAGAAATTGCAGTCCAACAAAAAATAACCAGCCGCGAACAACTCCAAACAATTGCCCACCAAACCGCCCAACACCCAGACTACTCACGCATCGACCACGCACGGGCCAAACTTATATTTGATACATTCTGGGCCCGACAAGCCGACAGATTACAAAATAACATTTCAGTCGAACAAGGATTCCAATTCAAACTCGACGGTTATTACTTCAAAGGAAAAATCGACCGCATTGACAAATTAAACCCGCAAACCAATGAAATTGAAATCATCGACTACAAAACCGGCCAAGAACCCGACAAAACAAAGCGCGCACGCCAACTCTTGCTCTATGCACTAGCAGTCCAAAACGACCAAACCCTAAAAGCCAAAGGATACACCGTCAAACACCTAACCTATGAGCTACTGGAACAGGAAAAACCCCGCACGTATAACCTAAGCCCTGAAGGCGACATGACCGAAATCGGCGGCCGCACAGACCCTGCAAAGCTCCAAGAAATACAAGCCGAATTGCTTGAAATCGCCCAAAAAGCCAGCCAAGACTATCAAAAAAGCCATTTTGAACCCAGCCAAGACGACAAAACATGCGAAAAATGCGGCTACAAATTATACTGCCCAAAAGGAGACTAAAAAGCGGCATACAATCAATGTGAAAACGATGAAGAGTAGTTTTGTTGGTTTTTAAGATATTCTAAATGGAGTATACTGTGAAGGTAGACCGATATGCGTTTTGTACAAACGGGAGATTTGCATTTAGGCGCCAGATTTTCCAAACTTGGCAATAAAGCAAATAAACAACGAAAACGACTATTGACAACTTTTTCTACGATTATAAATTTTTCAATTAAGGAAAATGCAGATGCATTGTTAATTTGCGGAGATTTATTTGATTCCTGTTTTCCAAACCCAGTCACAATAGACACAGTAATTAGCGAATTCAATAAATTGCGCAAAGAGAATATCCCAGTCTTTATTGTTCCAGGAAATCACGATTTTGGGGATAAAAATCCATACGACTGCTCTTTGTTTCCATCCAATGTTAAAATTTTTACCAACAGCAAAATGGAAAGTTTCGATTTAGGCGAATGGATTATTCATGGCTGTGCATTTAATTATCAAAATCCGGATGCGGATCCACTGAAAGCTTTTGAAGTAAAAAAACCGGAAAAAATAAATGTCGGGATAGTTCACGGCTCTTACACAAAATTTAACTGGGCTGAAGAAGAAGAAAAAGCCTATGCGCCAATAGACAAAAAAGACATTGAAAACAGCGGACTCACATACCTCGCATTGGGACATTTCCACAAAACAAGCCAATTAGACACAAAAATACCCGCATGGTACGCCGGCACTCCCGAACCATTAAGTTTTTCACAAGCCGGCGAATCAAATATTTTACTAGTTGAAACTACCGAAGAGACGGTAAAAGTTCAAAAACAAAAAACAAACGAAACGACGTACAAACTAGAAGAAATTGACCTGACCCAAAATCAAAACCGCGCATTTGAAATTTTAAAACAAAATGCGGACATAAACACAAGTTTACGGCTCACCCTCAAAGGAACCCCAGCCAATCCAACCGAAATTGATGCAGACTCACTTGTAGAACACTTTCAAGACGACTATTTTTACCTGGAAATTAACGACCAAACCCACATTCCAATGAACGAAATTCCGGACGCAAGCCTTCGCGGCAGATTTATTCGATTAATGCAAGAATCAATAAAAAATGAAAAAAATGGCCAAGAAATGAAAGTTAAAGAACTGGCCTATCGAATCGGATTACGTGCACTAGACGGAAAACTATAGGTGACAAAATGCAGTTTCAAAAACTTGAATTCCAAGGTTTTCGGCAATTTGACAAGAAAAAAACCATTTTGCTCAAACCGGGCTTTAATGTGATAATTGGAAAAAACGAAGCCGGAAAATCAACCACGTTAGAAGCATTGTTATCAGCAGTATTTCACAGAAGAACCCCAGTTATAGAACCGCTAATATCCTGGGGTCAAGAAACCACCTGTGAAACCAAACTGACATATTTGCTAGATGGAAAACAGTTTTCCATAGAGCGCGATTATATCAGTCAAGCGGATAAACTTACTGAATTAAAGACAAAAAAAGTAACCCAAAAAAAAGACCAAATAAATCAAATGGTCGCAAAGCATTTTGGAATAGTCGATGAAAAAGTCTTCAAAAATACCACCTTTGTGGCCCAAAACCAAATCGGAATTATCGACGACCAAAATACGCAAACAAAATTTTACGATGCATTTCTAAACCAAACCCCGACCGAAGAAGAGTCTTTTTCAAAAATAGACCGAAAGATAGCAAAAAAAACAAAGAGCTTTGAACAAGAAAAACAAGAATTGGAAGAAAAACTCGATGACTTAAACGAAAAAATCCCCCAAGTAGAGCAATATCACGAAAAGAAAAAAGGCCACCAAGCTGAGCTTGAATACTTAGACAAACAACTCAATGAAAAAAAGCCCCGCCAGAAACAACTACAAGCGGCATTCGAAGAAAATAAAACAAAAAAAGCGCTCGAAGAAAAAGCGCAAGAGCTTGAAAAAAAATACAAAGGAATCACCACTCAGAAGGAAGAACTCGAAAAAGAAATAAAAGAATTAGAAAGCCAGCCAATAATCCAGCAAAAAGCCAAATTTTCCAATATGGATATTTTACTGGCAATCCTTGCGCTAATACTCGCGGTTACCATAATCGGGTTAATAGTCGCGATACCCCTTGCGATTCATTTATACAGAAAACACAAAAAACCCCAACCTAACCAAACGAACGTCCCGACACAGTTTATTCAAAATAAAAAAAACAAGATAATAGAACTCAACGCGGAAGAGACGAACGCGCGAAACGAGTTCGCAATAGCCAAAACTCAAAACGAACAATTTTCGGCAAAGCCATTCAATGACGAGCATTTCTACGAACTCGAAACCCTTAACACCGAAATCCCCTCACTCGAAAAAAAATATTCCAAACTATGCGGCCAAGTCGAAACCATCGCCGAAATGAACGCTGACCCCGTTGAATTAAAAGAAAAGCAAGAACAATTTGACGCCCAGCTTAACGACTTAAATACAAAAATCCAGGCGTATGAAACCGCAACAGAATACCTCCAAGCAGCGTATACTGAACTTCAAAGTCAGCTTACCCCAAAAATAAACAAAGAAATAGGCGAGTTGCTCCAGCAAATTACTTCAAACAAGTATACCCAAGTAAGCTACAATGATATTACCGATATTCAAATAATTGACCCAAAAACAAAAAATTCAATCCCAATAAGCCAGTTAAGCCAAGGAACCAAAGACCAGATTTATATTGCTATCAGGATAATTGTGGCAAAAGAACTTGCCGGGAAGCCAATTCCACTCATATTCGACGACCCGTTTCACTCTTTTGACAAAGACCGGCTCGAAAACACGATGAATTTACTAAAACAAATATCAAAAAAGCAGCAAATAATTCTCGTGTCCCACGACGAAAAATATGCAAAATACGCAGACAATGTCATTCAGGTTTAAATTAAAGAAATAAAAAAATAGTTGAACCAGGTTAAGCGAACCGGATAACACCAAACCGGCACTATTTTAAAAATTTTAATAAATAGTCAGTTTTGTCTGAGGTTTTTCATATTCCAAATACTTGCCAAAAATAACAGTCAATTTTTCCAATTGAGTCTTAAGCTTTTTTTTCGAATACAATTTTTCGACCGCTAAATCTAATTTTTTATGGGCCACTAAAAGTTTTTTTGGCATAGCCAAGGGATTGTAAAGATCTGCAAGAGTCGAACCTTTGAAGCTTTCTCTTGCCGTTAAAACTTCTTTTGCGCGCCTAGAAATTAGTAGCTTTTGTGCAGTTGTAATTTCCTTTGGCCAAGGAAAATTGTTGTAAACTAAGTTATTAGAATAACGATAATCTCCTTTCATTCGTCCACAAACAGCACTAACCCAGGCCATGTGCATTGATGACATTAAAATCCCAAAATGATACAATTCTGCATTTGGTATTATGCTGCAGGTGTTGTTTACTATGTAGTTTTTCGTTAAAAATGCCATTGGAATGTAGTGCCTTCCTTCGCTCGTCGTCAACGGAATAAAAATATAATCACTATTGGGTTGTCTTATTTCACCGAATAAGGCGGGTTGTTCGGCCAATTTTATCGTTGCCTCTCTTTTACTTGACTTTCTATATTGCTTGACTTTTTCAATTCTTTCTTTTACGAAGGTTAATCTGTTTAGTTCCGATGGCGAGGCATCTTTTAGCCACAAACACCATCGTTGTTCACCATGCAAGAATTCCTTTGCACTGATTAATGGCTTAATGAACTTCTTTGCGTCAGGTTCCTTCTTGATAAATTCTTTCATTTCTTCAGCAGTAAATAAGAGGTTTCCATCATCGTTTGGCATACTTCCGAAGGATATTTTTGGAACACTGCAAAGGGGTTCATTTCTGTTAAAAATGAAAACGTCGTCAAAGTCAATTAGTTGTGAATTTATGTGTTTAGCTTTGATGGGTATTGGCTCAGAGTTTGGAGTTTCATATTCGAATAAGAATTTTTCTTCAGCATCGTTTAGTGAAAATCCGATTATGACTACAAATACTTGAGCTTTTCCTCTTGCATCATTATGCCATCTGAATGTCCGATGTGCAAAATTTATTTTAATCTGTTTTTGTTTTAGTAAATAAAACCAAATGATGCCCGCTTGTTCCCCTTGAGCTATTGAATTGGTTGAAACGAGTGCAACACCGATGTTTGTTCCTTGAATATATTCCGCGGCTTTTATATACCAACAGCAAACATAATCCAAAAGCCCATAATTGTCGATATTTTTGCAGACTAGGTCCATATCTTCCTGTTGGGGTGTGTCTCGGTCCTGCTTTGAAACGAAGGGGGGATTGCCAATAATGTATGAGAGTTCTTCTTTTCGGACAAAGTCTTGCCAATCCAATCTTAATGCATTTCCAATCTTAACATTGGCTGTCTTTCTTAAAGGAAGTCTTTTGTAATAAAGACCAAATTCTTTTGAGAGTTCCATATTGATTAAATGGTCCATTAACCACAGACCAACCTGTGCAATTCTTGCCGGAAATTCTAATAATTCAATGCCATACATTGAATCAACATTTAAGTCTTCGTCAAAGCTAATATTCATTAATTGCTGGCCTTCTCGCCCTTCAAGTTTTACAAGTTGTTTTCTAATTTTTATTTGAAGTCTTCTTAGCTCGCGATATGCAATTATCAGGAAGTTTCCACACCCACAGGCGGAGTCTAAAACTTTTATTTTACCGACTCGTATAAGCATTTCCTTTAGATATTGCTTATTTTTTTTGTGATTTTCAAATTCTTTGGTCAAATTCTCTAAAAATAGACCATTAATGGTTTTCAAAATATTTTTTTCGGAAGTATAATGTGCCCCAAGACTGTGTCTTTCTTCTTGGTCCATTACTGACTGAAACATTGACCCGAATATAGCAGGAGAAACCAGCTCCCAATTGAATGAGCAACAGTCTAACAGTATTTTCCTTGTTTCATTATTGAATGATGGGATTTTAATGCGTTCTTCAAACAGACTCCCATCAATGTATGGAAAGACCCCTAAATCTTCATCAAGTGATTGTTGTCTTTCTAGTTCGGACGTGTTTAAAATGTCAAACAATTCAATAATCTTTGAGCCAGTATCGCTTCCATCAGGATTTGTTTTCTTATCAATTAAAAAATGAAATTTATCTTTTTCAAAAATCCCAGTATCATCCGCAAAAAGGCAAAAGACTAATCGGACTAACAATATTTCCAAATCATGCCCTTGATAACCATTTTTCTTTAAAGAATCATGCAGTCGACCCATTAATTCCGCGGCTTTTATGTTGACTGGGTCCTCAACCGTATAAATAACTCGCCGATTTTCAGGTATAAAATCAAATAAGTTAATTTTTTTAGGTAAATCACCTAATTCAAACTCAACATGGGAATCCTCATCCAAATCATAAAGTCGAATTTTTTTAAAGTCCGTTACAATGACAAACTCCGGCAACTCTGATTCTTCAAGAGAGCTAAAATAACCCAACGCTTGCGAATAAGCTTTGTCTAAATTTTGTCCCGCCGATTTATGTTCTACAACTAGTTTACCCTTCCAAAACAGGTCAATAAAACCCTTTCCACCCTGCATTGAAACGCTTGGTTTTTCAAAAGTTGCAACTCTTCTTCGGGTAATTCCAAAAATATCAAAAAATTCATTCCAAAAAGTCTGAGCTTCTGCCCTTTCCCGCGTTTCATCTTTCCATTCATGAACAAACGCAATTGCTCTTCTTCTAACTTCATTTGGACTTAAAACCATGATAAAAGGATAGCTTAAGCGCTTAAATTGCTTTCTTTACTATTAACCAGATGTTTAAGGATAACTTTTGTGACTTCTGCGATTTCTTTTAGTTGTTCTTGAATTTTATCAGAATCATTTTCGTAAAGAGTTATATACATCGAGCTTTTTGTCTCCAGCCCAAAAACTTTACATACTACATAAGCCACGCTTTCGGCCTGAATCTCTTGTTCGTTCTTAGTAAACTGCTGACCAGTTGATTCGGAGTGCATTAATTCATGCGCGATTTCGTGAACGAGAGTATTAACCTGCATGTTGGGGCTTTGGTTGGTTCCAACCACGATTTTGCCGCCTTGACTGTAACCGTACAGACCGTTTATGCCAAGCGGTTTGAACTCGACTTCGATTTGGCGGGTTTTGCAGAATTCGACGAGTTTCTCCAACAAGGCTTGGTGGCTGTTCCCCTCAATATCAATGTCGAGGCGCGGCAGGTCGCGCCCTTCGGTTTGGGAAACGTCAAAAACGCTTACCGGACAAAAGTAAGTGAATTCAACCTCTTTTTCTTCGCCGGTTTGCACGTCTTTTTGAACCACTTTTTTGGTAAATGGCGCGAGGATTTTGATTGCTTTTTGACCGGCCTTAATTCGACGGCCTGTTTCGTTCCAGGTTCGGAATCCGGCCACGCGGGTAGCATCGCGTTTTTGGATGTGGATAAGGATTTGGTTGTTCAGGGAGTAGCGCCAAAATTTCGCCATAGTATCGAGGTATTCTTTGAACCATGCGGATTGCTGGACCGCGCCGGTTTCTTCGGCTAACTGTTTGATGTATTCTTCGACCTTTTTTTCAAGGTCAACAGCCGTTACCGGTTTGTATTGTTGAATGGTTTGGGTAGCGGTCATTGTTCCACTTCCCAATCCAAAATAGCCTGGTCTAAGCTGGTTAGGCGTTTGCCCGTCACGACCTTTCCAAGGGCACGAGCCACTTGTTTGTCGGAAAAGTAGATCATTAGCGACCACCGTCCTGTTTTTTCATGTTTGAAAGAAGTTGGTCGAAGGTAAAACCATCGCCAAACGGGTTCTCCCGTTTACGTTCAATTAATTCGAAACTCATTTTTAATCACCTCCAGCGCGAAAAACGAGTTTTTTCTGAAGGCGTCTCGCGGGGCTTGAACGTATTAAATCCCTTTAGGCACAAGCCGACCCACGGGAAAGGGTTTAAACGGGCAAGACCCGAGCCAGAAAGAAAAAACGAGTCAGCGCTGGAGGTTGAAATGGGTTAAAAAATGTGCGGCAACAAAAAATTGTATTATGCCTGAAATTCGATTACCGGAAGAATTTTTGACGGTTACTGTTGCTGAATTAAAGGAACTACACCAAGAATATGCGCGAAGATTTTTTAACCAAGCTAAAATTTTTTTTGATGACTTTTTAAACGCCAAACAAGAATTAGAAGATGAAGAAGGAAAGTGGTTGGATTGGCAATATAAATATTCTGCTGATGAATTTGAAGCAGAAATGATAGCCCAATCAAAAAAATACAAAATTGCTGCTGGAATCGCATTGGAATATCTGCTAAAGTCAGCATTTCTACTGAAAGAATTTAACATATTTCAGGTTGCTGGGGAAAAAGACATTGAGATAAAAAAAGTGGCAGACCTCAACGAAAAAGCCATTTTGAATAAAAGAAAAACTATCAGTCTCCAAAAACTAATCAGAAAAGTCGATTTATTGGGAATAACCCCCCCATTAGAGAAAGATATTTTAGATAGAATACATGAAAATAGGAACACTGCGGTTCATTCATTCGAACTCTTCCCCGACACAATGTATGAAATAGAAACACCGTCCGAAGAAGGTTGGATGCATGCCATCCCCGAAACTATGGAAGAACTTTATCACTTCGTTGAAAGCGAAATGGAAAAAAACTAGGTTCTTGTGAAACTACAAACCACGGCTGGGTTATTTTTCTTTACTCATGAACCGTTGGGCAATTGTTTTTATGGAGCACTGTTTATTTTCATTGTCCCATATTGCGCAGTATTCTTGCATGCATTTCGAATGTGTCCAAACAAATTCATTCAGTGAAGCCCCCGTGAAAGCCAAAGTTGCTGCCCGAGTTCCACCAACTTCAACCTGGGTAAAAGGACACATTTCTCCCTTGTAGTACCCACTTTCTTCCATGGCAGTCTCATTAATTAGCTCCAAAATTTTTTCTCTTCCTTTTTTATGAATGAATTCTCCGATAGAAAGGTTATCTTCAACAGGAATTTTATTTGACCTATCCGAGAAAACAAATTCATAAAAATCCCCCTTCCGCTTAGTCAAGTTATTATTCAAGTCACAGGATGCACAAACCCCCGCCCAATTTGTTTGCCCATCACACAAAATACATTTACCCATAAATCCACCCCGCCCTTGTGCGGAATAATCTATTAAAAAAATGCCTACAAAGGTTTAAAGAATCTTTTGGGCATATTTGGCGGTTTTTTATAAAAGAGGTAAACCTAAATAACTTTCAACGCATAATTTCGTGCACTTATGGACGACCCTGAAAAAATACCAACCCAAATTTCCAGCCTGTGGCTAGAATATGAAATTTTTTGTATTAACCCAAACTATTTCTTTATTGACCTGAAAGGAAAAAATGGAAAAACAAAATATAACAAAACGGGTTGGTTTGCGATTGCTGAAATCAAATCAAAAAAAACCAAAGAAAAGTTTGTGCTTAGATTAGAATGGGCAAACCGGTTCAAATTTGAGTGTGTTGATGTGGACCGATTCGTTGACAACGGAAAGTCAGATAAAGAATTCAAAAAGCAACAACACCAGTTTAACCGGGAATCCCCTCACCGCATACCAATCGAAATTATTCACAAACAAGCGCTAATCTTTTGTGGATGCATTAAAGAAAAAATGCGAGGATTCAAAATTGAAAACACGGATGAGTTCATTAAAGGAGCCATTTTAAGCGCCAGCCGACCCCCGAAAGGGGGAAGGGTTTAAATGGACAAAACGCCGCAGCCGAATAAAGAAAAAACGAGAAAAGCGGTGGATTAAATGAGTTTTAAGCGGAAATGAACCTCCAAAAAGGGTTAAACAGAGAAAAACGATGTTTATGCAGGCAAAGTAATAGGAGGAAGAAAAATGACTGGTGAAAAAAGAGTAGAGGTAGGAAAAGCATATGTGGCAAAACCATTCGTCGATGTCAGGGAGGCAATAGGCGATTCGCATAACGCGGCACCCCAAGTAGCATCACGACAAGGAATTGAACTCAAAAACTTTAACGGTCAAGGATTGCTTCGGTCCCGGCAAGCGATTGCTGAAAACCAAAAAACAATCGAAACCCCGCCCGCTAATTTGGAGAAAAAACAATGAAACTCCAGTTACGCAGAAAAATAAGAGAAAACTGGCCGATACTATCCATTATCCTAATTCTCGCTATACTTGCAGCAATACACACCGGAATGATTCCCGGATTGACCGGATTAACGCTTGGACTAACTGAAATAAGTATTTTCATCGCAATTATTGCACTCCTTTTTAGCGGATACGAACTAAAACAAAACGCAAAAATAAGCGAAATTCAAGCAATATCAAAATTCTCCGACGACATCGACAACCTAAGCCAGCAACTCTTTGACCTTGAAGCAAATGGCGCTGCTGATGGAAAAACCCAATTAAAAGCCAGACGACTTGATTCGAGATTATTTAACCGCATTGAATTCTTTGCATTCCTTATCAACCGAGGACACCTTCACGAAGAATACACGGAGTTTTTCAACGATGCAATAATTGATTGGTATGAAGGAATATTTCTAAAACATGCCACCGAAGAAGAAAAAACCAATCCCAAATACTACAACGAATTCAAAACACTCTATAAAAAAATAAAAAACGCACAACCAGCTAACAAGGACACAGAAAAGACACTATAGTTCCTTGGGAGCCTTGGTTAGTACAGCGCCCTCCTTTTGCCTGTTTGGGGTTATTTTCGGTCTTTTCTAACCAATCAATGGTTAGTTTGGGGTTTGTTTTTGTTTCTGCTTAATGTTTTCACTGGCCGGCTTTAAAGGACTGCGATTGGCGAATTATAACTACTTTTTTGGAGGTGGTTCAATTTTGAAACAAAAAATCCTTGCTTTGCTCGTGGCATTGGCGACTGTTTCCCCGTTTGCTTTTGCAACCGGCGTGGAAGAGATAACCGAGCCATTGAACAAAATCTATGACCTAATCAAGGCAATCGTAACCCTTGTGGCATTGATTGCTTTGACGTATGCTGGTGGCCGCTTGGCAACATCAGGCGACAACATCCAGGCCCGCGAAGGAGCCAAATCCATGATAACCTACTGTATCGCAGGGCTCGTCATGGTCTGGGTAGCCCCCCTCGTTGTCAGCTTCTTGACACCGGCGGCACCGTGAGGCGAGAACATGAAAACAACCCTCCTTGTTCTCGCTTCCTTTTTCTTTTTTACAGGAATAAGCGCCAGCATACTCCCAACAAACTGCAACGCTTTCCAAGGCGACCAATTACAAGACTGCCAAAACATTTTGACGGATTCGAGTTTGACGGTTCAGCAAAAAGAAGATTTGTACCTGAACCTGTTGGAAAACCAGTCCGAATTGGCTTCATTCAATTTTGCTTACAACTGGAACAAAAACCTGCAATTCACAAACCCGCCCACGCAAACCCAATCCCAAGGAATCATTCAAAACGCTTGGGCCAAAATAACGGGATTCGAAAAAGGATTCTACGACCAAGAAACCAACCAATGGTTCGTCGCACCCGTTGGAAAAGTCTTATTCCAAAGCAATTATTCCCTGCAAATCCCAAGCGGAACAATGCCAGAGGACTGCCAAACCAATTACTCCTACACAATTCTTGAAAACCAAAAAAGAATCCTCTTGAACGAAAACTCGCTCGGAAGCCAACCCGAAACAACCTATTCCCTGCCAAACGAGGACGACTTAACCGCAGAGTTCAAGGCCGAGCTGCGCGTCCACACGCGCTTGCAAATCGACCATTTTCAAACTCAGCAGCACTGCGTTTACTATGACGGTTACTGGCATTGCTGGAACACCTGCGATTACCATCACACGGACAACCAAGAAGACCAGGTACTCGCCCAAGATACCCTGCAAGCCAAAACAATCGTTCCAGACCTTGTTGTGAACGCCAAGTTTGAGCCAAAAAACGGCTACTATCAAGCGTTCTTCCAGACCGATTCCAATCAACCCATCAACCGCTTAAAAATCGAAATTGGGGGCGGGACGTTTGAATATTCGCAAACCGCCTTTGACCTGAACGCGGAACCAAACGGAATAATCAGCATTACCCGGACACAAAAGGATATTAATCGCACCGCGGGCCTCGATTGGATTGGGTTCGACCAAAACGGTTCAACCAAAAAGTTTATTTTTGCGGTCCAAGAGCTTGCGCCCTGCACTTTGATGATTACCTCGGATTTTGACGAAAAAACCCAAGACTGCGGATTAATTGAACTAAAACCGGTTTTCTTGGATTTATCCCTGGACAAGAACAGTTTTGACCAAAACGAAAACATCCAAGCAACCCTAAAACTGACGGACGAAAACCAAGAACCGTTAGCAAGCAAAACCGTTTTCTTGCAAACACCCATCCGGCAAATCGAGCTTGAAACGAACCAAAACGGCATCGCCGAGGCAAGCGTTCCCGCGAGTGAAACCAAGGGAAACATTCAAGCCGTTTTCCAAGGGGACAACGAGTTCGCGTCCAGCTCGCAAATTGAACGGTTCCCGATTTTTAACGGCGAAACCCAGCAAACAGGATTATCTGTATTGCTTTTCTTCGGGGCCTACTACGGTCTTTTTTTGTTTGCAAAGAAAAAAGCGGGGGCAATCTGAATGGGTTTGTGGGAAATAATGGGAAACCTGCCCCAAGCTATTTCTGGGGCCTTATTTGAATCATTGAAACAGTCATTTTTCGGTTTTAGCCAGCCCATGCTGGACGTTGCAAAGACACTCATAACCAGCAATATCGAACCCATGCACTTCGAGAGTTTATGGCTTGTTTTCATTGCCATCATCAACGCGTTCTACTTACTTTTGTTCATGGGAATCGGGTTAAAGTTCATTGTCGGCAGCATTGACGCGGTTGAACGGGAACAGTCAAAGCAATGGCTGAAAAAAGCGGTTTTCATGCTCGTGGTCGTAAACGCGAGCCTGTTGATTTATTCGTTGATTTTGCAGGCTTCAAGCGGAATGACAACTTATTTATGGGACACCCAGTTCGAAACCCTGTTCAGCCCCGGATTCGCAGGACTGGACTTCATCTGGACCGGAATACTAAGCCTGTTCATCGCACTAACCACGATTACCCTGATACTGCGGCAAATAATTTTGATAATCGGTATAATGCTGTTCCCCGTCGGCCTGTTCCTGTACTTTATCCCGCCACTAGAATCGTACGGAAAAATCATTCTCAACATTTTGGGCATCACAATTTTCATGCAGGTCTTGGACGTAATTATTTTAATCGCGGTTCAGGCTTTCGAAGGAGAATTTGCCGGCATGGTCTTGATGAGCACCTTGGCGCCAGCCACAGCCTTCCTGCTAATCTTCATCGCCAATGTTTTGTGCTTGAAAATTGCCATCGAAAAAGCAATGCATTCCGTTGGATTAAAAATTGACTTGGCAACCGTTGCAAAATCAGCAATGGCCCTGGCAGCGTGAAAACAAAATGTGCAGTTTACCCTATCGACCAATGAAAAGGAGGAAAAACAATGGCCTACGAAATCCCGTCCAACTTGCAGTATAAGGAAAAAATCATGTTCAACCTGACGTTTGAACAATTACTGTGGATTGGCGTGTTTGGAATCATCAGCGCGATTATCCTTATCCGCGCACCATTCGATTTGACCGTCCGCTTCCTGATTGCCCTGCCATTCATGGGCATTGGAACAGGATTCGCGTTCTTTGGGTTATTTGACCGTGTGAAAGAGATTTGGGTTTTTCACAAAAGCATCAAAAGAGCAGGCTACTTTGACCCAAAACTTGAGCAATTGGTTGGAATCAAAAAAATCGAAAAAAACGTGGTCTACCTGAAAGAAGGTTCAATCCGGGCAATCCTGCAAATAATGCCATTGAATTTCCACATGCTATCCAAGACCGAACAGGAAGCAATCATCCAAGCCTACAAGGAATTTTTGAACTCCCTGGACTTTTCCGTCCAAATAGTCATGCGAACCATCAACCTGAATCTGTCGGACTATTTGAAAAAACTTGAATTGCAGGCATTGGAAACCAAAGACCCCAAGATTTTGGAGCAATTCGGCTCTTTTGAAGAATTCGTCCAAAACCACATCGGCGAAAAAAAAGTTAAAAACAGGCAATTCTACGTTGTAATCCCCTATTCGCCGACCAGCAAAACCAAGGCCCTGCAAGACTGCATCATCGGATTGCAAAACCTCTTTTCAAAACAAAAAAAGAAAACCAGTTACGAAATAAACCAGCAAAACTCGTTACAGCAATTGGAAATCCGCGTCAAGCTCTGCCAGCAAAAACTCAAAAAAAGCAATTTGCTAAGCGCACGGCTCGAAAACGACGAATTACTGAGTTTAATGGCGGCTTTTTTTGACGAATTTTTGGAAACAAAAAACCAATACCTCGGAGAATTGACGCTTATTCAAAACGCCAAAACAAAGAAATAAAAAGGGGAAAAACCGCAATATAACTAGGTAATTGAATGGCAAAGCCAGCTGGAAAAATTCGACGCGGGATTAACGCATTTGGAAGAGGTCTTCTAAGAGCCGGGAAAGCAACTGTGCGCGGAGTCAATGTTGCACGCGGACAGCAGCTAACGCAGAAAACGCTCCGAATGATTAAAGCGGGAACCTTTAAGAGTAAGTATCGAACCGCAAGCGTTTTAGATGATGGAAACATTTCGGTTATGTCCAAAGATGGGCCAGTTGTTCGGCAGGATTTTTACAACGCGAACGGACGCTGGTTGGGCGAAATTAACAAAGATACCAAGACCGGCATGGTTTGGTCGCAACAACTCCCACGCGGCAAATAATCGCATTCTGCTGAATTCTTTCACTGCCTGCTTTTAAGCGTTTTCGGTTGGTTTTACTCAATTTATGTTCTGTTTAGAAAAATTGTTGAAACCGTCCTATGTCAACAACGAGCCGGATTCGATTCAGATAAATGACACGTATAACCGAATAGTCATGGCAGTAGGCTACCCGCGCACAATACAAGAAGGATGGCTGGACCGAATCGTTTCAAGCGAAGGAAACTTTGACTTATCCCTGCACGTGGAACCCGCATCAATCGAATTGATTTTGGGAAAACTGAACCAAGAGCTTGTCAAGCAAAAATCAGACATATTAGCCTCGGAAACCCGCGGAATCGTCAATCCTTCCTTGAAGGTCCAGTATGACGACACCTACAAAACCCTGCAATCCCTGCAGACCGGCGAGGAAAAACTGTTCAATTTGAGTTTTTACGTTAACGCGCGCGCCTTTGACAAGCCGGAATTGGATTTGGCAACCCGAAAAATCGAATCCGAATTAAACTCGATGATGATAATCCCAAAAACACCCTATTTTCGCATGCAACAGGCCTTGCAATCCATTATTCCAATCGCACAGGACAAGCTCCGCATCCAAAGAAACATTCCAAGCAGTCCATTGGCGGCCTGTTTTCCGTTTACTTCCTCATTTTTGGATTTGAAAGAAGACGGCGTAATGTTCGGCGTAAACATCAACAACAATATCCCAATCATTTTGAACCAATACGACTTCGCCAACTACAACGGGTTAGTCCTTGGTTCAAGCGGCGGCGGAAAAAGCTTTTTTGTCAAACTATACCTAATCCGGAACTTGTTGAAAAACACGCAAAGTTACATCATCGACCCGCAAGGCGAATATTCCGACTTGTGCCAAAAATATGACGGCCAACTCGTAAATATTTCCCGCGATTCCGACACAATCATCAATCCATTGGACTTGATGGGACGCGACTTCGGCGACAAACTGTTGTCCCTTATGGATTTGTTCCGGATAATGTTCGGCGAACTGACCGAAGTACAAAAAAACACATTAGACAAGGCTCTGATTCAAACCTACAAAAACAAGGGAATTCACCCCAATAGCCCGGAAACATGGAAACAAAAACCACCCGTCCTAAGCGACCTATTCGAAGTATTAGAGCAAAACGCGCGAAAAGCCAGCCAAATCGAAAAAATGACCTACGACGCCCTGCTCAATCGCTTGCAAATTTACGCACACGGCAGCTTCTCGTTCATGAACAAGCAAACCAGCCTGAATCTGGAAAAGAAACTGATTTCTTTTAACATCAAGGAAATGCCTAACCAGGTAAAACCGGCATTAATGTTTTTGGTTTTGGATTTTATTTATGAAAAAACCCAAAAAGACCGCGAAAGAAAAATCATCGTCGTGGACGAAGCATGGCAATTACTGCGACACGGAGAACACGCCGAATACCTATTCAAAATATGCAAAACAGCCCGAAAATTCGGCGCAGGCCTCGTCATCATCACCCAAGAAGTAAACGACCTGCTCAACAGCCCCGCCGGAAACACAATTCTCGCCAACACAGCATGGAAACTGTTACTCCGGCAGGACCCAGCGGTTTCAATCGAAATAACCGAAAAATTCGGATTAAACAAAGAAGAAAAAAACTTCATCCTGACCGCAGAAAAAGGAGAAGGACTATTATTCGCCATGAACGACCGATTGCCCATCAAAGTCCTTGCATCGGAAAAAGAATACGACATCATCACCACAAACCCAGAAGAACTACGAAAAAGAGAAATCCTACGCGAAAAACTATTGGAAAATGAGGACCTAAGCGAAGAAGTCTACACGCTAAGCAAAAAGCACTACCCCGTTTCGGAATTAAACGACAAACAAATCGAATTCCTCAAAAGCGCAGGATACCTGGAAACAAAGCAAATGGGCTTGGAACAAGGCGGACCCAGAGCATACCTGATAAACCCCCACCCAGAAAACGAATCCATTGACCACAAATTCCTAGCCCAATTACTATACGAAGAAATCCAAAAACACACGGACAAAGTAGCGCGAAACGCAGTCCAACAGGCCGACCTCGTCTTTGTCGCCAAAGAAAAAACAATTGCCTTTGAAATCGAAACCGGAAACAGTTTCCACAACCCCCAAGAATTACAGGAAAAAATCGAACGACTCAAAAAATACAAAGAATGGTACTTCATCGTAACCCAAAACAGCCTAAGAAACGCCTACAAACAACACGGCCCCACACTCGGCAGATTCGAAGCAAAACAAAAAATAGAGGAATTATTTAGCGCTTAATATATTGTTAGCGCGCTTAGCCAATTTGACATCAAATGCGGATATTCTTAAGTTCTTCGTTGGCGGCTATAATCGCAACTCTTATTTTTTCTATTCCGCTTTCCTCTAACAAACTTATTTCGTCAAATTTCGCTTCAGCCGGCCAAAGTTTATGAACAAACGCATTCCGTGCATCGTTAATTTTCTTTAATTCTGCGTGCAAGTTCGGTTTTATTAAACCATTGAAAAGTAAAAGAGTACTTTTATTGTAAAAGCTCAAATCAGTTGCCCAGCCAAGTGCATGATTGCTGTTTTTCGCAGCGATTTTTTCTAGTAAAATATTAATTCTATTTTCTAAATAAAGGTGTCCAATGAGCACAGAATATCGGACTCGATGTTCAATATCATTTTTTTGAAACCGTTCATCTAAATGCTTGAATTCTTGTGAAGGTTCGCTAGAACGTAAAATCGCATCCATACTGACCATAGCAACTGCTAGTGTTTTTTGTATATATAAGATTATTTTTGCAAAAAATCGGCAAACTGGTTGAACTGTTTTATCCATTCGGGCGAGAGGGAATATTTCAAGTCCTTTTTTGTTACAACGGATTTTTTTACAAGCCGCTTAAGCATTTTGTGGACATTTTGCATGCTCGACTTATTTCCTTTTTCGGCAAGTGCTAAAAAAACTTCTTTCGAGTACAGACCGGGCTTTTGTTTGAGCAGGACAATAATCTGTCCCACGGTTGTTTGGTCCCAGAAATCGGATGGTTGAAACATGGTGTTTTTTGGAGCCCGAAAACCCTAATAATACACAAATTTTACGACAATCGCCAATCAACCAGCAGGTTGAACAAATTTAAACCGCAGCCATATTAGGCTCCTAGAGAGGCAATATGTATGCTCGAAACCATACAGACACCTGAAAGCGCCTTGAAGCTAAAAGCCATTTTCACGGACCTCGTTCCCGGCTTTGGCATCAACCACGCACGAATATACAACGCCTTGCTAACCAGCGACACCAAAACCGCAAGCGACCTAATTGTCGAAACAGGCGTAAACCAAGCCACCACCTACACCGTCCTACGCGAACTACTGGCCTGGGAACTAATCCAAGCCAACAACACCACACCCACGGTTTACTACACCCAAGACCCCCTTAAAACACTCGACACCATACAACGAAAACGCAGCAAAGAGGTCGAAAACAGCAAAAAAGAACTGGCCAATCTCATTGAGGAAGACACCCCCAAAACCGACTCCATAATCATCAAAATCGGTCAGGGAGAACAAACAAAACTAATCCACTCCATCACAAAAAAAGAGCTAAAATTCAGGGAAGAAATCCTGCCACTAAAACAGCTCATTGACGAACTCGCGGCAGACGCCCCAACCAAAAAAACCGAATACGGACAAACAAAAATCCTTGCCCACTAAAAAAAACAGAGAACCGGATCACGGGCAAAAATAGTTTTAGGGAACACCATCGAAAACGCTTTATACTACTTTATGCATAATGGTGTTTCAGCAGAAAAAGTCAACCAAAACCGGAAACTGATTCAAACTATTGGGGTAAATCTGCCCGCCTGCAATGTTTACTTTTTGTAAACATTATGTTTATAAATTGTAAACACTCTAATTTGTTGCATGATTGAACTTTCAAAACTGCTCGGGCCGTTTAATCTCCAATTGTTCGAGCTGCTTATCGAGGAAAACACTTCCGTGCGGGACTTGGCCAAAAAAGCCAATTGTTCCCCAGCCAAGGTAACGCAGTTCCTTGTGCCCTATTCGAAAAACAGGCTTGTGACGGTTTCAAATGACAAGAACCGAAAAGTGATTGGGCTCAACAAAAAAAACCCGCTTGTCCGCGAAATGATTGCCCTGGTTTTCACAACCAAAATCCTGAACTCAAAAACATTTTCAATCATCCAAAAGCTTTCGGACTCCATCGGTGTTTACGGAAGCGTTGTCGATGGAACCGTGGACAAACAAAGCGACATTGACTTGTGGGCTCTGTCCGACAAAAAGCCCGGTTTGGTTGAAGCGGGAAAGATTAAACAGCAGTTCACCAATGAACTGGGGCGCGAAGTCAGCATTAAGTTTTTCACCAAGGAAGACATTGAACAGTTCAAAAAAAACGATACTATTTTTTACAATGAACTCGAATATAAGTCAAAAATACTGCATGGTGAAGGGTTTTGACGAAAAGCAAAGTTGATTGCTGTTTTGAAGAGGGGCTCCTCAAGAAAATCCGGCCAAACCTGAATTTTGCCGAGCAAAGCATGAAACAAGCCGAGCACTTTTTGGACGAAGCCGAAACCCTCATCAATTCCAACATCAAGGACATGACTTTTATCGCGCTTTACAACGCTTCTTTTCACGCCGCACGGGCCTTGCTGTTCCGCGACGGCATCAAGGAACGAAGCCATTACTGCGTCTGCAAATATATCGAGGAAAAATACCAAATGCAGGAACTGGTTACCATGCAGCACGCGGTTATTTTGGATTCCTTGCGCTCCAAACGAAACGACATCCAGTACTCGCTGGAGACCCCCGAACTCGAAGAGGATTTGAACGAAATTTTCGACCAAGTATCCGGTTTTTTGGACCGCGTGCGGGAAATAATCAAAAAAGGGGAAAAACCGAAACAAAAAGGCTCGTGAACCAGTGTATGGGTATGGCAAGGCGTCAATTACGGTTCGGCAAGTGGTCTGTTGGTCGGGCAGCGGCATTGTTCCGAAGAGGGGCCACCCGGCAGCAGGTTTTGGATTATTTTTTGGAAAAATACGGGTCGCAATTTCGCATTTCAACTCGGCAGGAAATGGAACGGTATCTATTTGGTCGGCCGACGGGGCTTAAACCGGGTTTTCAAAATCTTTTTGAAGGCAAAGAACCCGAACAAGTCAAACTCGCATATGCCGTATGGTTGGCCAAAACCGGAGGGGTTCGTGCGCGGATGAGCCAATCGGCAACGGGAAAGAGTGTTTCAGCGGAAACCAGACGAAAAATCGGGGCCGGCAAAAAAGGCAAACCGCTTTCCGCAGAAACCAGACGAAAGATTGGAGAAAGCAATAAAGGCAAACTCCGTTCCGAAGAGACCAAACGGAGGTGGTCTTTGGCTCGAAAGGGGAAAAAGAAGAGTGCAGAAACGCGAGCCAAGATGGGGGCTTGGCAGCGAGGGCGAAAATTGCCCCAATCGACGATTGACAAGATATCGGCTACACTAACAGGCAAAACGCTTTCGGACGCGACACGTGCCAAAATAGCGGCTGCCGGAAGAAAACGACGACAATCTGCTGCAACCAGAAGAAAAATCTCCGAGGCAAATAGAAGGTATTGGGAAAAAATCTATTCGGGCCTGATTCGGGAATTTGGGAACCGCGGTCTGCATCGAGACGTAGATTCACGCAAGAGAACCGGAGAAAAATTTGACCTTTCCACTACCCGCGCGGATCCTGCTGGTTATGTGCTGGAAAAGGAACGAATCGAACTAACCAAGAGGGCTATTTCCCAATTGGAAAACCCGTTGATTCGACGGGTTTTATCGGAGCGCATTTTAGAAGAAAACTCGGTTGCCAATATTGCCCATTCCATTGGATTGAGCGAGGAAGAAACCCAACAGCTTCTTTCGAAGGGTTTAGTACAGCTGGCATCCAACCGTCAGTTAATGAAATATTTGACGGTTTAATAGCCCGTTTAAGGAACCCCATCGAAATCGCTTTATACCACTTTATGCGTAATACTTTTTCAGCAGAAAACGCCAGCCAAAAACAGGGAACTGATTCGAACTATTTGGGGGAATTCGCCCGCCTACAATCCTTTTCTTTTCAGCTCATAGTATTTGTTTTTTAGGTTGTCATCAATCCAATCCGCCTGAACTACTACATAACTTAACAGAACTAAAACCGGCTTAATTGCCCAAAAGTTTGGGTTTTTCCAAAAAGGAAACCTTTTCGGCGGGAGCAATTCCCACTCCAAAAACAAGCCGGTTTTGGAAAAAACAGTGTTAATTCCTTCCAAAGCCCAATTTTTAGCGGATTAAACGGTTTTGGACCAAAACAACTGCCAAAAATTAAGCCGTCTTAACCTTCAAAGGCGGTGAACAAGAGAAAAGGAGTTTGAAGGCAGGGCAAGGGGTTTTTTTACGAACAAACCCCAAACTACGGCGATAGGTTTAAATATTACCTTGGTGTTTTTAATAGAGTTAAGTTCCAAGTCAAAAATTATGGTAAAAAAACCCCAAACCGGTTCGAAAAAACCACCAAAAGGTTTGGTTTTTGTTTTTTTTCATTCTTTTTGGTTTGTTTTTCTTAACCAATAAGTAAAAAAGCAACAGTATTTATTTGATAGTTGCATTAAAAAAATGAAAAATGGTGAAGAAATGAGTTTGATAACATTGACTTTTGGAGGCCATACCAGTCAAAAAAGCAGTTTTATGGCTGAATCTGAAGTTCCAATTGTGGCTCCGCAGGACCTAATTCAGGAGATTCCGAACGAAGAAAACAGGGTTAAAATCAAAAAATCCTGCCAGTTTTTGGGCTTGTCCGATGTTTATTTGGTTGCCGAAATCGTTTCAGGCGTGGTTTCCAGCGATATGAAAGGCTCGATTAACGGTCGTTCGATTCAAATCGTGGAACTCGAATCCAAACTGGGCAACCGCATTGCCAAAAAAGGCATGCTCGTCGGCTTAACCGTCCGCGGCTTGCCCAAAGAATCGTTTCAAAAAGACGGTTTTGTAACTTTCAGCCGCTAAACCGCCCTATTTTTGATTTTTTTTCAAGTTTACGGTATTTTTTGTATTGTAATTTTTAAACACGGCTTTTTAGCGTTAACCGGTAATCGAAACATTTTTAGCCATTCAACCCCCTTGAAATATTCGATAATATTATGCAAATTGCAGTAGTCTTTTTTTCCCGAAGCAAAAAAAACACGGTTTTGGCGGCCAATACGCTTTTTTCCGCGATTCCGTCTTTGCCAAGCGAAAAAGAGCTTATTTCGATTAAAGCGCTCAAAGAAAAGCAAAAAAAAGGTTTTTTGGACTTGAATCCGCAGGAAAAAATTTCCCTGGTTTCCACCAAAACCGACTTGTCGGGATTCGACTTTGTTTTTTTCGGCTCGACGATTGAAGGAATGTCGCCAAAGCGCAAAATCCCGGACGAAATGCTGACGTATCTGCGCGAATGCAAAGGAATCGAAGGAAAAAAAGCCGCCTTGTTTTTGCCCGCGTTCGGCGTTGCCGGAACGGTTGCCAAAAAAATGGAAAGCGTGCTCCAAACCCGCAACGTCACCATCGTAGACACCCTGGTCCTGCCCTACCTGCTCAATATTACGGCTCCGCAACTCGAACAAATCAAGACGTTCACCGCAACCGCGCTGCAAAAGTAAATCGAGAATCAGCGCCGCAGGCCGACGAGACGAATGGTTCGAAAAAGCGAAATCCCAAAGTCCGCGGGGCAGCCGCAATAAAATCCGCGAATTTTATGCGCACAAAAACAGCGGTTTTTGTTGCGATCGCAAGCGGCTTAATCTTCCGCTTTTTGGTCGAATAGTTCTTCGGCGATTTCGTCCGTGTCCTGAACTTCGCCTTCGGCCCATACGCGGCGTTTTCGCTTGGCGTGTTTTTCGAATTTGGCGCGCTTTAATTCGCGTTCAAGCTCGGCTTGCACGTGCTTGATTTGCGGGTTTTGGGTCAGTGCCTTGATTTCGGAATCGGTTTCGAGCAGGTCGGTGTTGGTTTTTTCCTGCAGTTCTGAAAATTCCGCTTCGGATAGTTCGCGTTTTAAGTATTTTTGCTCGGCAATCGCAAAAGTCTGGTTGATTAACTGTTTTTTTTCCAATAGTTCCTTGAGTTTGTGCTTGTCGCGGCTTGCGACGTCCGCGGTGTCAGCGGAAGACGGTTCGGCTTGGGGTTTGGTCAAAACCGCGATTTTGGATTCGGTTTCAACGAGTTCTTTTTGTTTTTGGGCCTTGAATTTTTGGAACGAGTCGTCGGTTAATTGGCGGTTCAAAAAGCGTTTTTCGGCTTCTTCGATTTGGGATAATAGTTTTCGGCGTTCGGATAATAATCCGTCAAGTGCGGGTTTTTGGGTTTGGAACCAAAGAACGGCGGCGCCGATAACTAAGGCGAGTCCGGGAAAAAGTCCCCAGCCATAATCGTTTTGCCAGAGTAAAAAAGAGACTATCAGCCCGAGTCCGGCAAGGCCCAGTACCGCGGCCAAGAATAAGTGCGTGGAATCTTTTGCCGGCTTTTCATTTGCCGGTTTTTCGTTTGCCAAAGTTTTACCCAAACTAATATTAAGTCGTAAAATAAATACTTTCGTATGAAAAACAAGGGGACAAAACGCCGAATAAAACGCTTAAAACCAAAAGCTGCGCCAAAATCCGAAAAATCTTTTTTGGCGGTTAATTTCGGGGTTTCCAAGGATGCGACGCCGCAGTTGTACGATTTTTTGCTGCAGGATTTTAAACCGGTTCTGGAAAAGACCGGCGAGTTTCGCATGGCTGTTGTGCTGGAGCGGTTAGAGCCGCTGAATCTGGTGTATTCCAATTTGAGCGTTGCGCCAAAAGTCTTGGATTCGATTTTTCGGCAGTTTTGCAAGAGCCACGGATTAAAATCGTATTCTTCGGCGTATGACAAAAAGCAAAAGACCTCGGCTCATGGAACGGTTAATTCCAAAAACGTTTCCGCGGTTTTGGAGGATTATAACCTGCTGTTTGACGTTTTTTTCTGCAATATCCAGTTTTCGTCCAAGCGATTGCTGATTGACATTATGGACCCGTTTTCAAACATGATGATTGTGCAGGGCTCTTCCGCAGTGCTCAAAAAGTTTCAAACCAGCCTCAAAAAAACATTGCCCAAAACAACGTTCAAAAGGATTTAACGAAAATAGGCCGCATTTGCGGTTTTTGGCCGATGCAAAGCAAACGGCCTATTGTTTTAAGTTTTGTTGAAACAAGATTTGAGTATGAATCCTAAAAAGCCGCCTGTTTTTGTTTTTTTAGGTCGCGGCGGAGCCGGCAAAACCGAAACCGGTCCTTTGGTCAGCAAATTGACGGGTTTGCCGGTCATTGAACTTGGGCAATACATCCGCGAACAAGCCAAAAAAAAAGACCCGGTTGCCGAAAACGTGGTTTCCAACTGGATGGCCAAGGGAGTTTATTTTCCCGCCGAGTATAGTTTTCAGTTCATGGAAAAAGCCATTGCCGAAAATCCGCAGCGTTTCCAAAACGGCTTTATTATCGACGGTTTTCCAAGAAAAAAGGAGGACTTGGAAAAATTTCGGCAATTTGTCGATGCACGGGGCTTTCGGGTTGGCGGATTATTGGAATTTAAAATTCCGATTTGGGTTGCGGATAGAAGGCAAAAACAGCGCGAGGGAAGGCCGGAAACAAAAGAAGCCGTTCAGTCGCGGCATCAGGAATTCAAAAACAACGAGCAAAAAGTCATCGACGCTTTTAAAAAAGCCGGGCTGGTTCGCACGATTGGAATGCAGTTGGCGGGTCGGAAAAGAAAGCTTGGCCAAAGCCGGATTCCGCTCGAGCTTTTCAATCCGAATTTTTTGAAAAGAAAGGCCAGATTAGTCGCCAAAAGTGTTACGAAATTGCGGAAAAGAAAATAAAATAAGGAAAATCAGTTGTTTTTGACGCGGTGAACGCTGTTTTGCTGGCGTTTGAAGGTTCTTCCTTTGATTCGGATTTCCGCGCCTTCTCCGCGAACCGCGAGGTGCTTGTGCGCGTGTTCCATCAGAATGTGGAACTGGTCGAGCTGGAACGCGACGCGCCGCATCGAGTGGTTAACGTCGTTTTGGCGGTTCACCATTTCTTTTAACGAGTCTTTTAACAGGGGTTCTTGCATAGTCATCAATCATCAAAACGGTTCGGCGGCTTTTAAGAATTCGGAGTTCGAAAACCAAACCCGCCGGGCCAGCCAACCATTTTTTTACCTTTTGGCCTAAAAGTAGAGTATGGAACTGAACAATTTTAGGCTCATTCCCGAACTGGGAAACCTGGTGGCCGCTTCCGCGATTCCTTTTTTTCCGGAACAAATCCGCGAAATCAAAAAACGCAAAATTTCAACGGTGATTACGCTTTTGACCGACGACGAATTGGAAAACGTCGACATTGGCGCCCGCGGGTTCCGCAATGAAATGAAAAAAAACGGGCTTGCCTGGTTTCAAATTCCCGTGGCCGACCACGGGGTTCCGACTAAAAAAGAATTCGAGCTTTTTTGCGGGATTTTAAATCGATTGGAACAAAAAAATCAGCGGGTTTTGGTGCATTGCACCAACGGGAACGGCAGAGTCGGAGCCATGCTTGCGGGCTATTTGATTCGGGAAAAAGGATTTTTTTTGGAGGACGCGATTCGAAGAATGCAAAGCGGAAATCAGCACCAAAAAAGCGCGGCTTTGCCGTTTCCGGAGTCGCTTAAGCAGGAAGAATTCTTAAAATCGCTTGAAAAAAAAACCATTGGAAAAAATCGCCTTTCGCCACGGTTTCGGCCCGCTTTGCATGCGTTTCGAAAAATGCCGCTGGTTTCTTTTCCCGATGTCTACAAAAAAGTTCCGTCTTTGGCCGTGTTGAATGCGTGGAAACGGCTCCGGGCATTTGCCAATTCTCAAATCCGTGTCGCCCCAAAAAAAACCCGAAGAATCAATCGCATGGCTCCGAGAAACCGCTGAAAAAATTAAATGTCCAACTCTTGAACCCCGAAACCCAGGCGATTGGCCAAAGGCGATTTTTCCGAAATCCGCAACACGAAGAAAAAATATTTTCTTTGGCCTTGGGCAGCCAAGCGAGAGCCTTTGCAAATGCCAACGCTTTTAAGAAAAAGCAACCACTTTGCTACCATGAAAAAAGCCTTTTTTGCGTTTGGGGTTCTTTTTTTGGCGGCAAACGCCTTGGCTTTTTCACAGGAAATTCATATCCAAATTAGTTCCGCAGGTTTTGCGCAGGTGGAACACCAAATTCTGCCGCAAAGCGGTGAAGAAATCCGCGTAACGCTTTTGGATTCCAAGGCCGCGGAAATTTCGATTCTGGCCGACGGCCAGGCGATTTTGTTTGAAACAAACGGCGAGGAGGTTTCGATTGCAAACCCAAACAACGCGTCCGAAATTCTTCTTCGATATTTATCCCCTTCTTTGACCGGAAAAAACCGCGAAAAATGGACACTGGACCTATCCAATATTTCTCCGACTGTTTCCAGAATCGAAGTCGCATTGCCGCGAGAATCCAAAATAACGCGTTTTGAACCGTTGGCCAATGTTTCTCTCCAAAACCAGGGCCTTTTGGCGGAATGGGACCAATTCGCATTATCCAGCCGCCATGTCCTTTTGGAATACGAACTTTTGCCTCAAAAACCCGCGATTGACTTTTCCTGGCTTTTAGCTGTAGCCATTGTACTTGTTTTGGCAGCGGGCTTTTTTTGGATGCGCGCGAAAAAAATTCCGCCAAAAACCGTCCAAGTTCAGGCTTCAGCAACACCGGTTTCGGACGCCAAGACCGAAATTTGCCGCACCTTGTGCGAAAAGGAAAAAAAAATAATGGAACTTGTGCTGGAAACCGACGGCTTGACCCAAAAGCAATTGAACCAGAAAACAGGTTACAGCAAGGCCACCTTGTCGCGCACCCTAAAAAACCTGGAGCAAAAGCAATTGCTCCGCCTGGTGCAGGACGGCTATTCCAACAAGGTTTTTTTGACGGAATGGTTCAAGAACAAGTGAATCGGCTTCTTTTTCGTTTGGTTTCATTTGGTTCCAGCCAATCCTTTTAAAGCGTTCCAACGCAATCCCTAACAAATTCTTTTGTTCACTTGGAGGTGAACCGCCTATGAAAAAAAACCTTTTTGGAGCACTGGCAATCCTTGTTTGCCTGGTAGCTCTTGGAATCGCTGCCTTTGCCGACAGTCCTAACGCAAACAGCGCGGCCGGCAATAATGCACCCGAAACCGCCCAAGGCGGGGGAGGCGGAATAGCCGTCCCCATTGCAACGGGAAGCGGGCAAACCGACGGCGCCGGTACCGAACAAATCCTGCCCGGCAATTTCCGCTATGCCTATTACATTTGCGCTAGCGGCGATGCTATAAAAGACGGCAGTGAATCCTCGTGCAAGCCCACGAAATTGTGGAAACAGTACGGCGAAGAAGCCTGCAGCAATTTCTGCGCGCAAAACCCAACCGGAAGCAAGGAATGCGGAGGCAATCACCTGGCATCCATCAAAGTATACAACGAATGCCAGGCCGGAAATTCCGCAACAACCGAACAGGTCCAATCCACGACCTCTACAGCCGCGGTTCTCCGAAAAATTCCCAGCAACATGAACCTCGATAGCGAGGGGTTAAGGCAGCTCGTCACGAAACTCGTGGAGCGCCTAGATTATTTGGAACAGCGAACCAATTTTCTGGAAAACCGGGTTAGCCGCCTTGAAAAACTCTTGGCATTAACGCCCCAAGCGCTTCCAATGCCAATTCCAACGACCTCAAGCCAAGGTATTTCAACAACCCCGAGCAACCCAGGAGTAATCCCTCCAACCGTAACCGGCGGAAGCAATATTGCCATCCAATCGGTTTCAGCGGACACCGTGGTCACGAACCAGGCCAGAATCATGGTCCAGCCATTCACAACCAACACCGAAATCGGGGTTGAAAATGGATTGCCCATGGTCAAAAACACGAGTACCCAGGAAAAATCATTCGTTCCCGTGGAAAAAATCCGGGACGCGGTTTTCAATAAGATGGTAAAAAACCAGGGAATCGACTGGGCCACCAAGTCCAATCTTGGAAACGAACTTGAAATCAATCCCAAGGTGAACGCGGACGGAAGCGTGGGTTACACCGTGAAATACCAGGTTCCCAACAAGACACCCATCCTAAACTGGTTCACTCCAACCAGCACGGTCGAGGGAACGGTAACCCAAGCGGAGCTCGAAACCTCCTCTTCGGCTTCGCAGCCCTTGACTCTCATAGATTCGCTGTATATAGAAAACCAATCCTCCTAAAAAAAACTCCAACAAAAAAAAGGAGGGGGGAAACCAAAAAACGGTTTCCCCTTTTTTTATTTTTTCAAAGCTTTCCTAATTTAATCAGCCAGCTCACCAGCACTAGTGGAAAAATAAAGCGGACCTGGTGGGATTTGAACCCACGACCCCCTGCTCGCCTTGACGTTCCCTGTTCTTTTTCCAGGGTTTTTCTTTTGAAGAAAAAGCCTTAGAAGGCAGGTGCCCTATCCAGGCTAGGCTACAGGTCCTTGGTTGCATAATCAATTGGAACAAAACAGATTTTTTAAGCAGTTATATCGTAAATAAAGCATGGATTTCAAGCAAAAAGCCGCGGAAATTCTTTTTTCTGAACTCAAAACGCAGGGAGTATCCTTGAACGAATTGTCTTTGTTTTTGGAGCGGCCCCCAAAACCCGAAATGGGGGACTGGTCCTTGCCGTGTTTTCGCCTCGCCAAAACCTTGAAAAAGAACCCGAACCAAATTGCAGGCGACTTGGTAACAGCCTTGAATAAAAAAAAGTTGTTGGAGTTTGAAAAAATCGAGGCCGCCGGCGGATATTTGAATTTTTTTATCGCAAAAAAAAACCTGGCGGAATCCGTGCTGGCCGAAGTGTTAAAGCAAAAAAAATCGTTCGGGAAAAACGATTCGCAGAAAAACAAAAAAATCCTAATCGAGTTTTCGGCTCCGAACACGAACAAGCCCTTGCACATCGGCCATGTGCGCAACAACAGTCTGGGCATGAGCTTGACCGCGGTTTTACGGGCCAACGGCTCCAAAGTAATTCCCGCGAATTTGTTGAACGACCGCGGCGTGCATATCTGCAAAACCATGCTGGCTTACCAAAAATGGGGAGAAAACAAAACCCCAAAAGCGCTTGGCCAAAAATCCGACCATTTTTTGGGGGATTTATATGTTCAGTTTGCGAACGAGGCCAAGACGAATCCGGAATTGGAAAAAGAAGTGCAGGAAATGCTTTTGCAGTGGGAAAAAGGCGACAAAAAAGTCCGCGAACTCTGGAAAAAAATGAACGCCTGGGCGATTGAAGGAATGAAGCAAACGTACGAAGCGTACGGAATCGAATTTGAAAAGTGGTATCTGGAATCCGAAATTTACGACAAGGCCGATGCTTTGGTCGAACTGGGCCTGAAAAAAGGGGTTTTTGAAAAACGCGACGACGGTTCGGTATTTGCCCTGCTTGAAGAATACGGCTTGCCGAACAAAACCGTAATCCGCCAGGACGGAACGAGCATTTATGTGACGCAGGATTTGGCCTTGACCAAGCAAAAGTACAGGGATTTTCATTTCGACGAAGCGTTGTGGGTGGTCGCGTCCGAACAAGACCTTTATTTCCGGCAATTGTTCAAGATTTTCGAATTGCTGCAAGCACCTTGGTCCGGAAAATGCCGCCACGTGAGCTATGGATTGGTGCAGTTGCCTTCGGGCCGCATGAAGAGCCGCGAAGGAACCGTTGTGGATGCGGACGATTTGCTAAGCGAAGTAAAAGCCGTGGCAAAAAAAGAAATCGAAAAGCGGTACGACAAATTATCCGAAGCGGAAGTGGAAAAGCGCGCAAATTCGATTGCCTTGGCGGCCATCAAGTTTTTTATGCTGAAAGTGGACGCCAAAAAAGAGTTCACGTTTAATCCTGAAGAAAGCATTTCTTTTGAAGGCGAAACCGGGCCGTACATTTTGTACGCGTACGCGCGTTCCAAAAGCATTTTGAGAAAAGCGGGAAAATTAAAAGCCAAGCCCGATTTTGGATTGCTTTCAACCGAAACGGAAAAGAGATTGGTTTCCTTGGTGGGCCGTTTTCCTTTGGTCGTTCAGCAGGTCGGAAAAAGCCTGTCCCCGCATTCTTTGTGCCAGTTTTTGCTTGAGTTGTCCGGAGCGTTTAATTCGTTTTATCACGAATTGGCCGTGTTGGACGAGAAAAATCCCGCCTTATCGGCGAGCCGTCTGGCTTTGGTGGAAAGCGTCGGAATCGCGCTTTGCAACGGACTGGAACTATTGGATATTGCCGTTTTGGAAGAAATGTAAGCCGAATTTTTGAAGCCCAATTGCTGACAAGTTATACCAAAAGCAGCCGCCGCAGGCCGACGAGACGGATAGTTTGGCTCATGGATTACTCTATTTTTTTGGTGGAATTTGGAAAAGCAAAGGGTAAAATAACCGGAAAGGCGCTACTTCTATTTGTATGGTTTCGACAAGACCGATTGTGGGCAAAGTCAAACGAAAATGGGTTCCAACCCGCCCCTTATCACAGGCTGAACACTGGCAAGTAAGAGACTGGCGGAAAGGCAAGGGTTCAGTAAGACCTGATTTTGTCCGGTTAGCGGGTCCTGAAGAGCGCTTGGCAAAAATTGTTACGAGACGAACTCGTTTTGGACCCCGAATTAGATTGCACCAAGTCGGCAGCGTTCCGGAAACGCCATTGGAAGAACGGGCATTAGAAAAAGTCTTGGCTGAAATGAGTTCAGGTGCCCGCGCTTCGCCTAAAAAATTGCAACGCTTGGAAGCTAAGGCAGAGGTTCTACAAACTAGCATTACCCTGAGAAAGGCATTAGGCGGACGGGACCCCCACGTATTCCATGTACTCGCCCCCATTCTTCTCGAAGCTGGATTGAGTTCTGAAAAACTGCGGCAATACAGCAGGATACTGCTCCAAAATCATTATTCCAAAAGAATCATGTCCCTTATTGGTCACCCAACCGATGTCTACAAAGCAATCAAATTCCGCTTACCCAACAAGCAGTTATTGTTACCCGAATTAGAAAGAACGCTATTCGAATCCGCCGTTTGGGAACCGGAAACAGACCACTTTGTGCCATTTTCCATGACCAGCTTGCAGTTAGTAAAAAAACTTGGGTTAAACTGGGAAGATGTAAAACACAAAAACGTCATTAATGTGACATTGCAATTATTGGAAACTGCAGGTTTAGTAAAAAAAATGCCTCTATCTATCGGGCCAAAAGGCGGAGCTATCAGCGTTTGGACTCACGCCGCACACAAAAATCCCCGCATGGACTACCCAAACGCGGCATGGTATATTCTGACAAATTTAAGAACCGGCGAAAAACATGCCGCTCAACTATACAAACAATTCACTGTTAAAAAGGGTGGAAAAAGTTATCATTCAGGAAACCCCGAATCCCACTATGACCATAAAACACTTGACCCCGCATTTAAGGAACTGCAAGAAAAGGGCCTGCTGCAAATCCATACAGAAAGAATCAGCGGAATGACAAAACGCCACGGCGGCGCACGCGACACCACAGTAGCCAAACTAACACCACTCGGTCAGAGACTCCTGAATGAACACGACTCAAACCAATCATTACCCGAATGGGGAAGAAAACTATTGCTCGGCGAAAAAGAAAACTGATTCAACAGCAGTTTGGTTTCCGATTTTTTTCGGTTAATCAACCGTCCGTACTTCCGCCGCAACACGGGCTGTTTTTCGTATAATTGGTTTTTTCACCGGCAATCGGGCCTGAACCGGTTTTTAAGGTTTTTCGGGTTTGAATAGTTTAAAATATTGGATTTTGCATTAAGATTGGTATGGTTGATTTGAAGGCGCGTTTTTTGGGGTTGTATGCGAATTTGCCGCTTAATATTCGAAAAGAGGTTATTTTGGTTTTGGGAAACGAGCCGGTTTCGTGGAATGTCGCGTTTTTGGAAATCAATGCTGGGACAAAAAAAGGCGGCGAAATTTTGAAAAAATTGGAAGAACTCAAAATTCTGTAGGTAAAAGTTATGAGCAGTGAAGAGGAAAAAAAACTGGTGCTGGCGCGATTGCAAACCATGCCTTCCAACATGAAATTGTCGCTGGGAAGCCGCGGCGCGGTTTCAAAGGAAGAGTTACTGGATGGAATAAAAAAAGGAAGCGCGTTAGGCGAAAAGTTTGTCGAGATTCAAATGGCGTACCTTCGGAATTTGGCAAAAGAGTATTCGTGATTATGCATTTTTTGGTTTCGCGTCCCGAACACGAGGATACGGTTTTTTATTTGTCGGTTTGGTCCAAAGAACTGCTGGACAAAGCCGTACAAAAAGGGTTTCAAGTATTAGATTGCCATCGCGAAAAAGCCAGCGCTAAAACCGTTGAAGCTATGCTGAAAAACCATTTGCCCGAACTGGTGCTGTTCAATGGTCACGGAAGCGAAAACGCGGTTTTTGGGCATAATAATGAAGTGTTGGTTGAAAAAGACCGAAACGACGGATTATTAAAAAACAAAATTGTTTTTTCGCGTTCGTGCCGGTCCGCGGACGGTCTTGGGCCGAGCGCCGTTCAAAACGGATGTCGCGCTTTTATCGGTTATGAGGACGATTTTGCGTTTTGGATTGACCACGCCAATAGTGCGATTCCGTTAAATGACAAGTTTGCAAGGCCGTTTTTTAAGGCATCCAACCAGGTGATTCATTCCTTGTTAAGCGGGAATACTGCTTTGGAAGCGAACCAGCGTTCAAAAGCGGTTTTTGACGAGGAAATCAAAAAGTTTTTGGGAAGCGCGGCACCCCCCGAAGCGGAATATATTTTGCCCTTGCTTTATTGGAACAAAATTAACCAAGTCGTTGTCGGAGACCAAAACGCAAAATTATCGGAATAAAAAAAATAGGAACCGTCCGCTACTCCCGCCGGTTCCCTCACCACGGAGCTTCGCGGGCTGAATCGGGTATAATTTTAGCGCGGTTTAGACCGTTTGGCAACCGGATTTTTTGGTTTTGGAAGAAATGTAAAACCCGATTCGCACGATTAAACCGCGTTTTTTGGCAAATGAATAAATACAGATTCCGACAATGAAATAATAATGTCCAAGGCATCGCCGTCGTTTTTCAAAAAAAAGCTTGTTTTATTGCTTAAAAAAAAGCACCCGAAAGCCCGCATTGAAAAGGTGTCCAAAGCGCTTGCTTTTGGAATCAAGGCTCATGGAAATCAAAAACGCGCATCCGATGAGCCGTATTGGATTCATCCCGCGAATGTGGCTTTTATTTTGGCGGAAATGGGCGCAGACCCGGATTGCGTGGCCGCGGCTTTATTGCATGACGTGATTGAAGATACGAACGTGACGGAAAGCGATTTGAAAAAAGAATTCGGGCCGACCATAACCGATTTGGTTTTGGGGGTAACAAAATTGGATATTGTCAGCCGAAAAGGCCACGAGAGTTTTAAGCATGCCAAAAACATTCAGCGAATGATGCTTGCGGCTTCCTACGATTTGCGCGTCATGGTGATTAAGCTTGCGGACAAACTGCATAATTTGCGCACCTTGCAGCATCTTCCAAAAGAAAAGCGGATTCGAATCGCCGCGGAAACATTGCAGGTATATGTTCCTTTGGCGCACAAGCTCGGCATGCACGATGTCATGCACGAACTGGAGGATTTGGCGTTTCGGTTTGTGGACCCCAAAAAGTTTTCCAAACTCAGGCAAAAAATCGAAGAGCATCGAAAACCCGTGATTCGTTCGATTGAACAGGTTATCCGTCGCCTGCGTTCCAAATCCAAAATCAAGGCCGATTTTTTTGTTTACAAAAAAAGCATTTTTTCGGTTTATTCAAAGCTTAAGCGAACGGGAAAGCCAATTTCGGAGTTGTACGATTGCGCAGTTTTAAACGTTGAAGTGAATACCAACCGCGAATGCTACGACATGCTGGGGGACATTCATCTGGCGTATCCGCCGGTTCCCAACAAGTTCAAGGATTACATTGCCATGCCTAACATGAACCTGTATCGCGCATTGCACACCACGGTTCTTGGCGAAAACGGCAGGCCAATTAAAGTGTATATTGCCACCCGCAAAATGTGCGAAGTCAACAGAAAAGGATTTGTCGCGATAACAGACTCGGAAAAAAAATCATACGGCGGTTTTAACAAGCAGCTCAAAAAACTGAACAAGCTGTTCAAATTGCCCGAGTTTGTTTCCGAAACAGACGAATTTATGGAGCTTTTGACATTGGATGTTTTGCCCATCAATGTGTTTGTGTTCACTCCGAAAGGAGACATCATCGAATTGCAGTATGGCTCGACGCCGATTGATTTTGCGTTTAAAATCAACCCCATTTTGGGAAGGCACACCTGGCGCGCCAAAGTCAACGGCCATTTTGTTCCATTGCACCACCTCTTGTCGTCGGGCGATATCGTCGAAATTGTTCCCTCCAAAATCGTGCAGGCCAACCATCAATGGCTTTCCCTCGCCAAAACAATCGCAACCAAAAAGCACATCGAGGCGGTCTTGAGCAAAAAACGGTTTCAAAAGCAGCGCAGCGTGGATGTCAAAGTATGGATTTCGGACCGCATCGGAAGCCTGCTTCAGACTACAAGCGCGTTTTCCAAAGAAAAAATCAATCTTGCGGCGTTTTTAAGCAATCCTTCCAATCACCGGACGGGCCTTTTGCAGTTCAACATTCCCGCGTATTCTAACCAAAAAATCCAAAAGCTGGTGGACCGTTTAAATCAGATTGACGGTGTCCAAAAAATCGAGATCCAGAAAAACTAACCCCCCTGTTTTTAAGGCATTTTCAAGGTTTTTTTCCTATGCAATCAAACGATTTGCGGCAAAAATACCTGGATTTTTTCCGCGAAAAAAAACACGCGATTATTCCAAGCGCGTCTTTGATTCCGGAAAACGACCCTACGGTTTTGTTCACGACCGCGGGCATGCATCCGTTAATTCCTTTTCTGATGGGGGAAACGCATCCGGCCGGAAAGTGCCTGGCGAATTTCCAAAAATGCATCCGCACGGGAGATATCGAGTCGGTCGGCGACCAATGGCACCTGACTTTTTTTGAAATGCTGGGGAACTGGAGTTTGGGGGATTATTTCAAAAAAGAAGCCGTGGAAATGAGCTTTGAATTTTTGACTGGCAAAAAATGGCTTGGCCTTGACAAGAACCGGATTCACGTGACCTGTTTTACGGGGGATTCGGACGCGCCGCGCGATTTGGAAAGCGCCAAGGTTTGGGAAACGGTCGGAATCCCAAAAGAACGGATTCATTTTTTGCCCAAGGCCGACAACTGGTGGGGACCCGCGGGCCACACCGGTCCCTGCGGACCGGATTCGGAAATGTTCTACGATTCTGGAAAAAACGTTGGAGAATTGAAAGGAAAGTCCCCAACTGAAAAATTTTTGGACGCTTGCGCCAAGGAAAGAATGGTTGAAATCTGGAACGACGTGTTCATGCAGTACAACAAAAACGCGGGTGGACAGTATGAATTGTTGAAGCAAAAAAACGTGGACACGGGAATGGGACTGGAACGCACGGTTGCGATTCTGGAGAAAAAGGATTCCGTGTACGAAACCGACCTTTTGAAACCGACTTTTGAAATGGTGCAAAAAATTTCCAAAACCAAAGGTTCCGCCGCCTTGCGCTCGCAAAGAATCGTAACAGACCACATCCGCTCCGTGGTGTTCATTTTGGGGGACGAGCACGCGGTTTTGCCCTCGAACACCGACCAGGGATACGTTCTCCGAAGGTTAATCCGCCGCGCGGTTCGCCACGGAAAGATGCTTGGAATCGAAAACAATTTTTGCTGTCCAATAGCCAAAACCGTTCTTAAACGCTTTGCAAAAATTTATCCCGAACTTAAAAAGAATTCAGGCCGCGTTTTGGAAGAACTCGAAAAAGAGGAAACGCGCTTTCGGCAAACGCTCGAAAAAGGGACTGCTTTGCTGAACCAGCAGATTGAACTGCACAAAAAAAATAATTTGAAGCGATTGGATTCGAAAATCGTTTTTGACCTGTACCAGTCCTTTGGCTTTCCGCTTGAAATGACCGTCGAAATCGCGGAAGAACAGGGACTATCAGTGGATTCGCAGGACTTTGAAAAACGGTTACAGAAACATCAGAAGCTTTCGCAAAAAGGCGCGGAACAGCGGTTTTCCGGCGGACTTGCGGACCATTCCATCGAAGTTACCCGCCTGCACACCGCAACGCATCTCTTGAACGCGGCTTTGCGAAAAGTTTTGGGAGAACACGTACACCAAAGGGGAAGCAATATTACCAAAGAAAGATTGCGATTTGATTTTCCCAATCCGTCCAAAATGACCCTCGAGCAGGTCAAAGCGGTTGAAGATTTGGTGAACAAAAAAATCGCGGACGGCCTTGAAGTCAAAATGGAAATTTTGCCGATTGAAAAAGCAAAAGAACTTGGCGCCATGGCGGAGTTCGGAGAAAAATACGGCGATACCGTAAAGGTGTACAGCGTATGGAATCCGAAAACCAAGGAAGTGTTTTCGCGGGAAATCTGCGGAGGCCCCCACGTTTCCAATACCAAAGAACTCGGGCATTTCAAAATCTTAAAAGAAGAAAACTCGGCCGCGGGAATCCGAAGAATCAAGGCGATTCTGGAAGCGAAAACGTGAAGAACCGGGACAAAATAGAAACCGTCATTCCTTTTTTCCCGAAAATCTCGTTTTTTTTCTTCAATGTCTTCATGCTTTATTTGTTCGCGGTTCAGGACAAGTGGGCCTTGGAAAACGGCGAGTGGATACTGGTATTTGAATTTTTTTCCTTTTTTGTTTTTTTAGCAAGCGCGGGAATGGAAAGAAACCGGCTGGAGGGGACACTCATGGCGGTGGTGCCGCTTGGATTTATCACGATTTTTAGCCTGGGTGTCATCGGAAGCGTCAGCCTTTTTGCATATGGAATCGCCACAAGCGTCATTAAATTATTCTCGAAACCGACCCTAGCCAGCGGAAAACAGGCAATAAATTGCATGATTGCATTAGTCCTGAGCGCGTTTATTTCTATGGGATATTTCCTGATTTTCAAACCAGAAAATTTTTATCCCATTTGGGCGGTGCTGTACTTTTTGCTCGTTCTTGTATTCGAGTTCACCCCTTTTACGCCAATGCCTCGGCGGAGAAATAGCCAAAAAAATAAGAGCAGCAGTGGAGAGTAAGCCGCCTTCTGTTCGTCCCGTTTTTTGTAAAAAACGGGATTGTTTGCATCCGTCTAAGCCACCGGCTTTGGGTGTTGCACTTCCTCCCGGCGTGACCGGGATTTTAACCGCAAGCCGTTTCATCGGTTTTGTCATGCACACCACGGGTACCGAAGGTACCCGATATCGGTGCGCACGGTCGAAACCGTGCCGTTTCTGTTCTCGCGGACATCCTTTCGGAAGTGGTTTTGAATTGAAGTGGGCGGACTTTCCTCACTTGAAACCTTTCGGCCAAGCGATAGCAAACCTTCCACTACTGCTACTAAAAAATAGGGGGTAAATGCTTTTATTCATCGCTTTCGTTAAAATAAACACGAGTAAGGCCAAAAAAAAGGGTTTTTGGGTTAAAAAATGAAAAAATGGATGATTGCCGCGGTTGTTATACTGGTTTTGGCTATCGGCTTTGTTTGGCTGTATAATCCGTTTAAACCGCCCGCTCCGGCTGTTGCCTTAGATGCCAATAAGGACAATAATCCGATTGACGAGAATACCGAGTATGTGTTTGGCCAGATTTTTGCGCAGGACCCGTATTTGGACCAGTTCCAGACGCTAGACGATTGCGCGAAAGCAAGCGGAAGCGACAAAACGGATTGCCTGTTTGAAGTCGCCAAAAAAACCAATGATATTTCGGTTTGCAATTCCGTCGGCGACCTCAAGCAATGGTGCCAAAGCAATTTGTTCGTGCAAAGCCACGATACCCAAAAATGCGCGAGCCTTGGCCAAGCGCCGAAAAACCAATGCTATTATGATATCGGAAAAAAGTTTTTGGAGTTGAATCCGTGCCAAAAGATTTCGGATTCGCAAATGCAAAACGAGTGCATTCGTGCGGTCGCGATTGGAAAAAGCGATTACCAGATTTGCCGCCAAATGCCTTCGACGGATGGCGCGGACAACTGCATTGCAATCGTTGCCGAAATGACGGATAATCCCGCCTTGTGCGACCAGATTACGAATGCGGACAACAAAGTCGACTGCCAGAACATTTTCACACCCGAACCGCTGGACGAAAACGCGGATATTGATTTAAGTTTTTACGATAATATTTATGCACCGTAAATTCCAAGGAGAACCGAAAATGGACGAACAAAATAATATGGAAAAACCGGCTTTGGTTCTTATCGGACTGATTATTTTGGTGCTGGCCGCCGGAATGCCGGTTGGCGGCCAAAAAATAGAGGAAAATTCTCCAATCCCGGAAAGACTCTGTTGCGGAAACGGAGTCTGCGACAGCGGGCTTTCTACACCCGGGGGGGCAGGTACTGAGCTGAATCCTAATCAGCCAGGAGATTGCGACAGGGAAAGCGCCTGCACTTGCCCTCAGGACTGCCCTGCTTCCTGCGGCGATTATTGCTGCACGGGAAGCGAAACGGATTGCTCCTGTGCCCAGGATTGCAATCCCAGTTGCGGAGACGGGTGCTGCACGGGAAGCGAAAATTATTCTTCGTGCCCCGCGGACTGCTTAAGCACGTGCGGAAACAGGGTGTGCAATCCGGGTGAAACGTTGTTATCCTGCCCGAACGACTGCAGCGTTTGCGGCGACAACAAATGCACAGGAAACGAAACCATCGGCAACTGCCCAACCGATTGCCGACCCATCGGACCCGCAACCGAAACCACTTACTGCGGAGACCACAAATGCAACCCCAACGAAGATGCCGCATTCTGCCCAACCGACTGCACCTCAACCTGCGGCGACCACGCCTGCACCCACAACGAAAACCAAACCACGTGCTCCCAAGACTGCGTACTCGGCTGCGGCAACAACATCTGCGAAAACAACCTCAACGAAAACCAGCTCAACTGCCCAGTCGACTGCGGCTCAGCCGAAGAACAAGTCACCGGCCAAACCAACCTGCTCACAATAGATTATTCCAAAGCAACTAATCAACCTACACCCAGCCAAATTCTCGAACAACTAAAACAAGCCGGCTACGAAAGCAGCATCGAAACCATTACCGCAAGCCTTCAAAACTTCTGCATCACAAGAACCGTTGTTATCGAACAATATTATCCCAGCCAAAGCTTTACCACAAAAACCAGAACCGCCATCTACCTGCACATCCAAAACTGCAATCCCACAAGTGAAAACGTCTGGAA
The DNA here is from genome assembly GCA_043803815.1 of Microcaldota archaeon. Classification (GTDB taxonomy): domain Archaea; phylum Iainarchaeota; class Iainarchaeia; order Iainarchaeales; family JAGVWC01; genus JAZDJR01. The sequence continues at coordinate 8,971 of JAZDJR010000029.1, read as the reverse complement.
AAACCTTACCCTAATTGAACAAATAAACAAACAAATCGCCGGCAGCGCAAACGAAATCACCGCTTTAACACCCATCAACATCATCAACCCAGACCCAATAATTGAGTTTAGAATACCCTTCCTCGAAAAAACAGGAACCACCATCATCTATTACCTACCCAAACAACTCACCACCGAACAAGCCAGCCTATTCTCATTTCCCATCATCAACCAATTCACCCAAACCACCGCCAGCGAAATCCAAACACTCGGCTGCAAAAACAACAACGAATGCACAGACAACACCTGCATCATCGGACGATGCATCAGCAAAAACTGCTATCAAATACCCGCACTCAACGGAACCGCCTGCGGATTCGGAAAAGAATGCATTGACAAAACCTGCACCCAAAAACAGCTCCAAATCATCAACCAACCCACCAATCTCATCGACACACCCGCCGCCATACTAACCATCATCACCCTGCTGCTCGGAGCATGGGTAATACGAGAATACATCAAACCCTAAACAAAGAGTTTTTCGGCGAAAAAAAAGCGGAATTTTTAATGTCGGTCAGCCGCCGGTTTTTATTCTATAAATAAAAAAGGTAAGCCAGGGAACCGTCTCTATTCTCCTTTGCCAAGAACAGTCCAAAAAACTTTTTGGAAAAAAGTTTTATCAAAAAACTTCCCCCAAAAATCGGAACGGCGGTGTAGCTTACCCCTTAACTCCCAATTCGATTCTTTAATTTTCGATAAAACTGTTTAAATAGGTTTTCAAAACTACCAAAACTATAGCGATTTTTTCAAAAACTGTTTGGTCCAAGGTTTTTTAAGCAGCAAAAGACAATCATTTGAAATTGATTCTTGTGTCCGGCCAGCATCCAGCTCCAAAATCGCATAAAGGGGTTTCCGTGAATAAAAAACGGCAGCACGAATTATTGATGCGGAAACGCAAAGAACAAAAATTTGCCAAGCATCACGAACGAACAGTCGTCAATTCCGCCATCGGTTCTAAAATAAAAGGATATTTGGAACGCCCCGACATTTTCCCCAAAACAAAAAATAAGCTGGAACACCAAATTGCCAAAAAAGCGCAGGAAATTCAAAATCTGGCCACCTTGGCGGAAAAAGTGGAACGATTGGCGGTCCAAAAACCCGAAACACGGCTTTGGCTGTATGAATTGCTGCCTCCCGAAGTGTATGCGGCTATTCACGCCGGCTTAAAGATTAATCCTGCGATTCAAAGCAGGTTAGAGGCAGTGATTAAGCGAGGCAATGTTCCCGAGTCAACCCAGCACATTCTGTCCGTTAAGATTGCCAAACAAGCCCAGGAAGTAATGAACCTGCCAACCGCCGAACTTCGAAAACAGCGGTTAATCGTAATGGATTCCCTGACCAAAAACTGGGTATTGGAATTATTGCCCGAAGAAATCGCGCTTGAACTGATGAATTAAAACCCAAAAACCAATCGCGGGTTTTTAAAACCATTAATACCCAAAAATAGTAATTCCAACCTTTTTTATGGGCTCGTATTCTAACGGTAGGAAGCGTCCTTCGCATGGACGAAATCCGGGTTCGATTCCCGGCGAGTCCAAAAGCCTTTTTGCAAGCAAAAAGCCTTGGGAAAAATTGCTTCGCAAAGCCGCAAACCGGCGGCTGCGCGGTCTACGTCGTCCCATTTTCAATGGGACATCGGTAGTGCTTTTTTTGCATCCAAAAAGTTTTACCAAAAAAATGATTCGCTAAATTTTTAGCCGTCCGCACCCAGCCACCGCTTGCCCCACTATGGGGCAGGGACTGAACTTCGGATAATCTTTCCAAAAAAGGGGTTTAACGGATTTTATCGGCTAATTGGAGCCGAATTTGGGGTTTTTTGGTCTTGGGACTGGTTTTTTATTAGTAGCGGATGATTAATATCATTACAAAGAAGAGAAAAACAAAATATTCGCCTAATTTTTTAGCGCAGTATTTATAATTTTCACAGGAGTTGATTTAGTGAATTCTCATTCTAGGCCTTTTAAAGGCAAAAATTCCCATCAAGGGAATCGTTCCCAAAACCGGGATTTTAAACACGGTTTTGAAATAGTCAAAACAATCAAGGTAATCCGCCTCAAAAAAGACGAATCCGCGACCGATTTAACCGTTGGCCGGGATTACCATGCGGTATTTCACGGCCCAATGGCCGTTTTAAACGATGCCGTAAGCGCTTTAATCCTGAATTCGGACGAAGCAACCGATAGTGGCTATAAGCAAGGCGCGGTCAAAGTCAAAAGTGTATCCAAAAACGACGTAAAAGTCGAATACCTTAAGGGCCGCTTTGAACTCGAAACCGAAGCGATTTGCCTAGCGGACATTTCCAAGGACGACTTGGACAAAAAGTTCAAGCTGCGCGGAAAAGTCGAAAAAATCCAGCAAACCGGAGGCCCCACGTTATTCTTGTTGTTTGACGGTTCGGGCACCATGAACGTCAAGGGATTTGCCGGAGCCGGCAAGCGCGCTTACCCTGAAATCGAGGAAGGCGACGTAGTCGAAGCCGAAGTCGCAATCATCGAACACGAAGAAGTGCTGGAAGGTGAAATCAGTTCGATTGCAAAACTAAACGAAGAGCAAAAACAATTGTTTGCCAAAGTTGTTGAAGCAATCGTTCAAAAACGAATTCAGCCGGTCAAGCGCCCGTTTTTGGTTCAATCCAAAATTTTGGACCGGTTACAGCCCGAATTTGAAAAAGCGGTGCGCATTATCAAGCGCGCTATTGTCGATTCTCGTCCGATTGTGCTAAAACATCACGCGGATTGCGACGGTTATTCCGCCGCGCTCGCGCTTGAACGCGCGATTATGCCTTTGATGCGCGAACAGCATTCCGACGAAAAAGCGCTGTGGAAATACTACGCGAGAACGCCGAGCAAATCGCCGTACTACGATTATTATGACGCGACCAAAGACGTTTCCATGGCGTTGTCCGACATGGCCAAGTTCAACGACAAAATGCCGTTAATCGTAATTGTGGACACGGGTTCGGGGCCCGAAAACGAATTGCCAATCCAATTGGTCAAACTGTTCGACTGCGAAGTGATTGTCATTGACCATCATCATTTTGAAAAAGACCCGATTTCAAATCTCGCCGCGGTCCATATCAATCCGCATTTTGTGGGAAGCGAAACCGATTTTTCGGCTGGAATGCTCTGCGTTGAAATTTCGCGCATGATTTCCGACAAAAGCCAAAACGTGGATTACATCGCCGCATTGGCGGGAATCGCGGACCGAATCGAGTCCGACGAACTGAACCAATACCTCAAAATCGCCGAAGGCCAAGGATATTCCAAAGAATACTTGGAAAAGCTTGGCGCGGTAATCGATTTTGAAGCTTGGACGTTCAAGTTTTCCGAATCGCGCGAACTTGTGGATTTTTTGTTCGGTTCTGACAGCCAAAAGCAAAAACAATTGTGCGAACTGCTTTACCCCAAAATCCAATCCATGATGAACCGCCAGCTCGCCATTTCAAAACAGTTTGTCAAAACCGAAGACATCGGAAACGTCAAACTGGCTTTTGTGGACATTGAAAACACGTCCAATTTCGGGGTTTATCCCAATCCCGGAAAAGCGACCGGAAACCTGCACGATGCCCTGCAAAAAGACTTTCTCCAAAAACCGGTGCTGACCGTCGGTTACGGAAAAGACTTCATTACTTTGCGGGCAACGGACAAAACCAATTTTTCGGTTTCCGAATTCGTACAGCAAAGCATCAACGCTTACTCCAACGGCGGAATCGAAGGCGGCGGACACGAACACGCGGGTTCGCTTCGGTTTATTCCGATGGTGCGCGACCAATTGCTGGAAAAAATCAGACTGTACATGAAGCAAAAAAATTCGTGAACCGGTTGTTAAACGGGTTGTGTTTCCCACGGGAACACAATCCAATCCTTCGTTTTTTTGTAATAAAAAACAGTGTAATCCGCCAGATTGGCTTTGGTTTTTTTGGGTTTGCAAAAAAGCGCCGCAATATCAAGCCGTTTTGGTTTTAATTTTTTTTTCAACCGGTCCGCGATTGTCCGGGCCGTAATTCCTTCGTCAATAATGTCATCGACGATTAAAATCCGTTTTGTTTTGGGCTTTTTGCCGCACCATAAAATTTTCGAATCCATTGCAAAAAATTTTTTAGCCTTGTTTTTGCGATTGTAACGCTTGGCAACGACAATGCCCAGCGGAACATTCAGGTATTCGCTGAATAGCCTGCCCGGAACCAAGCCGCCGTTGGCAATGCAAACGACCGCGTCATACCTGTTTTTAGATATTTTTTCGGATAATTTGCGGCACGCGGTTTCGATTTGTTTCCAGTTCAGCAGGATTTGTTTCATAATTCAGACACCGTTGTTAAGTTGGGGCTTGAGGGATTTGAACCCCCATCAACCGCTCGCTTTGCGCAGTTTTTTCAGGTCAATTGCCTGCAAAACCTGCTCTGGAGGCGGCCGCACTGCCGGGTTATGCTAAAGCCCCTTATTTTGTTTTTTGCGTTTTGTTTTCTTTTTTCCCAGGTTTTTTTCCCGCAGGAAAAAAAGCTGCCGTCATTGCCGGGTTATGCTAAAGCCCCAAACGAATTGTAATGATTAAGCGCAACGGGAAAATGAAAAATTAATTTTGGATTAGAATTAAGCGTAATGTTCGAATTAAAAGTAGTCGGAAGGATTAGTGACAGGCAGCCAAAGTAAATCCCTTCTAAAGTTCATACGAAAAAATAGGGAAAAAGGGAATAAAAAAGGAACGGAAAAAGAAAACCGTTCGTTTTAGCGGTAGTGGCAGCCGGTTCCCCAATAGCAGATGCCGGGAGAAGGGACTGCAAACGTGACGGGATAGGACGGGTAATAATACGTCGGATAATACCCGTAAACGTAGTTTGGCGGTCCGATAGGCGCGGTATTGGCATAGTGAAACTGGTTAACATACGGCCGATAAACCCCATATGGAGTTGCGGTCCAATAATTAAGATAAGGCGAGTAAGCCGCTTGAACAATGGCTGACAAGCCAAGCAAGGCAAATCCAATCAAAAGGATATTCCAATTCAAACCATCACCCCAATAACTTATTCACTAAGTATCGTTAATATAATATAGGCTTGGAAGTATTTAAAGGTTTCCGGCTTTTTAAAGACCCCCGAAAGTCGGCTTTTTAAGCCCAAAACCCTTTTAAGTTCCAAAAGCCAACTCATTGGTTAAACGGGATTTTGATGGCTAACGAACACGATTTGTTTGACGACGTTTTTGGGCAGGACGCGGAAAAAGAAGCCGCCTTAAAGCGCCTCGCCGAAAAACAAGCCCAAAAACCAAAGGCATCGGTCGTTGCCGCGGAAAGCCAAGCCGATGCGGGCGATTCGGAATCCACAAGCAATTCCAATTCCAAAACCGGTTCGGATTCCAAGGGAAATTCAAAGCCCGAATCCGATTCCGGTTCAGCGGCCAAAACCGGTTCCGATTCCAAACCCGGTTCGGATTCCGGAAACAAAACCGGTTCCGCTTCGCCGGTTTTAACCGCGAAAAAAACCAGAGCTAAAATCGATTCGACAGTCGATTCGGGCTCTTTGTACACCAAAAACAAGCCCAAAAAAAAAGCCAAGCGCAAAAGCGTTCCATTGGAACCATTAATCGAAAAAACCGAACATCAAAAAGCAATCAAAAAAGTATTGCTGGAAAAAGCAAACCAAGCTATTGAGGAAAACCCCAAAAGCGAAACGGGAAAAACCGAACCGAAAAGTGAAAAAGAAGAAAACGAATCGGAACCGGAAAATGAAAACAATGACGAATCCGAATCGAACAGCGATTTTTCGCCGTCCGATGAAAATTCCATTTACGGGGATAATGACGTTAATCGATACCTGGAAGACGAAGTCGTTGAATTAAGCGACGAGGATGTTTTGCACGAAGCCGGAACGATTGAAATCGGCACGAAAGGAAAAGCGGTTTCTCAAGCGGGAACACAGGCCAAAAAAGTTTCCAATCAAACCGAAATTCCAACTGGCGGAGCCAACCTCGAATTATCGCTTTTGCAGGACATTGACAAAAACATCGTTTTTATCGGCAGGAAAAAAAGCATTTTCAAGCAATACGGCGATCAGGGTTCATTATACCTTGGAAAAATTGAAGAGAAAGAATCCAAATTTTCGGATTTCAAAGTCCATTTGGATTCGCTGAATCCGCACGTGATTTTTTTGTGCGGGGCACGCGGCAGCGGCAAGTCCTACGGAATCGGGGTCATTGCCGAAGAATTGGCGCTCAAAAATCCGGATGTTGGTTCGATTGTCGTCGACCCCGTGGGAGTTTTTTGGAGCATGCGCCTGCCCAACAGCGATAGCCGCGAAGTTTCTTCTCTTGAAGAATACGGCTTGTCCCCTTCAGGGCTCAAAAACCTGAAGGTATTTATTCCCGCGGGAATTTCAAGCGAAGTCCCAAAGTCCACCTATGACGCCACGTTTTCCATGCGGCCGTCCTTATTGACGGTTGAAGACTGGTGCCTGACATTCGGAATCGAACGATTTTCCCCGACCGGCTTATTGCTTGAAAAAACGCTTTCCAAAGTCAAAAGCGGCTATTCCAATATCGAAGGAAAAACGATTGCAGAGCGAAAAGAAAAATATTCCTTGGATGACGTGATTAATTGCCTTGAAACCGACAACGAAATCAATTCCCGCGAAAAAGGATACAAGCAGGACTCGATTCGCGCCTTGGTTTCGCGCTTTGAAGCCGCCAAAGCCTGGGGAATTTTCGACGAAAAAGGAACCCCGCTTTCCGAATTGTCCGTTGAAGGCCAATTGACGGTTTTGGACACGAGTTTTTTGGAAGACACCGTAACCGCGCTGGTTATTGGAATTTTGGCCAGGCGCATATTGGCCGCCAGAAAAATTGCCACCCGAAAAGAAGCCGCCAAACGCCTCGATACCCAAAACATGGACGATTTAATGGAACTGGAAATCCCGCCCACCTGGTTGTTCATCGACGAAGCGCACACCCTGATTCCAAGCGGCAATATCCGAACGCCGGCTACATCCGCTTTGGTCGAATATGTCAAGCAGGGCCGAAGGCCGGGCTGTTCCTTGGTGTTTGCCACGCAGCAGCCCAGCGCCATTGACTCGCGCGTATTGTCGCAACTGGACATTTTAATCGCCCACAAACTGATTTTTGACGACGACATCAAAGCCGTTTACAAGCGTTCTCCCACGGTAATCCCGTTCAAATACAAAAACCCCAATTTTTTGAAAACCCTGCCCGTTGGAATCGGCCTGACCGCGGACCGAAGGGAAGAAACCTCGCGCGCATTCGTTTTGCGCGTGCGTCCGCGCATGAGCCAGCACGAAGGCCGCGACGCCGAAACGTCGCAAGTCACTGAAAGCATGGAAGCGGCAATGGTTGAAAAATTGGCCGCAGACCTCGCGTTTTCCAAAATCAAAAAAGAAGGCGAATTAACGATTGTTGAAATCACGAATTTGGTGAAAACGCTAAACCGAAAACACAACTCCTGGGCCAATCTTCAGAATGTTTTATCGCTGTTAATGGCTAAAAATATTATCGTGGAGGAACTCGCCGCGTTTTTGCCCGGCGCCAAACGCATTCGCGAACCCGAAGAAGCCGCTTCGGACAAAAGCGAAATCATCGAGCCGTTATCGGAAAACGACGAAATCGGGGAACAATTAGAGTTAGAAAACGCGAAAAGTCCAACCGAAAAAGAAGGATTGGTTTCGCTTGCCGAAATGAGAAAAACCAAGCACAAAATAACTCCTTTGGATGTCCAAACCGAATCCGAACTTGCGGCCATTGCTTCCGGAACCGAATTATTGGCGTTTCCGACCCGAATTTCGGAAGCCCGCGCAAGGCAAATCGCGGACGCCAAACGCCAAAAAAAGACTTTAGGACTTTTTGGAAACGAAGAGCTCATCAAAAAAATCAATCTGCAATTCGAGCCGATTTACCGCGTGCACTGCCACGTGCAGGTCAAGGACAACGCGTTTGTCAAGCGCGATGTCTTTATTTCCGCTTTCTCGGGCGAACTCGTGCACTTTGTGAACAATCGCTTTATCGAATCCAAAATGGCACCAAAAATAACAGAGCTGACATTTCCCGAAACCAGGGTATTTCAGCGTCTGTTGCGTCAACACCGAACGCCGCTTCAGTTATCCAAAGACCTTGGAGAACCCGTGGATCAAATCCAAAATGTGTTGGACAAACTTGTTTCAGAAAAAATAGTGAGAAAAATTGAAAATAAAAATAATTCCAACTCTATTTCTGCGGTGTATTCCGTTTCTAAACTTGTTGATTTACCGCCATCCATTAACCATTCACTAGTTGGGTCCCTGAACAAGGTTCCGTTTGAAAACGCGGATGCCCTCGGTGTTGCACAGCCCAATTTTTCCAAAAAACAAGCCATGGAAATGGTCGAAAAACTCTTTGCTAATTCGCGCGCCAAGTTAATTGATGAAATTTACCGGCCATTATACACTGTTGTTTTGGAGAAAGGAACCCAAACCCGTACACTCCGCATTGACGGCTACAACGGCCTAATCCTCTAAATTTTAGCTTGACGCGCAGGTTCAAATCCTAAACGTGGCAATTCACTATTTTTTTAAACTGTATCTTTTAGGAAGCATTATAGTTTGTCTTAAAGGAGGTAGATTTGTGGCAAAAAGAAAAGGAAAATTGCGACGCGATGAATATGTTACCATTGGTGGTCGAATAAAACGCGGAAAAAAACTCAAATTGTTTTAATTCGAGGGGGTTATTTAAACTTACTCGAAATATAGTCCGCGAAGCGGTGGAAATTCAGATAGTTCCAACATCCAAAACTTTAAATTCTGTTTTGTCTTTTATTTTGCTGTGTTGCACGATTATTTTGGGGTGGGTTGGCATTACCCCAAAATAACCACGTAGGCTCTTTTTCCCACATATTTCACTGGCACATCGGCTTTGGCTGAGTTGCCAAACGGTGTTACCGTTCGGTCAAGAACGGC
>JAZDJR010000028.1:0-22333 GCA_043803815.1 Microcaldota archaeon | reverse complement strand
TTGGTGTACCGGTGACCCCAAAGAACTATATCCCCCTTTGCCCCAAAACAATTTGGGCAAAGCATTCAATCACCAAAATAAGAATGCTCGCCCCCTAAAAAATTAGACCTTTAAAAACCAACCGAGTTTGTCAGGAGTTCCAAATCCAAGGAATTAAAAAGCATTTTCCAATAGAAACATTTTCATGAGCTGGACCCAGCTAATCCGAACAATTCCCGATTTTCCAAAAAAAGGAATCCTCTTTTATGATATTACCCCCGTTCTGCAAAATCCGCAGGCCCTAAAACAAGTCGCTGACCACCTCGCCAAGCCATATCAAAACCAAAAAATCGATTTTGTCGCGGGAATCGAATCCCGCGGATTCATCTTCGGAAGCCTTTTGGCGCAAAAACTCGGTGCAGGATTTGTTCCCATCCGAAAACAGGGAAAACTGCCTCACGAAACCCTAAAACAGGAATACGAACTCGAATACGGCAAAGCAACGATTGAAATCCACAAGGACGCGTTCGGAAAAGGAGACCGCGTACTATTATGTGACGATTTGTTGGCCACTGGGGGAACTTGTCGGGCAGCCACATTCCTCGTAGAAAAGCTCGGCGCGGAAGTAGCTGAAATCGGCTTTGTGATTGAATTGTCGTTTTTGAACGGAAGAAAGAATTTGGAAGGATACAACGTGCAAAGCCTCGCGAAATTCGACCAATAAAGGAAAGAAAAACTAGAAAAAGGAAAAGTGAAAAAATGATCGGAATAATCGGCGGAAGCGGACTTGAAAAACCGGAATTTTTAAAGCAAAGCGAAAAAAAAGAATTCAAAACACCGTTCGGGAAAACAAGCGCGCCGATTACGGTTGGAAAAATAGGAAAAACCGAAGTTGCGGTTCTTTCGCGCCACGGCTATCGCCATGAATACACCCCGTCCAAAGTTCCCTACTTGGCCAACTTGTGGGCATTAAAAGAACTCGGGATAACCCACATCCTCGCGGCCAGCGCATGCGGTTCCTTGCGCGAAGAAATACGGCCAGGCGATTTTGTGGTTCCAAGCCAGGTTATTGATTTTTCCAAGCACCGTCCCCACAGTTTCAACCACGAAAAAGGAATAAACTGCCACACGCCATTCGGGGAACCGTTTTCCAAAAAACTGAACCGTCTCTTAGAGGAAAGCCTTGCTGAAAAAAAATTCCGGTTTCACTCCGACAAGACAGTGGTAACGATTGAAGGCCCGCGTTTTTCCTCGCGCGCGGAATCCAATATGTTCCGCAACTGGGAATGCGACATCATCAACATGACCACAGCCACCGAAGCAACACTCGCCAAAGAACTCGAAATCGAATATTCGGTACTTGCCACGGCAACAGACTATGATTCCTGGAAAACCGACTGCACGCCGGTCACTTACAAAGAAGTTTTAGAAATTATGAAACAAAACGCGGGAAAAGCAATCGACGTATTTTTGCAAACCATTCCCAAAATCGGGTAAACCGACAGATTTACCGAAAACACCCGCCAAACACCCAAAAAAACCCCTTTTTTCGACAATCACTTGAAAAAAACCGCTTTTAGGGGGACAATCAACGAAAAGGTTTTAAAGGATTTTTAGGCACTACTCGTTCTATGGAACAATTAGCTGTAACAATGGCCGGAGAAATCTCGCTTTCCCAAAACCCCGGCGGAAGCATGAAAAAATGGCGCGAAATATTCGGCGTCAGCCAAACCGAACTCGCAGAAAAACTCAAAATCTCCTCTTCCACGATTTCCGATTACGAAGGCGGACGCCGCAAAAGCCCCGGCATTGTCGTCATCAAACGCTTAGTTGAAACCCTGCTTGAAATCGACGAAATCCGCGGCGCCAAAATCCGAAAACAACTTGAAAAAGACTTCCAGCCCAAACAGGAAATCTTTGACACCCACGAATTCACCGGACCCGTCAAAGGAAAAGTATTTGAAAGTTCAATTCAAGGCCAAGTGCTCTGCAACCAGGCAAGGCTCAAAGACCTCAACGTTTACGGATACACGATAATCGACTCGCTCAAAGTCATTCTCAATGTTCCCGTGCACGAATACATGAAACTCTACGGAAAAACCCCCGAACGCGCATTAATATTTCAAGGAGTCGAAAACGGGCGTTCCCCGTTAATCGCGGTCAAAATCGGGCGCTTCTCAACCGACATGAAACCCGCCATCGTCGTACTCCACGGAATAACCAAAGTCGACCCGCTAGCCATTAAAATAGCGGAAAGCGAAAAAATCCCGCTCATCATCACCAACAAGCCCTTGGCCGAAATCATTTCCGAACTCAAAAAATACGAAGTTTAAATCCCATTCGGCAACCAACGAAAATTTTCTTAATTATTAACGATTTTCACGCTTATTCTGTAAAAATCAAACCAAAAGATATCATTAGATATCTTTAAAATATCATTTCAGTGATTTTGTGTACAAACCGCCATATGAAATCCGATTCACTCACCACGCGCTTAAACAGGCCGACAAGCGAAATATCGGCATTGAAATCATCGAAGATACCGTCGAGCACGGCCAATTTAACTGGTTCGGAAAAAATAGGGTTAAAATTGTAAAACATTATCACAACAGGACTATCGTTTGCATGGATGAAAAAGTTGGTAACGTAATCCGAATCGTTACAATCACCAAAAAGGAATGGCTATGAAATGCATGCACTGTAAAACCGACATGGTAACCAAAGAAGACCAAATGAAAGACGGTTTGCCATACGAGTATTGGAAATGCCCAAATTGCGGCGACGAAATCGTGGATATGAAACAATTGCACGAAGTCGCCGAAAAATACCGCAACCTCAAACAATACACGGTTATGGTATCCAAATGGGGCGATAGCGACGCGATTCGCATTCCCCGCGAATTATCCAAGCAATACCGCCTTAAATCCAAAAAAACCGTCAGGCTTATCCCCGAAAAAACCGGCATCAAAATCGTGGCCCATTAAATCCGCACCAAAAACGTGTACCGCTTCCGCGTTTTTCCGCTTTTGTCCACGCCCGCCAAGGAAAACGAGTGCTTGATTTCCCCGCCAAAGTCTTTATGCAGCCGTTCCGCAACGAGTTTTCCCGCGCGCTTGGAACCGATTCTGACATCCACGCCGCCTTTGGTCTTGGTAACCGCCGCAATCTGCGACAAAGAATCAAACGTGTGCATCGCGGCCACCTGGTTTCGCACGTGTTCCAAAACGCGCTTTTGCAAATCCTCCGAATTTTTCCCAAAGCGCAATTGCAATTCGGCTTCGAAATAATCCGCCTTAATCAAACTGCAATCGCTGCACAGCGAATCCTTTACTTTTACTTTCACCAAAACGGGAAACGAAAAAAATTCGCCTTCCAAAGAACCGACAACTTTTCCCTGCACCCACCAGCCGTTCCAATTCGTGTTTTCAACAGGCTTGGCCTCCAAAGCGATTTTGGAATCCGTTAAATCCTTGACCTTGATTTTTTTTTCAATCAAAAAAGCCAAGGCTTCCGGCGAGAAATGATGCCAAGTCCCTTTTTCCAAAAACTTTCCGCATTCCCGGCAAACGCTTAACGGCCATTCCGACGGAATATCCACAATTTTATTGGATTCCAAAAAACAATCCGTGCACAGGCCCCGCACAAACGCCTTGTCGGTTGCGCCGCACTTGGGGCAAAAACGCTTTTTCATATAACAACCAAAGCCAAAACCCATTAATAAATCAATTAATCCGCAAGTTTGGCGCATTAAAAACCAAACAACCGCCGAAGGCGCGAGGAAACGGATGGTTCCAAAGGCGTTTTTAAGAATTTTGGTATTTAAAATACTCGATGGAAAAAGTAACAGTCAGAATTGGAAAATTGCGTGTTCGGGTAAGCAAAGACATACATGACGAGTTTAAACAAACCGTCAAAGAAACCGTTGGACCAACCAAAAAAGATTATCATAATTCCGTAATTGAGGCAATTAACAATTGGTGCGACAAAATAGAACAAAATAAAGTACAACCCCACTAAAACGCGTTATTCTCCAAGTTTCAGGCATCAAAGCCAAAAACCCGTTCAAATAAATCAAAACAGCTGTTTGGTTTCGCCCTGTTTTGGCGCTTCGATTTTGTTGAATCCCTGCCCGCGCAGGGTTTCTTTGAACGCATCCATGATGTCCAAGTCTCCGTGCACCAAAAAAATCTTTTCAGGGTTCCATTTTTTCAGGGACTTTACCAAATCGTCTTTTTGCGCGTGCGCAGAAAAATCAAATTTTTCCACTTCCAATTGCGAATCGTATAACACCCCGTCCACCACCAGTTTTTTGTGGTCCAATAAGGTGCGTCCGATGGTTTTTTCCACCTGGTAACCGGTAAAAAAAACCTTGGAATTCTTGTCATTGCACAATTTTTGCGTGTAAAACAAAATCGGACCGCCCTGCATCATTCCCGCGCTGGCCACAATCACCGACGGCTTTTTGAGCGCCTGTTTTCGCATTTTGGCGGACTGCACCACAATCGTTTTTCGCAACGCTTTTTTGAGCGCGGACGGGTCCTTCAAATACGACGGGTTGTCCAGCATGATTTGCGCCGCGGTTTTTCCCATTCCGTCATAATACACGTCCGCGTTAATTCCAAAATCGTCCAAAATCATCAGGATTTCCTGTCCTCTGCCGACCGCAAACGCCGGAATCAAAGCCCATCCTCCGCGGTCGATAATATCCTGCACTTCCTGGAAAAAAACTTTTTCCAGTTCTTTTCGCGGCGGATGATTGCGATTCCCGTACGTGGACTCAATCATTACGGTATCCACTTTTCCGACTTTCAAATCCGCTCCCGCGTGCAAACGCGTTTCCGCGGAATTAAAATCACCCGTGTACAATAACGAGTGCTCTTTTTTGTACGTCAGTTTGGTCAAGGAAGAACCCAAAATATGCCCCGCATCAAAAAACTCCATGGTCCAGTCCTTGGAAACATTCAGGCGCTTTTTGTAGCCCACCTGAAAACAATACCTTCGCAAACGAAACAATTCTTCTTCGGTAAAGCCCGCATGCGTTCCGTTATGCCCCGCGATTTTCAGGGAATCTTCCCATAATAAATTCGACAAACCAAAACTTGGCGGCGTCAAATACGTCAAGGCGCTTGAATCCACAAACAAATTCGGAATAAAACCCGAATGGTCCAAATGCGCATGCGACAAAATAATCGCATCCAAATTAGTCTTGACAGGAAGCGGATACTCAATCGCATTATTCAGGCCAAACTTTACGCCATAATCCAAAAGCAGTTTGTCTCCGGAATCCACCAAAAAACCGCTTCGCCCCACTTCGTGCGAAGCCCCCAAAAAAGACACTTTAACGTTTTTAGGCATGTTATTCGCCAAAACAACGAATCCAGAATTAATAAAACCACCCTCCCCGCGAAGCCAAATCCAAACGCTTTTTAACCGAAAAAAACAATCCTAATGCCTATGACCCGAACAATGGATGTTGTCGAATCGCTAAAATTATTATCCAAATACAAAATACAAGTCGCCCATGCGCACCTCGCCAAAAACGAAAAAGAGCTTTTGCGCTTTGTGAAAAAAACCGGCTTTCCATTGGTGCTCAAAGTGGTTTCTAAAAAAGCCGTGCACAAAACCGAACACAAAGGAGTCTACACCAATATCAAAAGCGAAAAGGAAGCCCAAAACGCGTTTAAAAAACTCCAAAAAATATCCGGTTTTGAAGGCGCGTTAGTCCAACAGCAAATCTACGGAAGCGAATGGCTTATCGGCAGCAAAACGGACACCCAATTCGGAGCAACGATTGTTTTTGGCATCGGTGGAATCTGGGTGGAACTTTTAAAAGACGTCACCTTGCGCGTACTGCCCGTCACCAAAAAGGACTGCGAACAAATGATTCGCGAAATCAAGCACCAGCAATTGGTTAACGGCTTTCGCGGACAACCCCCTTTGCCCCAAAAAAAAGCCGTGCAAACCCTGATGCAGATTGGAAAACTAATCCAAAAAGAAAAACCATTGGAAATGGACATCAATCCTTTAATTGCCACGGAAAAAGGCCTGATTGCCGTGGATTGCCGGTTTGTATTCGAATAAACGCCGGATTAAAAACGTTTTCACCCCAATTTTGATTTATGTATGACGATGACGGATTCGGCGGGGAAGACGCTCCCCAGCCGACCAAAAAACCCGCGGCCCAAAACCAACAACTGCTTTTTTACATCGTCATCGGAGTCGTCATCGGGTTTTTGCTCGGAACGTTTGTCAGCTCCAGCCTCAACGGATTCGGAACCACCAGCCAATTCAGCGGGCCCATCACCAAAATCGACAAATTCGTTTCCCAAGACCTGCGCACCACCAAAGTCGTTTTGCGCGTCAACGACGCCAACATCGCGGTCTGCACCGACGGCGACAACTGCCTGGGCTACCAAATCGGCGACAACGTCAAAGTCACCTGCTTTGGAACCGAATGCCAAGCCATCAAACAATAAGGGTTTCCATGAAAGCTGGCAATGCCCTGGAAAAAGAAATCCAAAAAATCCACGAACCAGCCGCCAAGTGAAAAAGACAAGGCCCGGGAAACCCGCCTGACACGCCGCCACTCCTGATGATTTTTACCTATCCGGCCATCGGAATTTACCTTCAAGTAATTCAGATTCCGCACCCCGGCTCAACCAATCGTCCCGCGGTCCATTCATGCTGTCCACTTTGACCCTGCCGCGGTTCAAAAAAATCCGGATACAAAAAGCGTACAAAAAATAAAGAACCCGGATTATTCGTAACTTTGGGCAGACAAAAAAAAGAAAAACAAGGGGTTGGTTTTTTTCCAGACTCCCTTGAAAGATTTTATTTACGAGCACAACGGGTCTCCGCCGTAAGGCGAAGCGGAATACCAATGGTTTGGCATGCTGCCGACAGTATAGCACGAGCCGGGTTTGATGAACTGCTTGATCTTTGCGGTTGCACTTGCAGCGTCGCCTATGCTTTTCCAATAGTCGCACAGGAGGGTTTTGCACGCGGCCATAGTTAATCTGGAACCGCCGCAATCGCAGTCATACATCTGGGCGCAGTAGACGCTGTCTTCGCAGATACCCGTTCCGGCCAAGTACGTTTCGTCGTAATTGTTCTCGTCCTTGGACAGGTTGAGGGGAAGATTGTTTACCCGCGAAATGCAGTAACTGGCTTTTCGCTGCGCGCTGGAACAGGAGTCCTTGCACAGGTTCTGGCAGGTCGATTGGGCCAGGCTGACAGACTGCTGGAATTCCTGTTCGCGTTTTTGCTTGTCCAGTTCGCTGGTGCTCTGTGAAAACTGCTGCTGAACGAGTGTCAGCACGAGTATGGCAACCGCCAAAAGAACAAACAGGGTAATAAAAATCTGGATAGGCATTTCCATTCCTTTCTGATTCATGTAGTCACCTCCACTTTTCCTTGTTCTGCATTCCACCGCACAAAAAAACTCGTGGATGGACTTGAAGTAACCGTAATTCCGGTATATTTGTCGATTTCGGCATCGCTTACCGTGCTGCCAGACGGCCCCATGGAAGAATCCGTGTTGTACAATTCCGGATAGTTCCTAAGCTCGCCATAAATAGCCGTTTTTTGGGTTGCGTCCAAAGCAAACGAATGGCTTGAATTGCTGATGTGAAAAACCGAACACATCTCGCTTTGAAGCGTCTGGCCATACCGACGAAAGCATTCCTTGATTCCGGTCGCCAACTGCACCGCGCTTAACTGGTCGATTTCAAAAACCAGGTTTTTTTGCTCGGTCTCATTCGGGTTAAAGCCTTCGAGCGAGGTTTGGGCGCTTTCCACCTGCGTGCGCGCAAACAGGATTACTAAAACGCCGACGACCACGACCACAAACAAGGTAATGACAATACTGATAGGCATTTCCAAATCGTATTCACCCCACTAATGCCAAAAATATTGTTAAACGCATATTTAATGATTCCCCCGACCGAGTTTTGGTCCGGTCAACCAAGACACCAACAATCGAAATTCAAAGCGCCAAAAATTGGCCATCGGCGAAAATTTTGTCCGAGTGAATGCAGACAAAGAAAAAGAAAAAACAATCCGGCACCCCAATACGGCCCATATGCGTTATGCGGTTCAGCCGTAAAAATCGATATTTATTTAAACATGGGTTGTTTTACTATGTTGACCTATTCGGGGGCGATGCATTGGCGAGCGAAATGACGGAACTTAAGCAGGGGTTTTTGGATGTCAAAAAAAGTTTTGAATCCATTTCGAGCCCAAAAGCGGGACTGATTCCCAAGGAAAAAATGGACTTTTTTTTGACCCAAATGGATTCCATTAATTCACGGCTGGAATCTTTGGAACGGGTAATTGAAATCGGCGTTCCCCTTCAGGAAGCCGAAAGCTCCATGAAACGCCTTACTACAATCGAACAGTCGATTCAGGAAAACAACTCCAAAATGAGCCTTTTGGCCGCCACAATCAACGATTTGACGCGCGAAACCGAGGTCATCAAAAAGGAATTACAGGCGGGAGTTTCAAACAAAGTAATCCAAAATATGGAAACGCGCGTTGAGGTGCTGCAAAACGTGGTCAAGCAGTACAGCGGCTCGAACACGCACGAGATTTTGGTGGAGCTTGTTGAAATCGTGCAAAGCATGGACAAGCACATTTCCGCCATTGAGAATTTTATCAATAAGGATTTGCAGAAAGACATTGTGCCGGCCACGGGAAACGTTGTTGCCGAAGTCGCGCCAAAGCCGGTCGCACCAACCGCGGTTGCAACGCAACCGCGAAGGATTCCTACAGGCATACGCGGATTTTTTTCTCGGCTGTTCCGGAAGAAATCGTAACGAGGATTTTTTGTGTGGTTTGCGGACGATAAATCGGTGAAAGCCAAAACGTTTGACGTGCAGAACCGGGAATTCCAGTTTTATCGCTTTGCGGGAGACTTGGATGTCCTGGAACGCCTGCGTTATTTTCAGGCCCAGTTGAACACCTTACTGTCGCGCATTGACCGCCTAATTGAACTTTTTTCTTCCGGCCAAGGAGTCGGTTCCAAGGAAGGAACGGATTTATTGGCGTTGCTTGAGAAACAAAACCTGATTATTGCCGAGCGCCTGAATTTTTCGACCGCGATTGTCCGCGAAACGGCGATTACCATGCAGGCGGCCAGAAAAAATATTATGGACGTCGAAACCAAAAAAAGGATTTCTTCCATTGCGGAAAAAATCAAGGTTTTGGAGCAGGAAGTGGGGATTGAACGCGTGAATGACCGCGCGGTCATGCTGAACCTGATTGAACACATCCAATCCATCCGAAGACGCTTACTGGTGCAGGAACAGATTATCGAGCAGGCATTCGGCTTTTCGATTGACCGCCGCATTGAAGCGATAAAACAGGAAATCGACGTCAGGTTTGGAAAGGAGACTGGTTCCAAATGAAATACGTGGTCCGCGACTGCGAGAACTGCGACGGGGTTTCGGACCTGGCGCAGCCCCAGTGCAGGGCATGCGTCAAACCGACTCCCGAACTCGACTTGGTGGTATATAAGGGAAAAGTTTTCATCAAGGAACAGTACCTGCATGAAAAAAAAATCGTGGTTTGCCCGTTTTTTATGGACATCTTAATCCAGCCGATTTCGGGAAAAGTCTTGAAAACATACCGCGTCCAGGATGCCGTGGTGCGCATTGTCCAGGAAAACCAAAAGCTCCAGCCGACGTATGTCATGGACATTCCAAGCCTGAACCAAAACCTGGACCAGTTGTTTGAACTGCACAAAAAATTCGAGGAAAACGATTTTACCGACCCGCTTTTGAAAACCTGGATAAAAAACCACGGCATTTTGTATTATTTATTGTCCGACCCTTTGGTTCAGGAAATCAACATCAATCCCCCCGAGTTCCAGAACAGTTTTTCCGTAGTGCACCAGGACTTCGAGGAATGCAGGACCAACATTTTTCCTTCCATCGATTTTTTGAATTACCTTGCCACGTATCTGAAAATCAATACGGGACGACCATTGAACAAGGCCCAGCCGCAGCTCGACGGCGAATTGTTCGTTGAAAAACAGCGCGCAAGAGTAGCCGCCGTGATTCCGCCTTTTTCGGTCCACGGGATCGGGTATTCCATCCGAAAGCACCGCGAAACCCCGTGGACTGTTCCCTTGTTCATGCAAAACCAAATGGTGAACGAATGGTTTGCAGGCTTAATGTCTTTTGCGATTGCGCATGGCCGAACCTTTTTGATTGCGGGTCCGCGCGGAAGCGGAAAAACCGCGCTCCTCGGTTCCTTGATGCTTGAAATACTGAAAAAGTACCGCGTGATTACGATTGAAGACACTCAGGAACTGCCCGTGGATGCATTCAAAGCCATGGGATACGACTTGTTGGCATTAAAAGTGCGAAGCGCGCTCATGGCTTCGGGCCTTGAAATAAAATTCGACAAGGGCCTGCGTACGTCGCTCCGGTTGGGGGATAGTGTCCTGATTGTGGGAGAAATCCGCTCCACGGAAGCCAAGGTCTTGTACGAGGCCATGCGTGTTGGAGCCATGTCAAACACCGTTGCGGGAACAATCCACGCGGATAACCCGTACGGAGTATACGACCGCGTGGTCAACGATTTAGGGGTACCCAAGGGAAGCTTTAAGGTAACGGATTTAATCGTAATTATCAACCAAATCAAGTCCGCAAGCGGCTTGCACCGCAAAAGAAGGGTTTTGCGCGTAACCGAAGTGTTAAAGGAATGGGAAGATGTGCCCGTGTTCCAGGATTTGTTGGTGTACAATCCCCAAAAAGACGAACTTGAACCCACTTCCGCCTTGTTAAACGGGAAAAGCATGCTGATTAAGGAAATCCTGGCCATGACCCAGGGGTACAAGGCGTATGATGATGCATTGCGGGAAATCAAACTGCGTGCCTGGGCCCGAAAGGAATTTTTGAATTTGCTGCAGGGAGCCCCGAACGGCCTGGAAGCATTCAATAATGCGGAAGCCAACAACCTGTTTACGCGGCTGTTTGACACGCTGAATCCGGTTTCCCTGCCCAAAAACGAGGAAGAATTCAAAAAACAGTTTACGCAGGCAATCCAAAAATTGGTGACCACCTAAAGGCGACTCGATGTATTTTGAATTCATTTATCAGCTCGGCCAATCCTTCACTTTTTTTCCCAAAGTGGACTCTTTGGACGAACGCTTCAAACTGATTTCGTTTCCCTACAAGAGCGCCGCCATTTTAAGCGGAATCGCGATTTATTTTCTGGCTTTTGTCCTAATTTCCATGGTTTTCTGGTTCTTTTTTCCTTTGGGTTCGTACATTTTTTTCTTTTTCGGGGTAATCCTTGCGGTTGGCGCATACATATATGCAACCTCGATTTTTTTCACGCAAAGCGTAATTGCCTTCCGCGACGAAATGCTCCAGACAATTTTGGAACTCGCCAATTATGTTTCGCTTAACACGAGCATGGAAGCCGCTATTTTTTACATAAGCGAAACCGCAAGCGGAACCCTTGGAATACAACTGCGAGAAATCCGACAAAAAATGGAAAAAAAAGAATACATTACCCTGGGCGATGCCTTTGAACGCTACATTCCCCTTTGGCTCCAAATCAACCCCGAATTCGTCAAAGGCCTGAACCTGCTTCAGACCGCCGCGATGAGCACTCCGGACGTACGCGAAGAAATAATCAACGAGGTCGTCGAAACCGTCATCCAGTATTATTACGAAAGCGGGAAAAAATTCACGGAAACCCTTTCCAACAAAACCAAAACCTTGATTTCAATCGGCGTCATGCTGCCCATGATGAGCCTGATTCTGTTGCCCCTGATAACCATTTTCTTGCCCAAGTTTTTGGACGCCACAATCCTCTTTTTCATTTACGACATTTTCTTTCCCATGCTGTTACTCGTGTTTGCCTTTGATTTTGCAACCAACCGCCTGCAAGTCAACACCGTAAACATCACGCATTCCCCCGAATACAAAAAAACCCCCTGGATTTTTTTCGTCCTCGCAGGACTAATCGCCCTTTTTTTGGCCATACCCGCGTTCTGGCACCTCTCGACAATCGACCTGTCCTCGCAGACCTCCATTGCCCGCGAGTATTCCTTGGGAGGACTGATTAACGTTTGGTTTGCGGTGCTCGGACTCTTTTTTGCGGCGTGGCTATTATCATTTTTTTATTACAACCAGCACGAAAAACTCTGGAAAAAAGCCAAGGAAATCGAGGAAGACATCCCGCATTTCCTGTCCATTTTGGCCAGTTATTTATCGTTGAACCGCTCCCTGGAAAGCGCACTGGTCGATATTCAGGACGATTACAAGCGCCACGGCTTTCCAAAACACCCTTCGATTATCATGCTGGAAAACATCCGCCTGACCATCGAGCGGACCAAAATGACATTAAAAGACATCATTGACAAAAAAATCCTTTCATTGACGCCTTCGCTTCGCATGGTGCAGACCCTCAAAAAAATCGTTTTGTTCACGGACATCGACCAGAAAAACGCGGCAAAAAGCGCGCGCATGATCCGCAATCAAACCATCAGCGTGTACAAGCTGGACAGTTACATCCAGACGCTGCTTGTGGAAACCAGCAGCCTGGTGGACATTACCGTGACAGTCATGGCCCCGCTATTGGCGGTTGCCGCAACCATCATGGCCTTAGCCATTGTCATGAGCCTGGAATTCATCAAGCAGCAAATCACGTCGATTCTGCAGAGCGTAGGCGGCCAAACCATGTCGATAAACCTGCAGTTGGTGGATATGACAAGCATTATTCCCCCGACCATCCTTGCGATTATCGTCGGAATTTACCTGATGGAAACGGTCACCATCCTGTCGATTTTTTTGTCCAACATCAATTTCGGGACCGACCGGGTCCAAATTGCGCGGACTCTTTCCAAAAACCTCATGGTTTCGTTCATCTTGTATTCGGGCCTTTTGTTCATAAGCTATTACATGTTTACGGAGCTATTGTTCAGAGGCGTGATCAGTTCATGAACCAGACCCTAACGCTCATCATTGAAATCATAATCGGCATTTTAGCCCTTGCCGCCATCATGTTGTACGTTTTTTCCGCAATGGGAGCGCATTAGAATGCAGGCAATTGAAATAACGATTCTATTAGTGGTAGCGGTTGTCGCAGCCGGCATCATCACCCTTTTTTTATTCTCGTTTGATTTTGCAAAGTTCCAGGAAAGCGTTTTCCGGCTTTTGACAGGGGAAGGAAAAGAAACCAACCTGGAAAAAATTCCTTTCCCGGTTTTTTTGGACCGGTTAAGCGACTGCTGGCAGACCTGCCTTGCCCAAAACCCGGCGGATGCCAACGCGACGGATTGCGGCGCGGCTTACTTGGAATCGCTTCCGAACGCATCCGTGAACCTTGATTCCGCTTTTTTGCTGGACCAATTCCGCACCGTAAATTATTGCGGGGACTGCAACGTAGTCGTGGAACCACAAGCCGGAATCGGGATTCCCGCGGTCTTGTCCATGCACTGCATTCCCAATTCCTTGCACCCGTTTGTCCGCGTACAATAAAAAAAATAAGGCGATAAAACGGCCCGCTTTAATCCAAAAACCGGCTTGTTTACAGAACCCGATTCCACTCGAAATGTTATTAAACCAAAAGAACAATTGTTGTTAGCGAAAAAATATGGAACAAACCGTCTGGTTGTATTTCGGAGTAATCGCGGTTTTAATCGGCCTTTTGGCCGTCACACAGCTTATTTCATTCAACACCGAACGCGACAAGCAAATGACCATGGAATCCAGCTTAAACCAACTCGCCAATTTCTGCGATTTCACCTGCCTAAGCGACGTCAACCAGTTCTTGTCCCAAAGCGTTCCATTGGCCAGCGGTTCATCTGTTTATTCCACGGACCTAAACGCGCTCTGCTATTCCTACAGCCAAAAACAGCAGTGCCGCCAATGCAAATGCCCGATTTGGGACTCGAATTCCTTTCCGGCAACCCGAAAAAATTTCCGCATGGACTTAACATCGGAAACCATCCGGTCACTGTACAGCACGCACACCTTTTCATGTTCCTTTCTGCGCCAACGGGAGGGAGTAACGCTTGCCTGCACGGGCTAGTTCCAGCATCGAAATCATCATGTGGGTCGGCATCGTCCTTGCCACCGGAATCCTATTGTTCTGGTACCTGCAAAACTTTTTCGCCGGTTCCAGCATTGTCCAGCAGATGCAGACCGACCTGCAGGAAATCGGTTCGCGCGTCAACGAAGCCTGCCTATCCAGGGAATACCATTCCCCCTACAATCTTTCCCTGACAAGCGGCGATTTGAACTGGAATTCGGGAGAACTGTGCCTGTGCGTCAACTGCCAAACCGGAGCCGAATTCAAAAAATGCAAAAAAACCAATTGCGCCGAAAAACTTTTGAACGCCAACCGGCCGATTGCAATCAACGAGCACTCGCGCTTACTGATTGAAGCCCAAAACGGAGCCGTGACAATCCGTGAATCATAAGGGGGTCTATTCCATTGTAAGCGCATTCATGCTCATTGTAATCGTTGTCGCCGCAATCATGACGCTCGTATACACCAATTTCCAGGTTGCGGCCAGGGAATCCCTTTTGGCGGAAGAAATCGAACCGTTCCACGATTCCGTAGACGACAAGGATTCCCTTTTGAACTGCATGGGGCCTTTTACGCAAACAAGAATCCAAAAAGAAAGCACTGACCACAACTGCCTAAACAAAGTACCGTCCCTTTCCGGCTTTGAAATCCGCCAACTCGAATTCTTCAACTGCAACGCCCTTGTGCAATCCATCGGGAACACGCAGGAATGCACGAAAAAACTCGCGTTTCTCATCACCCAGGACCGGAACGGCTCGCGCTGCCTGACCGAATTATCGCTTTGCTTTTCCGGAAAAAAAGCCCAAAACCCGGCGGACTATGTGCCCGAATGCCGCGATTTTGTGGACAATGACCGGGACGGAAAAATCGATTATTCCGCGGAACCCGGCGCAGGGGACTTTGGCTGTTCTTCCGCCGAAGACGATTCGGAAGCGGACTGCGGAGACCAAACCAAAAACAGCCGTGAAGAATGCGACACAACCGATTTTGGGCTGCCCGAATACTCGAACCAATGCACGGATTATGATTCTTCGCGCTATGCCGGCGGAACGCTTTTGTGCAAAACAAGCTGCCGCATAGACACCACCAACTGCGTTTTGCAACCGTCAACTTCCCCATAGGAAAGGATAAAAGAAAGTAACAGAATAATAAAACTGAAATAAAAAAAACAGACCCGTTGCCGGAAGGAATATAGATACATGACCAAAAACATGAAATCGGTTGGACAAAAAAAATTCCGGCACCCACCCGGCTTTTTCCTGATTGCAACCGCGCTTTTAACCCTGCTTGTCCCGGCCCAAGCCCTTGTTTTTGAAGCCAACACGGTTTTCGTAAAAAACCCGGACTCCGTGCGATTGGAAGGAATCCGCGTCATCGAAGGAACGCCCGACCAGTCGCTTGCCAACGGAAATTATTCCATCCGCGTTTTGGACTCCGGCAACCAAACCCTCAGCGAAACCAAATATATTATAACATTCAACCTGATTACGGACAATTTGGAAAACACGGAAATTCTCGGGCAAAACGAACGAACATTGTACACGCTTTTGCCATTCTCTGAAAACGCGGCTTTCTTGGTTGCGCTTCACGACTCCAAGGAAATCGGCAGGTTTGCAATAAAAAACAAGGCCTGCGACAACGATTCAAACTGCGACGCCACAGAAACCGCCTTGTCCTGCCCAAACGACTGCGACCCGGCAAAACCCGACGGCTACTGCAACAAGGCAACGGACGGCATCTGCGACCCGGACTGCTCGCCAAGCGCGGACTGGGACTGCCGCGAACTAAAATTCCAAAACTGCGGAAACAACCGGTGCGAAGCCGATGAGAACATTGAAACCTGCCGAAGCGACTGCACGGGCCAAGCGGACGGAATCTGCGACAAGGTCCGCGACTTGCGCTGCGACCCCGACTGCTCTTCGGAGCAGGACGCGGACTGCCAACCGGTTTGCAACCAAAACGGCATCTGCGAACCAAACGAAAACGTACAGAAATGCCCCGCGGACTGCACAATTAAAAATACTCCCGCTTCAAGCCAGCCGCAACCCCAAAACAAAGCCGAATTCAACCCGGTATGGCTGGTTTCCATTATAGCCCTTGTCATAATTGTCGCATTATGGGTTTTTTTAGCCCGGGCAAAAAAAGAGTGAAAAAAAATGAGCGTATTTGAAAACATTGTCGGATTTATCCTGATTATTACGCTGGTCGTGGCCGCCTATTTCATCCTCACCTTCAACCAGGCGAACCAATTCGAACAGCAGGCAAAAGCCAGCCAAACGGTTTTTTACAGCCACCAATTATCCGAAAACCTTGTGGGAATACTCAAAACCACGGAACCCGTTTCCAACATGCCGCTAAGCGAACTCATCGGCCACTACATTTATTACAAAAACCCGTCGATGACCACGGGCTTTGTCCAGGTCAACGTGAAAAAAACCGTTGAAAACGCGTTTGACGCGGTATACGGAAAAGAAAACTATTTTTTTCAAGTCGAACCCAAAGGAACCGACGTGCGCATGATTTTTTTGGTGGACGGCTCCAAAAGCCTCAAAGACGATTTGGAAAGCCTGCACACCACGCTTCCGCCGCTCATGGAAAGCTTTGAAGGAACAGGAATCGAAATCGAACCACCCCAAATATTCATACTAAAAAGCAACGAAAGCACCGACCCCGTGGCATTCGACTG
Organism: Microcaldota archaeon; assembly: GCA_043803815.1. Lineage (GTDB taxonomy): Archaea > Iainarchaeota > Iainarchaeia > Iainarchaeales > JAGVWC01 > JAZDJR01. Next base: position 5,622 of record JAZDJR010000028.1, on the reverse strand, counting down.
CCAAAGCTTTGACTGGACCGTCATGGTCAACGGCGAAGCAATCCACATCAATTGCCTCGAACTTGAAATGCAAAACGTATACGCGGATTATAAATTCGAAAGCGTCCGCAACCTTCCCATCAAGTCCTACGAAGACTGGGCATCGGCAACCGCATTCAAGGCCATTGAAATGGACAACAGCCCGCTTGAAAAAGCGATAACTTTTTTCTTTCCCATCAGCGACGAATTGTCCACGGGAAGCGAACCCGATTCCTGCAACAAGCCCGATTATTCATACTGCGAAAAATTGTATTCCAGCGCATGCTGCAACAGCCCCATATACCAAATCCTTCCGCCCGGAGAAACCGAAACCATGCCCTACTGCTCAAGCATTAAACCCGAATGCCAATCCTACAGCACAAGCCCGGAACTATGCGGCAACTATTCCATGTACACATCCAACCCCAATTACACCAAGGTCATGGACTGTTATCTCTGCGAAAAACTCGGCAAAACCAGCTACTGCACGCGATGCAAAAACTACAAGAACTACTGCGAAGTATGCGGACAAAAAACCGGGCCCCCAAACCCGGACTATTCCTGCGGAAGCCAGCGCAGCGCGCAAACCGTGGAAAACGCGGCACGAATCATTAAAGACCTGGAACGCCCGGACTTTTACATTTTTCCCATCCAAACAGACCCCTGCTACCCATCCACCAGTAATCCAAGTTTAGAAGTTTGTTCGGATCCAAACAGCCCAGAATGGGGCTACCAATGCTGGAACTATTCCTATTGCAGCCCCTTATCCGGCACGCACGCACCCTGCTGCGAACAATCCACAAACTGCGGCTCTTCATTCAACGGCGCCTGCTGTTCGGCCTGCCAAGCAAACCCCGGAAAAACCGAGGCCTGCGTCCGCAATTCGTGCGACGAAGCATTTACCATCGACTCCAATTCGTACGCACAGGACGGCATCAACGATTTGCAGCAACAAATGGAATTATTGGCCAAATCCAGCGCCAACTCGAGCGGCAAAATGGTTAACCTGACCGGCAATTTTGACGTCAATACTTTCCAGCAGGAACTGCGAAACCTTGTCATAAACGTGGTAAAAATCGATTTTCGAATAGGTTCCATAAAACAAAACGAGGAACGATTCGTGACCGAAACCCTGCTTCCATTAAGCAACGGAAGGCTTACCACGGCGCGCTTATGGCTGTACAAGAACCGTTCTCCGCACACCATTGAAAAAGCCGAATCCGAAATCGAAAAACTCAACTTTGCACCCGAAGCCAAACTATTGGTATACCCCATGCCGTACTGCAGCACGATGTCCGCAGGCTCCCCTGCCACCTGCACGGTCATAGCGGACGGACGCGACAGCACGGACCCCAATTCCAGCGACCCGGTTTTCGGGGAACAACTGTATTACGAATGGGACATTGTTCCAAGGGACGCAACCACGCCGGACTATGCCGATGACAGCGGCCACAAGGCGGACACCAATTTTTCGATTGACCTTCCCGATACTTCCGGAACAGAACAAAAAACCTATTACACCATTACCCTGACAGTAACCGACGAGGAAGGCGAAAACAGCAGTGCAATCCTGGACGATTACTGCGTCGGCGAAAAATGCATTCCCACGCTCCAATACAATTTCATCCCCTTTGAATGGGATGCCACTTACCAGGATTATTTAGACGCCGCAAACGCGGAATGCCAGCAAATCAAAGCCAGCATGCCCTGCCAAGCCGACAAGATTTTGTGCGCCACACTCAGCGCGGACCAATTCGACCCCGCCTTGCCGGAAAGCCTTTCCGGAATAAAAGCCAAGGCAGTCGCGACCATTGCAAACCCGTCCATTTCCTGGACCAACCAGCAGAGAAACGTGGGAATCAGCACGCAATCATTGATGGGCGGAGTCGGGTACACATACATGTACGGCGATACCGAAGCAACGCAGATTTTTTTGCCACTCAATCCCTCCACCACGTACTATCCGTTTATTTCCGTGCACGAACTCGGGCACACGTACGGCTTGTGCGAGGATTACAGCGAAGCAGCCTGGATAAGCGAAAACAACGACACGCCAGGCGGCTGCGTCAACCAATGGCACGACCTGGACTGTGTCCCCAATTCGGAATTTTACGGCGACACGTGCCAACCCGGAATGGAAATTCCTGGTTCGTGCACCTGCGCATCCGCCATGAGCGGCGCATTCCACCTGCCGCACAGCTACACGGGAGGAAGCATCCAAAGCAAAAAATACGATTCCAAAAACCACACCCAGCCAAGCGCCATGGGAGCAACGGAACCCGAGCACATCAGGAATTTTACGGGCTGCTAAAAAAAAGTTTTTGCAATTGAAAAAGGGTTTTGAAACAAACCCATAAAAACACGAATGAAAATAAATGGTACGAGGCGGATTCTTGGCAACCAACAAAAAAGGAAACATGCCCGCACTGCTTTTGACAGTCGCGGTCGTACTCGTAACAGTCCTTGTTGCAACCGCTTTTTTTTCCCCGGTTTACCGGCCCACGGAAGGCGGAATCGCGGACATCCGCAACGAATTCGGTTTTTCGCTTGAAAAAGGCATTGTTTTGGGAATCGACCAATTGATGCGAAACGGCGACAGCAATGTGACGGACTGCTGGTACTGCAACAAGTCCCTGCCGCCCGACGTGCAAGAAATCCAGGATTCCAGCGAAATCTTTTTCCACAACCAAATACTGGTTTTTTTGGATGAACTGGGGCGCGAACGCGACATCCGAGTGGAAAACGGCTGGAGCGCAAAACTGCATCTTGAAGGAATCGAAACCAGCCCCGCTATCAATCCCCAAATCCACAACGTGGACTTTTTGAAACAAAACCTGCCCAACCAAAACGCGGTTGTCCGCGTCCAAAACCTTTTTGTGAAATATTCCAACGGCGACACCGTGAAAACCGTGGACTTAAGCGGGGACTATTCCCTCGATTACCGCATATGGTATTTTTACAAAAAACTCGCGGCATGGATGAACAACGATGCCGGAGAATTTTCCCAAACCTCGTGCAACTGGCTCGGTTTTTCCCCGTGCCAATTGTCCAAGACAACCTGCGAAACCCCGATTGGACAGGACAAATTGTTGATTACGGATGGAATGATTAAGAGCCAGTTTCCCCTCGAATTTTTGGTCACCGAAGCCGCCAAAAAAAGCGTCCAACGGCTCAACGATTCCTTCGCCGAAGACGATTCAAACATTTCATGCACGGTTTCGCTTGTTCCCCCATCCAAGGAAACCTGGGATTACCAGCGATTACAGCGATGCGTGAGCAGCGTGGCCTGCCAGGAACTCCGCTACTGCAACATGGAAGGCCTTTCCCCGGAATACGCATGCCCCGTTCCTTTGTGCAGCGAAGAATTCGACAACGGGTTTGCATCAGGAATCATTCCGGACAAGAAATGCCCCAACGACATCAGCCTTGTTCCTTCCCCAAGAACAGAATGGATTTTTGGCTCCGACAATTCAACCAGCAACCCCATCCAACCCAATTTTGATTCTGCACTGCCAGCCCTTGGAGACGACATTCTGGTAGCCTGTCCTTCCGGCCAATACAAAAACGAAAACGTGACCGCGCGCCCCGAAATAACCGCGCTTTTTTCCGTGAAATGCCAGGACCCCAAAAGCCGCATCCTCAAGCCCGAATCATTCGGCTATTTAACCAACCAGTTACAGCTTCGCATTGCCCTCAAACTGAATTGCGATTGCACGGGACAAACCGGCTGCGGAACACTTCCCGGCGACACCCAACGCGTTTTCAGGGAAATTCCCTGCCCCGACCCCACGGGAAACGGTTGCCTGGGCGATGGGTCTGGTTCCAGCGGAGACGATGATGACGCCGGAGACGAATGCAGTCCATCCTGCTCAGAGCGCTCCAACAACTGTTACAATTATGAATGCGTCTGCCCAAGCGGACCGGGTTCGTGCCGCTGCGAAGCAACCGCTTCCGCTTGCCAAGCAAGCGATTACTGTTATACGCGTTCCTGCGTCAAAACTTCAAGCCCGACCGAAACCTGCCCAAGCGATTCCATCAGCGAACCATGCTATTGCAAAACCACGGCCACGCCGGAAAGCCAGGCCTGCGCCAGCCAAAACACTCCCTGCACTTATCATTACTGCAACGCTTCCCAATCAACCTGCGTTTCCGTTCCGCGCTGCACCGCCACAACCGCATGCACCCAAAAGGTGTGCGAAAATCCCGGACAGCCCACGGAAGCCTGCACCACGCAAAGCCTGCACTCCTGCATGGGCTCTCCGGACAGCGACCCGTGCACAGAAGACGCCTTGTCCTGCCGGGTCTGTTCATCCAGTGACCAATACTGCTCCGACGCCGACCGGACCGCAGGATGGACCTGTTATCCCCTGCACTGCTCCCGAACCCAATACATGGGCTGCGTAGCAGACGCAACCAAGCCCACTGGATACCGCTGCATTGAAAACCCCGGCGGCGGATAAAAAAAATGGTTTTTACTTTTTCTTTTTCTTCCGAAAATGCCTTTTCATCCACAATTTATAATCCGCTTTTGCTTTGGCCCGGATTTCGCGCACCATTTCCTCGTTTCTGGTTTTCCGCTTTCCAAATACGTGCGGATTGCGGAAAACTACTTTGCGGTTCAATTGCTTTAAAACCCGCGAAAAAGTCGTCAGGTTTTCCTTTTCCGCAATAATGGATAAGGCAATTGCATCCCACAAAATGTCCCCGAGCTCTTCCTGCACATTCGGCCAGTCCTTTTTGGACAAACCCTGTTTCAATTCTTCAATTTCGGATTCCAGTGTCTTCAAATGCTCGTTCACGGAAACTTTTTGGTGCAATACGCACCCGTTTTTGGAATAAATCCTGCGAATCAATTTCACGGTTTTATCCAGCTTTTCCATACAAAAAAAACGCGGCAAAAATCTTTAAACAGATACATTCACGTCAAAAAGCGAAGAAAACTCATACTATTAAACCGATTGCAAAACTATTTTTTCATGGCGTTGAAATACAAGTCCAAAAACAAGCCGTACCGCACAGGTTACTTTCTCGTCGGGCAAGGGCACGAACTGTATTACGAACTCGTCGGAAACCCGAACGGAATTCCGGTCGTGCACCTGCACGGAGGGCCAGGAGCGGGTTTTCAGCAAAAAGACCGCGACTATTACAACCCCAAAAAATTTAACGCATTGCTGTTTGACCAGCGCGGAAGCAATCACAGCAAACCGCTTGCGGAAACCAAAAATAATACGACGCAACTTCTTGTAAAAGACATTGAAAAATTGATGGATTTTGTCGGATTCCAAAAAGCGATTATTGTCGGAGGGTCATGGGGAAGCACGCTCGCACTAGTGTTTGCCATTCAGCACCCAAAACGTGTTTCCGCCTTGCTGATTCGCGGCATTTACCTGGCCAACCGATTCAGCCGCAACCACTTTTACTTTGGCGGCGTACAATCCTTTTTCCCCGACGTCCACGAAAAATTTTTGCTGTGTTGCACGATTATTTTGGGGTGGGTTGGCATTACCCCAAAATAACCACGTAGGCTCTTTTTCCCACATATTTCACTGGCACATCGGCTTTGGCTGAGTTGCCAAACGGTGTTACCGTTCGGTCAAGAACGGC
>JAZDJR010000027.1:0-21902 GCA_043803815.1 Microcaldota archaeon | reverse complement strand
AGAAGCCAGTCTGGCGACTAGTTTTTCAACAATATCTTCCGAGTACTTCATAGTGGGAAACCTCCATTTTGAGCTAAAAAACGGAGGCCCCACACCCTTAAACAACGTTTAAGGTGGGGACATAAGCGCTGTCACCAAACAGGTAGCTTCTATTGTAGGAGCGCTATGTCCATTACTTTAACCCTGCCAGGACTGGGAATTCAAGGACTTTCCACAAAAGATGCTATTATTAGCATTTTGTCAAATCGTTGGCCTTTGTCTTTAAAGCAAATTCATCAGATTGCAAAAACAGAGTATGCTATTTCTGCAACTTACCAAGCAGTCCATAAAATGATTGGTCTGTTGGTAAGTGAAAAAGTTGTTGTAAGGGGAGAAGAGGGGTATTGCCTGAATTCAGATTGGATTAGCCGAATCAAATCGTTTAGTGAACAGCTCGGTCAAAACTATGCGCAAGAAAGCCCATTTAAGAATTTTCAAAATCAAGATATAATTAACCTGCGTTTTGACAGTTTGCTGGAGACTATCCGGTTTATTGTTCATAAGTTTAATTGGGAATTTCCAAACCCTGAAAAAAAACCGCGCATTGCAATGCTAATGCACGCTTGGATGCCTATTGGCGCCGACGAAAAAGATTTTGAGCAGATCAAGCGAATTTTTGAACTTCCTTATTATGGTCTGTATCGTGGTAATACGCCACTAGACCACTATGGAAACCAGTTTGTGGTAAAACTTGGGAAAAAATCGATTTATGGGGTCAATTACCCTGCTGAGGGGGATATTGTAGTGGAAGGGGATTATGTAGCGCAGATTTTTTATCCTCTTGAACTAAAGACTAAAATAAATGCTATTTTTGCTAAAACCAAAAATATTGATACTTTTGACTTAGCCAAATTGTTTGAAATTTACACGCAAAAAAGCCAAATCAAAGTAGTAATATCCAGAAATCCCGAGCTCGCAAGAAACCTAAGAGAAGAAGGAATCAAGCTTTACCAAAAGTATTGGGAAACGCATGGTCCAAAATCACCAAGCACATGAATTGGCGGATTCGTTGCGTTTGTGGGTTTTGGAGTTGGAGAAAAAGCAGTCGGAAAGGGCGGTTGGAAAGTGACAGCTGGTTTTTCTTTTTCGGGTTTGGTTTTGCCTAATTTGTCTGCTCGGGATGCGGTTGTTTCGGTTTTGAGCGAGCGACTGCTTTTGAACGAGAGCGTAATGTCGTAGCAGGCATTAAAACTGCTTTAAACACCTTTTGTCCACTTGTGCATTTATGGTCTTGGTTCCTTTGGCTGGTAAGAAAGGCTCTTCGCGCGACTTGATTGTTTCGATTTTGAGTAAACAATGGCCGCTTTCTGTCAAGGAAATTCAGGTAGAATTGGAGCGGTTATCGGGAGAGCGTTTTTCGTATCAAGCGGTTCACAAGATGCTTTCGCAGTTGGAATCTGAAGGAATCGTGGTTTTCGAAAACAGGAAGTTTGCCCTTGACCTGGATTGGGTTTTGAATCTAAAAAAGTTTTCTTTGGACTTGGAAGCAGAGCTTTCCCGTTCGGGAGCCAAAAAGGTTCCTAAAAAATTTGGGGCTCAAACCGAATTGCACTTTGACAATTTTTCCGTTTTTTGCGTTTCAATGACAAAAATTTTTATCCAAATGGGAAAAATCATGGAACCAAAGGGAGCGGCAATAGCTTTCATTCGGGGCGCATGGTTTCCATTGTCATTTAGTTTTACGGATTTCTCGCTCCTGCATAAAATGGCAGAAGTGCAGTCTGGCAAGATTTTTGTCTTGATTGGGGAAAATTTGCCCTTTGACCGTTGGGTAAAAGAGCGGTATGAGGAAGCAGGTTTTTCGGTTCACATTGACCCGACAGCAACGTTCGAAAAGGATTTTGGCGCTTCAGGTTCGTATTATTATGAAGTCGAGTTTTCGAAAGAAACCCGAAAAATGTTGGAAAACTTGTATTCAAAACTCAACAATTTAGTGGACCTTTTTTCGCTTTATTCCAAGCATTTGATGAAAAAGCAGCCCAAAATGGATATAACGGTGCGGATTTTTCGCAACCCCCAATTGGCCCGTTTTGCCTATGAAAAAATTGCGGAATACTTTCCAAATAAAAAAGAAGTGCGAGCTGCGTCGCCGTTCAAATTGCTTTAATGCTTGTTCCATTGTTCTTTTGGTTTTTTTTGCAGGTCAAACGATTTTTTCGGCGTTGAGGTATTGCTCGAAACCGAATTCGCGGACTATTTGAGGAAAAATCTGGAACTGATACGAGGGAAGACCGTGGCTTAAGTGCGGCTATCTATTCAGTTACTGTGGCTCGTGGGTTTCTGTCCCGGTTTCTTTTTTTGACAATAATACTTTTTTGATTTCTTGTTCGGTGATTTGGGAAAGATTCTTTTTGAATTGGGTGGTGAACTCGACCAGTTTGTCTGCCAGCATTTTTTTCATTTCCCCGCTTAATAGTTCGCCGTTTTGGTACTTGCTTGCGAGATTATTGGCTTCGTTTTGATTCAAAAAATATTTTGAAAGGTAAAAAAACGATATGTCTTTGGTTGGGTCTCCGCCATTTTTTCGATGCTCCTCAACTGTGATGGCCCCCCCGCTGAATGCTTTGCTGACTCGTTTGCGAATGATTTTTTCGTCGTCTTGCAGGTTGATCATGTTGTTTCGTGATTTTGACATTTTTGAACCGTCGGTGCCGGGCATAAAAGCCACATGAAGAACGGCGGGTTTTGCATATCCAAATCTTCCGGCCAAGTCTCGGCAAATCCGAATGTGACTATCTTCGTCAGGGCCTATTGGGACCAATATTTGCTCGAAATTGAAGGATTCCAACGGAAGCAAGATGTGGGCGGCTTGGATGCAAGGATAAAAAAATAATCCGGGATTATTTTCCATTCGATACCCGTATGTTGCCCGAACTTCTGATACTGTTAGCCGTTTCGATAGCTTTATGGCCAGATTATAAATCGTTGTATAAATCTGGTCAATGACAATATACGTTTTTTGAGGGTCGAATCCGTACGCCAGCATTTCTTTTGCCAATTGCATCGAATTTTTTAGTGCATCTTCCTGCGATTCAACTTTTCCGGAAACATAACTCTCATCGTCTGAAATGGGAATAAAGACGGGCAAACCGTATTTTTTTTGAAAAAATAGGTTGGTGTCAAAAACGGCTTTGTGGCCGATATGCATAGTTCCGGAGGCATTAAAGCCTGAAACGATGGCGCTTCTTTTTCCTTTTTTTAATCCGGCATAAAATGTGTCAAAGTCGCGATGGGAAAAAATAAGTCCATTCTTAAAAGTATAAAAATCCGGAACGTCTGAAAGGTCTTGAATGCGTTGTGCGCCGAATCGGTCTACTAATTTTTGGTTATCTTCTAAAAGTGCGTTTAAATTCATTTTTAGTCTCCTTTATCCTTCTTCCATTTTTGGTTTAATTATGTTTAGAACCATTTGCGTTGCCGTTTTTTTGCAGTTTTTACAATTCAGTTTGTTGGAAACGCAGTCCCCAAATATTTTATTAAGTGTTTGGTCGTTTGGTTCGTTATATTTGTAAAATTCAAATACTTTGCATTTTGTTATGTCTTCTTTGTATTCGAATGCGGCATTTATTTTTTGGCTGATTTCGCTTTCCGGTTCGTCAAAAAATATTGTTGATTCGGGGTGTGAAGAGCTCAACCGGTCATTGCCGATTGTAAGGTTGTCCTGGTGTTTGAAATATAAAAAAGAAATGCCTTCGGGCGTGCCGTATTTTTTCCGTAAAATGTCCCGCAAAATCCTGGCGTGGGAATCCTCTTCTATTCCGCCGATGCCCAGCACTTTCTTTTTTTGCTTAATATAATTAAAAAACATTGAATACATTAACAAGGAAGAAAATAAGAATCCTGCATTGCAATGGCCGTATGTTTTTGAGAATGTATTAAGCGTTATTTCCTTGGACAGGCATAACGCATCCGTAAAATAATCGCTCTCTTTTTGGCTTTGAATCACGATATCGTCCTCGCTTAGCCCGAGTTTTTTGATATTTTTGATATAATTTTTAGTAAACGCTTTTGCTTCGATGGGGGAATGGACTCTTTTCCTGTCGATATACCCGTCGATATCAAGAATCCATACATGTACCGGCATTCCTTTTGACTTAAAAAAATTTAACACAGTAATGTCCAGTTTTCCCCCAAGTTGGAACTGTCCTGAAGCGGCAACCCCAACCACTACGTCGAATTTTTCTCCCTTCCCTATTCCTTTAAGTGTCTCTTCAAATCCGCGTTGTCCGATAAAAATGCCCCTTCTAAAAAAATGGGAATTTTTGAAAAAAGTCTCTGCTTCTTGAGGTAATGGCTGCACACCCATTTTTTGATTTTCTAGCGGCAGCTTATTTTCAAATAGTAATGCGCGTACCCGGGAATACCTGTTTAAGGGGGCGCCCTTGGGGCGTTTAGAAAAATTAGCATCAAAATCAACCAAATCAACCCCGTCATGCAAACAAAAACCCAGTTTTTTAAGCTTGTTTTTTGCAACGTACTCCGCTTTTTGTCCTTCCGATAGTTGTATTCTCCGCAATGGAATATAATCGAGAGTATAAAACAGGTATTCATTCCCGTCGGCAAATTCTGCTTTTTTATAAAAATAAAATTTATCAATGGCTATTCCGGTCTCTTCTTTGAACTCGCGGAACACCGCTTCTTCGGGCGTTTCATTGGGCTCAATTTTTCCGCCAAATAATCCCCACGTATTCGGGAAAGGAATGGCTGGATTATCGTCTCTTAATTGCAAAAGATATTTGCCGCTGTGCTTTACAATCATGCTTGCGCAATCCATCAAATCATCCAAATTCATTTAATTTTTCAATTACTCGAGATATTTCTTCTTCTAACATATGGGGAAAAAATGGGAGCGAAATTATTTCGTTGCTGTATTTTTCGGTTATTGGGAGTTTTTGTCCACAATACTCGGAAAAAATTTTTTGGTGATGAATCGGAATTGGGTAGTGTATTCCAAACCCGATTTTTTTTGACGTGAGGTACTTGATGAGTTGGGCGCGTTTTTTTGTTCTTATAACAAACAAGTGATAAACGGATTTACAATTTTTCTCTTCTTTTGGCAGGATAAATTCTTTGCTTGTTAGGCCGTTTTTATATCGTTTAGCGAGAATCCTTCTTTTTTTGTTGTTTTCGTCGAGATATTTTAATTTTTCAAGCAGAACAAGCGCTTGGATAGAATCCAGCCTGCTGTTGACGCCGAATAAATCATGTTTATTTTTGGCGACTTGGCCATAGGAGCGCATGGCAAGCGCTTTTTTGTAAATATTTTGATTATTTGTTACTAGTGCTCCCCCATCTCCAAACGCGCCAAGGTTTTTTGACGGGTAAAAACTAAAACATCCCGCGTCCCCAAAAGTTCCGACTTTGCGATTGTTTGCTGTTGCTCCGTGGGCCTGACAACAATCCTCGATTAATGCGAGGTCGTTTTCATCGGCAACCCTTTTTATTTCCTTTAAATTGGCTGGATGCCCAAATAAGTGTATTGGCAAAATAGCCTTTGTTTTTGGGGTGATTTTTTCCTGTATTTTTTCCGGATTTATGTTATACTGCCCCGGTTTTATGTCAACAAAAACTGTTTTGGCCCCGGTATATTTGATGCTCAATGCGGTTGCTATGTATGTGTTTGCTGTTGTGATAACTTCGTCTCCGGGTCCAATATTGTTGGCTAAGAGCGCCAGGTACAGCGCGTCGGTTCCAGAATTAACTCCAACGCAATACTTGGCTCCAATATAGTCGGAAAATTTTTTTTCAAAAGTCTCTACGTCTTTGCCAAGAATAAAGGTGCCGTTCTGTATCAGTTCGGTTATTGAATTCAAGACTCTTTTTTGGCAGATGCGATTCTCTCGGTAGAGGTCAACAAAAGGTATTTGCATGGCATAACTTCCTGATTTCTTTGATTTTTTGCAAACTTATTAACGCGTAGTGCAGGGTTTTGTAGTTGTCTTTTCCGCCAAGAATCGCGTTTTTGAAATTGATACATTCGTTTTCCAATGGGGTTGCGCGATTTTTGGTTTTTGAAAGGAGTTTAAAGCGGGGTATTTGTTCGGAAAAAATATTTTTGTATTCAGTCAAATAGTTTTGGTCATAAAAGAAACTTTTTTTGTCGCTTACTAATAGAAGCTCTCTTACTTTTTTTGGATAAACCAGCCCCGCTTCGATGCAAACAATGGTCGGTCCATTGGATAGGGTTATGTGAGCATAATCAAATTGGCGTGCAAATTTCTTGGTTATAAATGCGTGTTTAGCCTTGAAATTCTTATCGAAGAGATAATTCGTTAAATATAAATCGTGAAAAACAACATCAAGGAGTATATCGGCATCTTCTCTTTTAGGAGTTAATAATCGCTTAATGGAGACGAATTTTATTTTTTGTTTCTTAATTTTGGTTTTGAGACGTTTAACGCAGTCATCAAATAGGAAAATGTTTCCAACGAGCAGTTGGCGCCCAATCGTGTTCGAAATTTTCTTTAATTCCATCGCTTTTTTTAAATTTCCCGTGCATGGTTTTTCAACAAGCACATTTTTTCCAGCCAATAAACAGGCCTTGGCAATTTTAAAATGAGTGGCGGGTGGGGTAGCTATGATTACTCCCTTGACTGAGTCATCTTTTAAAATTTCATCTATGGATTTGGCAAAGATTATTTTTTCACCACTATATTTCCCTCTTAATTTTTCGTTAGAGTCGTAAATATAACGAAGCAGACACCGTTTTCCTAACTTGGTCAGTGTGGAATAATAATTTTTTCCCCAGTAACCCAAGCCAATCAGTGCAAGCATGTTATTATCCTTTTAAAATTTTGAATAATGTACTCGTTTCCATATATGCTGCGCTTTGCGGTATTATTATGATTCTGGTTGAAAATAAATCAACTAAATTGTTGAATCGTTGTTTGTCGAAAAAATAGGGGGTTATTATACTCGTTTTTTTTGCGGGTTTTTTTTATATTGGGTTTGGTGGTTGGTTTTTGTCGTTATGCTGTCCAAGTACGTGGCTGTTTTTCGGATTAATTTGCGCGATTTTTTTTCGTATCGGTTCGAGTTTTTCGGGCGGTTTGTTTTTTTGGCCGTTGTGTTGTTTGCGTATGCGCAGTTGTGGAGTGTCGGTTTGGCTTCAAGCGGAAAAACCGTTTTGGCGGGTTATTCATTGGTTTCTTTGGTTTGGTATGTGGCGATTGCCGAGATTTTGGCGTTGTCCGCGGTTCGGGTTCATGAGGATATGGATTTTGAGATTAAGAGCGGAAGCATTGCGTATTTGCTGAATAAGCCGATTAATTTTGCGGGGTATTATTTTTCCTTTTTTGTTCGTTTTATGCGTTTTGTTCAAAATTCTTTTTGTGCGAATCACATTTTTTGGAATAGGGAATACATGCGGGCGGGAGTGTTTCGGGCCAGGGTTGCAGCATCGTTTAATGTGCCGTCGGTTCGGAATTGGTCCAGTTTGGCTTTGAATTTTTTAATTTTTTTTGCAGGTATGTTTTTGACTTTGATTCGCTCATTGTTGTTCACTGCCCACAAGTCAGAAAAGCAATCCAATAAGTTGTATAGGTCAACGAGGTCTTTGGCCCGTTTGAAGGGGTCTGGTCGTTCGATGCTGGAGCCCAGTTTCATTTCAACGAGTATTTTGGGGCTTGGAACCATGACATTGACGCCGGAAAGGGAAAAGGTTTCTTTTTGTCCGGCATAGACTTTTTTGAGCAGGGGTTCGGGCATCGAGTGTTTGGTTTTAACCGGGGTTGCGATGTCAAAGAATACGGGCGAAATATTGTGGGAAGGGTGTTTTTTGCTTTCTTCGCCGGACAATTCTTGTTCGGTTTCAGAATGAAAGAACTTTGACCAGCGAAACGTCGAATGGGGTTGGAACCCGAGTTTTTTCAAGTGTTCAAAAAGCGTTTTTTCTTTGATAGTGTGGGGGTCAATAAAAATGTCGATGTCTCTGGAGCCCATGTGTTCTTTTCCTTCGCGCTTGAGCAAATAATGCACGGCCCAGCCCCCCATAAGGCCGACATGCATTCGCTCGTTTGGCGAGAGCGCCAAAAAGAACTGGCGCAACAGCTCGTCCGATTTTTTAATCATCAAGCGTTCCATTATTTCATCCTGCCGGAAAGCCATTCTTCCATCAAAAACTGGGCTTGTTCCTGGCCTAGGCTTCCGAAACTGATTAAGTCCGCTAAAACCACTGGCGCCGGAGCGACTTTTAGTCTCTTGATGGTTTGAGTTAGGCTAAAAAAGGATTCTAACGGAACGGGGTGCAGTAAAATATTGGCGTCGGAACGCTCGGCTTTCAGGCAGCCATTGGACAACAAATATTTTTCCCATTTTGAAAGGTCTTTGGTTTGAACGTAAAAATGTACGAGTTCGGTTTTCACGTACGAACGCCACAGTTCGCTGGCCCCAAAAACCGTCAAGGCATAATCCATTTTTGCACGGGACACCAACTCCAGCTTGGCGGTAAAATCCTTGGCAGAATAAAACAAGCGGGGAAACAAAGTGGACAAGGGCCGCGAAAGCGCCATTAATTGAATCAAATCCCGCGCCTTTGAAACCCGAAATTCATTCGAAGATTCGTCTTTTGTTATGAAACCGCTTCGTTCCAGTTCCTTTACAAAATCCCAAATCGGGCCATAACCCAAAGACTTGCTTGATTTTTGCAAATCCAAAATACTCCACGAACGGTCCTTATTGGACAAAATCCAAACCAATGTCAACCAACGCTTTTCCGACAAACGCATACCAACTATATGAAAAACAGATAATATAAATATATCACATATAAAGAAGTCACGGCAGTTTTTTCAAATAAACAGAACCCGATATTCGATTTCTTGGCCGGTTTTATTCTATTTGTATCGCCGGTTTTTGCGGAAAGCTTTTGCCTGCTTTTGGGTTGGCTGATTCCGCTTCGATTTTGATTGTGCAGCCAAATTTTTTTTCGAAGAATTTTTGTTCCTGCGTAAGTACTTTAACTTCGTCAACGGAAACGATTTCGCGCAGGGAGCCCACGTCGTTCAGGATTTTTTGGATGAGTTGGGGGATTTCGTTTCCGCGGGATTTGAATTCGGTTTTTTGCATGATTAATCCGATTGTTTTTTTGAAGTCGGGTTTGTCGGTGTTGGTGTCTAGGACTGTTTTGAGCAGGTTCCATTTCCATTTCGGGCTTGGATAAAACGTAATCGATTTTGGTTTGGCGATTTTGGCAAGCGATTTGATTTTTTCGATATCTTCGCAGAGCCGGTTAATCATGTTTTCGGCTTGAAGAACGCTTGGATTAACGGGTTTGGAATCGGGTTTCCAAATTTGTGTGGAAACTAATGTTTTTTGTTTTAAAAGAACGTGCCAGTTTTCTTCGGCCAAGTGGGGAGTAATTGGTGCCATGGATAGTGTCCATTCGGAAACGATTTTTTGCAGGAGTTTGGCGTTGTTTCCTTCGCGCTGGAAGTAGTCCTTGATGGTTTGGGGGATTGAATAGTAAACGGTTTCCGAGTATTCCTTGATGCGGTATTCTTCGAGAGCTTGGTAGGCGGTTTGGAATTGTTCGCGGGTCTTGTTTTCGAGCCATTCGTCCAAAAACAGCCGCAGTTCAGTGGTCTTGCTACTCAAACTTTTTTCGATTATTTGCTGGTTTCGTTCAAGCGTGTTTTTGTATTTTTGGGCGGTTTCTTCGCTGAACTGGATATCCAGGTGCGGGTTTCCGATGTTGCAGTAATAGAGGCGAAGCGCGTCGACGGAAAACCGTGTGGTCAGGTCGTGAAGCGAGTTTGCACCGCCTTTGGATTTGGATATTTTGCCGATTTCGCCCGTGACCCACCAGTTGACGAAAATGCCTTTTGGCCAGTATTTTTGGGGCAGTATTCCGCAATGGTTCATTAAAAAAACGGGGAAATGCACGGTTTTGTGCTCCTTGCCCCCCAAATTGATGTCTAACGGGTACCAGTACTGGACATCGGACCGGATTTGCTCCAATAAAGCCTCGCTAATACCGCTTTTTTTGGCCGCATCGCCGCTTTTTCCTTTTTCCAAAAAGACAAAATCAAAGAATTCTTCGGTCAGGTTTTTTTCCGAGAGTTTTTTTTCTTTGACGTAATTGCTGAAAAGATAAGTCAACGGATAAAGCGTGGAATCGGAAATGGGTTCGATTATCCATTTGTTGTCGAATGGAAAGCGCGTGCCGAGCCAGTTTCCCTGGCGGACGCAGGCGCGGTCGGAAAACCAGTCCAATATTGCGGGCAGTTCGGTTTTGTATTGTTCGGGAACAACGGTCATGCCGGATACGTGGTCTTTGGTTTTTTGGGTTAGGGTTTCGTCTGAGTAGCGGATGAACCATTGATCGGGGATGTGCTTGAATACGACTTCGGTACCGCAGCGGCAAATCACTTTTTCGGAAAAGCCGAGCAGGTCGTCGCAGATTTTTTGCCGTTTGAACGATTCGATGATTTTGTCCTTAGCCTGGCTGACGGTGGTTCCCTGCAATTCCTTGTAAATCGCGTTTAGTTTTCCCGCGTGGAACTCCGCGGCATAAACCGCCTTGGTTGCCTCTTCGAGTTCTTTTTCCTGCGAAAGCGAAACGATTCCGCGCTTTTGGCATTCCTCGATTGCGGCGTGGGGGCCGTAGCCCGCGGTATTGATTAATGAAATGGGCCGGATGCTGTCCAATTGTTTTTGGTCGATTCCGAATTTTTTTAATTGTTCGGGTTTTTGTTGCAGTTCAAAAAGCGCTATCCAGTCGAATGGCGCGTGGCTGGGAACGCTCATGACAATGCCGGTTCCGGTTCCAGCATCCACAAAAAAGGCTGGCAAAATGATTATTTTTTGGTTTGTTGCGGGATTGGTTACGGTTTTTCCGATGAGTTCTTTTGCGGGAATGGTTTTGGTCTTGATTTGGAATTCCGGTTTTTGGTAAGCGATTTTATTGGCGGCTTCTTTGGTAACGAGCCATTTTTGGTTTTGGTATTCGCATTCAATCAAGGTGGTTTCGGGGTTAAGCCAAAAGTTGGTCACTCCGAAAATGGTTTCGGGCCGAAGCGTGGCCGCAGGCAAAACGTAAGAATCGTATTTGAATTTGAGGAGCGTGTATTCGAGTGTTTGCGCGTTTCCGCCGCTTGAAATGTCGGTTTCGCTGGTGTCGATGGCTACCGGTCCGTCCACGGGGCATTGGGGCGCGTAGTGCGGTTTTTGCACGAGCAAATTGTTTTGCTTGAGTTTTTTGAATTGCCATTCGATGAATTTTTGGTATTCGGGAGCAATCGTGCTTATTCCTCGGTTCCAGTCGATGAGGAATCCGAACGGTTTCCAAAAATCGTTAACATAAACTTTGGAAAAAAACGCGACCACATTTTCAGGTTTTTCCAGTTCCGCGATTTGGTTTGAGTTCAGTCCATATGCTTTGAGTTGTTCAATCGTGGAAGGGTCTTTTTTGCGGACCTTGGTGGCGTACGAAATCGCGGGTAATCCGCTCGCGTGAAAACCCGCGGGAAAAAGAACGTTGTAGCCCTGCATGCGTTTGAATCGCGTAATCACGTCGGAATAGGTGAAGCCGCGCATGTGTCCAACGTGCAAAAAGCCCGACATTCCGGGGTAGGCAAAAATCAAAAAAAACTTGGGTTTTCCCTTTTGGGCATTGGCTTTGGAAACGCGGTTTTGGTCCCATTCTTTTTGCCATTTGGCTTCCATGCCGGAAAAGTCTAAAGTCATTTCAAAACCCGTTTTTTTAGCGTATTTTATTGGTTTTCAAAATCCTTTTTAAAGCCCTTTTGTTGGTGATTTTATCGGTTTGGTGATTTTTTGGCTAAAAAAACCTTTAAGGACGCGTATAAGAGCATTTTTAAGAAAAGCGCGAAAGCAAGCGGCATAGCGGTTCGCGGAATTGATTTTAACGAACCCGCGGACCTTTCGAAACTTTTGGATTCGTTTGGAACCGCGGGCTTTCAGGCTACGCACCTTGCCCGCGCCATTGAAATCTGCAAAAAAATGCGAAAAGAAAAAGTAACGCTTTTTTTGGGGTATACTTCAAATCAGGTTTCCAGCGGCAACCGCGAAGTCATCCGCTATTTGGTCGAGCACCGCTTGGTCGATTGCCTCGTGACCACAACCGGCGGAATCGAAGAGGATTTTATCAAGTGCCACGCGCCTTTTTTTGTCGCGGATTTTCGCCTGGATGGCGCAGCCTTGCGAAAAAAAGGGATTAATCGCATCGGAAATCTGCTCGCGCCAAACGAGCATTATACCTGGTTTGAAAAATTCTTTCAGCCCATCCTGAAAGAGTGCCTGAATGAGCAAATCAATTCGGGAAAAATTTTTTCTGCTTCGGAAATAATCAAAAAAATGGGTGAGATTATCGACAACCGCGAATCGATTTGTTATTGGGCATCCAAAAACAATATTCCGATTTTTTGCCCTGCTTTCATGGACGGCGCGGTAGGGGACAACTGCTATTTTTTCAATTACAACCAGAAAACCAAGCTCGTAATCGACCAGATTATGGACCATCATCGCCTGATTGAAATGACACTCGACGCCAAAGAAACCGGAATTTTGATTGTCGGCGCGGGGCTTGTCAAGCACACGCTTTGCAACGCCAACATGTACCGCGAAGGCGCCAAATACGCGATTTATATGAATACTTCGAGCGAATTCGACGGCTCAGACTCGGGTGCCGAGCCGGAAGAAGCCAAATCATGGGGAAAAATCTCCGCGGACGCCAACACCGTAAAAGTCGTCGGCGATACCACAATTTTGTTTCCATTGCTCGTGGCTGGCGCGTTTTTGGATAAATGATTTCTTTCGGTTGAATCACTTTTTTTTCCAAAAAAATAAGGCCAAAAGGAAAACAAAAGACCCTAATCCGATTTGAACAAACGGATTCCCGATTTGTAAAACGTGCAGGGCAAGCATTACGCTTAGGCTTAGCGTGGCCGCAATTATCGTATGCGGCTGGTGCAGACCAATGGCTGGAAAATCTTCCGCGGCAAGGCGGTGTTGTTTTGGAGTTGCGGTTTCCATCGTGGTTTCCTTTGCGGTGTTTCGTTTTCGGTGATAAGCCGGCATAATTTTTCGGTTTGGAGGTTAATCGTGAATTCGCCGTTGTCGCGCGAAACGATTCCCGCGCCGGCGAGTTTTTGCAGGACGTGTTCCGCGCATTTCGGGTCTACGCCGGTCAGGCGCTGGATATCGTAGCGGTTGGCCTGTTCGCTGATGCAAAGGGCATGAAACGTTTTGGCGTAGTGCTCCATCGAGCACGAGTTCGGGGAGATTCGTTCGTGCATGATTTTGAGCAAGGCCAGTTCCAAAACGTTCATGGTTTCACCGTTGGCCAAAGCCGCCCGGGTGCAAATGACCAATCGGACGGTCTTGGAAAACGGCGCCGTTTATAGTATCCATTGCGGTCTTTGGAGGTAATACAGCTGCGGTTTAAAAAAAATCAACTAAAAAGTTGAATATTGGTTTTGGAAATTGCACAATCGCTTGCCATTCCGGTTTCGTTGAAAAGCGAAAATTTTCGGGATTATTGTTTTGATTTGCATTTATTGTTTGCATGAACTGGATTTTTTCCAAGCGCTCGACGAGTGATTGGGTTGTTTTTTTGGTGAGCAAAAAACAGGGGTTGCGCTGCCGTGAAATCTGGGACGAGATGCAAGTCCAAGGCGTAACGGTGTCGTACCAAAACGTTCACAAAACCCTGCTTTCCATGGTCAAAAACAACGTGCTTGAAAACCGGAACAACCGGTATTTTGTTTCGACCAAATGGGTCGCCGAGCTTCGCCGGTTTGCGGACTCGGTGCAAACGTGAATTGGATTTTTACCCGAAAAACTGCCCGGTTTGTTTTTGCCGCGAATAAGCGGGATTAAAAATTCTTATCGGATATTTTTTTAGCATGAATAAGCCCGATTATTCCGGCGGAAGCATTTTGAATCTGGTTTCTTCCATTGAAACCGCGTTTGGCGGCCGTTCCGGTTATGCGCCGTTGCGTCTTTTGTCCCCAAAGGAACTCAAACAGGTCAAAAACGTTGTTTTGATTGTTGTGGATGGGTTGGGCTTTGAGTTCTTGCAAAAGCACGGAAAGAACAGTTCCTTTTTTCATTTTTTGCGCGGAAAAATGACGAGTGTTTTTCCGACCAGCACGAGTTCCGCGATTCCGTCCTTTTTAACTGGTCTGTCCCCGCAAGAGCACGGCATGCTGGCTTGGTACATGTTTTTGTGGGAGTTTGGCAGCGTTGTGATTCCGTTGCCGTATGTGTTGCGGTTGGAAAAAAAGGTTTCTCTGCAGGAAAAAATTCCAATCCAAAACGTTTTTCGCCTGGATTGGCTGACAAACCGTTTGAAGACAAAATCTTTTATTATTCAGCATCGGGACTATTTTGATTCGGATTTTTCCTCGACGTGCGCCGGAAAAGCCAAGCGAATCGGTTTCAAAACCCGCAAAGATTTTTTCAGCAGCATCCAAAAAGCCGTTGGTTCGGGAAAACAAAGAAAATTTGTTTATGCGTATTATGACAAAATCGATTCCTTATGTCATAAGTTCGGAACGGATAGCCGACAGGTGGTTTCGCATTTCAGGCAATTGGACCGCGATTTTTCCTCTTTTTTGGATTCCATTGAAGGAACAAATACCATCGTAATTGTAACGGCCGACCATGGATTGATTGATGTTCCAAAAAAGAAAACAATCGATTTGAATGACCACCCGAAATTGAAAGAAATTCTGGCAACGCCCTTGTCCGGCGAGCATCGTTTTTCTTTTTGTTCGGTTCGCCTGGGAAAAGAAAAAGCGTTTGTTAAATACGTAAAATCACGCTTTGGCCGTTCGTGCGATTTGTTCAAAAGCAAAGAATTGGCCAAAAAAGGGCTTTTCGGGCGGTTTACCGTGCACCCGCATTTTTACGAACGAATCGGAGATTACACGCTTTTGATGAAAACTGGCTGGGGCCTTAACAGCGTTCCGGACTATGAAAAGCCAAAGCACCACATCAGCCATCACGGCGGCCTATCCAAGCAGGAGCTATGGGTTCCGTTAATCGTCGCCAAAAAATAATCCAAACATTTTTAGATAAAATCCTATTTTTTTATTGCTTCAAAAGTTATGTCTTCGCTTTGAATCCTGTTTTTTTTCGTGTAGTCTTTCCAGATTTCCCAGTATGTTTCAAGAATCCTGTTTTCAAAATCCAGCCCGAGAAGTTTTGCCGTTTCTTTGATTGACTGCTCGCTTCCTTCGATTTCAACGAAGGTTCCCATGGGAAGCGTATCCAGCGCTATTTCCGCATCCTTAAACTTCCATTTTTCGCGATGTTTTTCCATTATTAGTTCTTTGTCAAAACCCAAGTTTTTGAGTATTTGCCTCATTTTTTCAATATCGGAAATTTCTAATTCTATTTCTTCTCTTTCTCTGAACTCTTTGTTTTCTATTTTTCTTTTGAAAGTCAGGGTGTTGCTGAATCCGGATCGGATTCGGATAAATTTTTCTTCTTTTTCCAAATTTTTTGTTTTGGTGTCAAAACGGATTGTTTTCTCGAATGCTTTGCCGATAAGCTTTCCGCTTTTCATTATTTTTTTCCTTATTTCTTCCGGATTTTGAATCCTGAATTTTATTTCAATTTCCCTGTTGTTTGAAGCCATCGGTTGACCTTCTTTGATTTGTATATTGCGGTATTATTATTTTTAAAGCGAGAATCTATATATTCTCTTCATTTGATATATTGCTATTGGTGTTGTTTTTTGAATCCCGATTTCTTTAATGGTGCTCAAGTTTTTGTTCTTTTGGGGCGGACGGGAAGCGGAAAAACAAGAGCTGGGATGGAAGTTCACCGAAAAATCGGCCTTCCTTTCATTTCCATTGGAAAATTGGCCCGGACTGAAGCTGCAAAAAACTCCAAACTGGGAGTATTTTTTCAGCAGGTATTTGCCGAAAAAAAGCAGGTTCCTGATGAACTTGTCATTGAGATGATAGAACAGGCATTGCATTCCCAGCCAGGCAAGTTTAAGCGGGGTTTTGTCTTGGATAATTTTCCAAGCACTATGAAACAAGTCGACTTGCTTGACGGGCTTATAAAAAAATACGGGTTGGAGTTGAATACGGTGTTCCACATGTATGTTCCCGCTTCCTTGAGCCTTAAACGCAGGACTGTGAAAAAAAGGGGCAAGTGGGAGGACCCGTTGGAAAGGGAACGTTTTTTCCAGGGCAACATTGTCGAGGTTTTAATGCATTATAAGCACAAGAAACTTTTGAAAACTTTGCGAGGTTCGGATTCAATTAAAAAATCGGCCGCAAGAGTGGCTCAAGGGTATAATTGGCGGATAAGGACCAAAAGAGTTCAAAAACTTACCCGTTCCGGCCTTCGCTAGCATTTGGCTTTGTGATAGTATGCCCGCTTTTGAAAGATTAAGAAACTTTTTTCCAAAGCGGCGTGAAAAACCAAGACTAAATTTGGTTTTATTGGGAAAACCGGGAACCGGGAAAAGTACACAGGCCGGCTTGGTCAGCAAAAAGTATGGCGTTCCGCATATTTCCGGCGGGGAACTTTTGCGAGAAGAGGTAAAAAAAGGAACTGCGTTAGGCGCAAGAATTAAAGAAATAATAGGCCGCGGCGGTTTGGTTACTGAAGAGCTTGGAAGTGCGGTTTTGCTGGATTTAGTCGAGAAAAAACTGAAATCGCTGGACTGCAGCAAAGGTTTTATTTTGGACGGGATTCCAAGAACGATAGAATCTGCTGCCGATTTGGATGTTCTTTTGAGAAAGCATAATGCGGAATTGAATTTGGTTGTAAACCTTGAACTCAGCGACCAGTTTTTGCTCGACCGGTTAAAATACCGCTTGACCTGCAACGCGTGCGGAGCAACGTATAATTTGGTTACTAAACCGCCAAAGAGGGACGGAAAGTGCGATTCTTGCCACGGTTCGCTTGGCACCCGCATTGGCGATTCGGAAATTCGGGTTATGCAGGCAAGGATTAGAAAATATAATGCGGTAATCAAGCCGATTCTTGATTATTATTTCAGGACTGGGAAATTGAGGACTGTTGACTTGTCCTCTGTTCCCCAAAAAAAGTCGGTAAATCAGACCCAAAAAGCGATTAGAAAACACATTAGCGACGCAAGGCGCGGCAAGAGCCGATGATTATTTCCGCTATTTTTCGCTGTGCGGTTTTTTCTTTGCAAGCATGCTCGGTATTTTCCAATATATGAATTTCTTTTTTTCCGCGGAACTCGTCAAAAAGAAGGATTGAATGGCGGTTTGGGATTTTTTCGTCGTTTTTTGAGCAAATAATTTCCATTCTTTTGATGTCTTTCAGATATTTTGCGGGCTTCAGGTCGAAATCGCATTTTCCCAAATTTTTTTCCTTAAAAAGCATTGCCCGGCTGTAAAACGAATTTATTGGAACAACCAAGTCGGCATCGCACTGCTTTCCAAGGATTATTGCGCAGGCACCGCCGATACTTAATCCCGCAATCACTAATGGGATTCCACCGGGTTTTTGCTTTAGGAATTTTTTCAAGATGGGGAGTATTTTTTTTATGTGTTTATAATCAAAATCGAAAAAGCAAACGTCGCATTTTTTTTCCAGGTCTTTTTTCATCATTGAAAGCTCTTTTGGCGTTCCTCGAATTCCATGCAGGTATACGACGGCTGCAAGGGGTTTTTTTGCGTGGCTTGAAAAAACGGTTATTTTTTTCCCGCCGCTGTCCAGCTGTTCTTTTTTCATTAAATCAAACCATGGTACGCTTCGTTTGCTATAGAATTTCTTAACACGGATTCCGAAAAGAACGGCTTGTAGCCGTACTGGTGGTACAAGTCTGACGCATGGTGAAATAAGTCAATAATGTATTCCGTACTTGGACTTTTTAGCTTGGTTCCAAGTACCGCACCGACATCGGGATGAAATACGTTTGCTCCTGGAATTACCCCCATTTCAGCCATTGCGGTAAATCCTTCTTTTAATTCCTCAAGCGAGTTGATTCCGGCCACAAAATTGCACCACATGGCGCCGTCTCCAAAAACCTTGACCGCTTCTTTGTATGCCTCAAAGATGTGGTCATATCCGCGGTATTTTTCCTTTCCGGGACAGGTTTTTTGGAAGTTTTTTTTGCCCCAAACCTCAAGGTTGAAGGAAGGGTGTTCGATTCCGGTTTCATAAAGCTTGCCAATCAATGAAAGGTCTTTTGGCGGCATTAACGCGGTGTTGCCTTTGATTTTTTTCCAAGGCACGATTTCTTTTATTGCACTTAAAACATTGATTTGGTCTTTTACTTCGGTGTTTGCTTCAAGATGTGACCCGCCCGTTGTCAGTACAAAGTTGATGTCTTTTTCCAGTTTAAATGCGGTCTTAAACGCTTCGCGGACCTGTTCGATTTTTTTTTCAACTACTGCTTCTTTGAATGTTCTCTGCGTGGGCGCAACGCTGCAAAATTGGCAGGGGAGTCCGGCATTCCAAAAGTCGCAGCCTGAATATATGTTCAGGTTTATGCAGTCGTAGCCGTAAAAGTTTATTATTTTTTTTAACGAAGTCCCGTCGCTGGTGCTTTTGCTCCAGGATTTCGGCCTTGGCAAAAAGCTTATTTTGGAAAGTTTTTCTTCGCCTTTGTAAATGAACCTTTTTCTGTCTTCCATTCTTACCTGAAACGGCGATTCCGGCCTATTGTGTACGCACACGACGATGTTTCCCGGAAGCATGAGTTCCGAAGGCAATAACAGCTCTTTTTTTACCCCCCAATTGGAGAAGTCATAGCCGTGGTGTTCTTCCTTGAATTTACTTCCCAATCCCTCGAGGCTTTCCTGGTCGAACGTAAGGCCTTGGGATAACAATTCAGTTTTGATTCTTGCTGATTGTGACTTCATTTTTTGTACGCTCCTTTACAAACATTCTTTTGAATAGGGCTGAATCATAAAAAAAGAACCCCTTCTTAAAAATCATTCCAACGGAACCGAACAATGCCGCTAAATATACGGCCGATGCTATTGCCAGATAGGCGCAGGAAATTAAGGCATCTTTTGCGCTAATCCTTGAAAACATGGTGCGTGCTAGTATCAGCGCCGGAAGATATGCTGCGAGAACTAGGACTAATGAAATTCGGGCTTCCCAATTAAAGAAAGAAAGGGCCAGCAGGAAAAAGACAAAATATTGGATTATATACCAAAAAAGCGGGAATGAAAAAAGTCCGAATATTGTTGAAAAAGACTTGTTTTTGAATGCCCTTAAAAAATGCGGAAAAGCGGAAATGTTTCCGATTGTCCAGCGCATGCGCTGCAGAAAAAACGACCTGAATTGCAATCTTTCCTGTTCAAAAGCAAGGACTTTTGGGACAACCGAAATTTTATTGTTTTCCCCGATGAGTTTATACGAAAGAACAAGGTCTTCCACAAACGAATTGGAGATGTTTTCCTTTAGCCAGCCCGCATTTCCGATATAAAAGCACCCCGGCAAGTTTGCGCAATTGATTTCAGCCCTGCCAAGCTGCAGTATCCTTTGTCGAAAAAGTTTGTCCGAAGAGATTATTTCATACTTTAAAGATTTTGCCGGCATCGGGTCGACGATGCAGGTGCCGAACTCCGCACGGTTGTTTTTCATAAAAGAAAATGTTTCAGCAACCGCATTTTTCTCAAGAATGGTGTCCGCATCGAGCAAAACCGCGTATTTTGTGCTTATTTTTTGTAACCCGATTCGTATTACTTTCGGCTTTGAGGGCTGGCCGTCATTTTTGGGTATTATTATGACGCAAGGGTTCTGTTCCGCTAAACTTTTACAAATCTCGGCGGTTCTATCGGTTGAGTTGTCGACGATAACGACTATTTCTTTAACCGATATTCCTTTTTGCGAAAGGGCGCTTGTTAAGGAATCCGCAATTGTTTTTTCCTCGTTATGCGCTGAAATCAAAAAAGATATTGGGTCAAGGACTTCCGGTGCAACTTGTCTTTTTTTATGCTCTAAAGCGAGCAATAAGAAAACAAAGAGATAAATTGACAAAAAAACCGCAAATGCAATCAAAAACATATAAAACGACCTTTTCTTTTTCGGGCAACAGTTAACCTGGCTTTAGCGACACTTTTTTAATGTCCTTTTTTGCCTTTCAGGATTATTTTTGCGATTTTTTCGTATCGTTCGGGTTTCCAGGTTAATATGGCTTGAAATTCGGGGACACTGGCCAGTGTTTTGGTTTGTCCGTCCATGATAAATATTTTATCCCATTCCCTGCCGAATTTTCCGCTGGGTTTTAACGCAATGCGCGCTTTGTCTTCCTGATAAATGACTTGCGATTTTCCATTGGGTTTGCAGTAGGCAATGGCATCGGTCCAGACCGCTTTGCGGTTCTTGACTCCTTTAAGGAGTTTGAGAATTCCTTTTGTTCCGAGGGTTTGCTCCGCATATTTGGCAAACGGCCCCGGAAAGCCGTTTAATGCGCAAATTTCGAGACCCGAATCCTGCACCAAAACCGGCTTTTTTAGCCTGTTCGCAGCCCACTTGGCAGAGTACGCTGCGATTGTGCGCACGTTCCAGTCCTGGATTTCAGGGGTTTCCAATCGGACTTGTTTTAACCGGATTCCGAATTGGGCTAAATGTTTTTGCGCGATTTTGAACTTGAGTTTTCGCGTGGTAACAAAAAGAACGGTTTTCATTTTTTCGCCTTTTCGAGAAACAGGTGGTATTCGCTTGGTTTCTTGGCTTTGAGGTCTGGATAGTGGACTGGTTCGATTTTGAGCAGTTTGAACGCCTTGGTTTCTTTCAAGATTTCTTTTTTTGTAAAGAAATGGTGCGGAACATTGTATTCTTTGGGGTTCAGATAAATGAAGGTGTTTTTTTCGATTTCCTGTCCCTTTCTGAAATCCTGGTCGTTTCCGGTTATAAGGTTGAGGGCAAACAAGCCGTTTGGCTTCAAGACACGGTACACTTCCCTGATTGCTTTTCGGATTTGTTTGATGGTTCCATGGTAAATAACCCGGTAGCAGATAACCGCGTCAAAAGAACCTTTTTTGAACGGGATTTTGGTCATGTCGCTTTGTTTTAACCGGATTTTCTTATTTTGTTTTCCCTTTAATTGGCGGGCGGCTATCCTAACGGCAGTTGGTGAACTATCTATTCCATAAACAGTAAAGCCTTTTTTGGCCAAAAAGAAGCAATTCTTGCCGGTTCCACAACCCAGATCTAAAATAGTTTTGACTTTTTTCTTTCGAAATAGGGGAACTGTTTTTTTTACAAACGGCTCGATTTCCGCGTGCACAACACCTTTTTTTCGGTATGTTTCTTCCCAGTCTTTGTTCGTCGTTTCAACTGGCTGTGCGCGCGTTTTTTTTGCCATTTCGTCGAGCGTTTCGATGATTGCTTTTTTGGTTTGTTTTTCGCTTCCGCTGTGGCCGGCGATGGTATATATTAGTTTGGATTTGGGAAGCGCTTGGTGAAGTTCGTGGGCTTGGCGCGGCGGGCAGGCCATGTCATAGCGTCCCTGCACGATAACGGTTGGGATGTTTTTGATTTTGCGGCAGTTTTTGAGGATGTAGTTTTCGGGCAGAAAGCAGTTTTTGGATAAGTAATAGCTGCCGATTTTGGCGAATGATTTGGCCCAGTTTTTGTTTAAGCGATTTTTGCCGGATTTTCGGGGCTGTATTGTCATGCAGGAATCTTCAAATTCGTTCCATGCAAGGCTGTATTTTTGGCGTGTTTTTTTGTTTTTGGAGCGGATTTTTCGGTAATAATATTTTTCAGGCTGTTTTAAGTATTTTTTTGGGACTAATGAATAAAATTTTTTGCTGTGTTGCATGATTCTGAAGTTTTTCGGGTTTTCTGAAAAACCCGGTGCAGTTATGCGTTTTCTCCGTATCTTTTGACTTTTTGGTACGCCCAGAACTTGATGGCTGCCTCTTGCGTCATGCCTAACTCACTGGTGG
>JAZDJR010000026.1:0-12159 GCA_043803815.1 Microcaldota archaeon | reverse complement strand
TGGCCGCAAACCCCCAGCCGTTAGGCTCGGCTACGTTCATTACCCGCCAAAAACCAGCATCAAACAACGATTCGCCCAACTCTTACAAGAAACCCTTTCTTTTTGGCGGTGGTTACCCACCGCCATTGTCAGGAGTCCCCCAAAAAACCGCCTTGATAATGTTTTTAAACCGAGGCAGCGTTATCGTACCAGTGTTTGGAAATGGGCTTTCGGCAGGAAATACTGGAATGGCTTGCAGAATTTTTAGGGGTTGAATACCCCAAAAATGCTTCCGGCGAATTGCATGAAGGCGATTGTGCCCTCAAAATCCTTTCCAATGTCGACAATCCTGAAAAATTTTTTTATTTGCGCGGCGAAATTCCCCTCAAAAGCCTTTCCGAACTCGAAAATTCTTTTGAATCCATGGATGACGCAACCTTTGCGCATCACGTGAACGAAACCAAAAATGATTTTGCGGAATGGACGCAGGAAGTAATCCGCGACCAGTTTTTAGCCAACAAGCTCCGGCAGCTGGATTCCAGGGAACCGCATGCCCAGGCCATCAAAACCCGGATGAATTTTTTGCGCCAAAAAGCCGGAGTCGATGCCAATTTAAAGTCGGGTTGAAATGCCTTTTTTTGTCCGCGAACGGCATCTTTCCGAAAACGCCTATTTTTTGTCCGGCCTGAAAGGCTTTTTTCACCGCTATTGCGGCAACGGCTTCCAAACCAAGTGGAGCGGGTTATGGTTCGAGGAAAAAAAACATTTGGAATATTTTGCCGCAAGGCTTGGAAACGAATGGCTTTCGGAATCCAATTCCAAGCGCTTTGAATACAATGGCGGAATTGCAAAACATACTTACCAAACCTCTTTCGGAACGGTTCTTGAAACGCTTTGCTTTCATCCGACCCGAAACGAATTAATGGTATTGCTTGAATTGCCCAAACCGCTTTCCCTTGGGTTTGAACTCGGGATTGACATCCGGATGGCCAATGAAAATAATTCCAGCCGCGTTCATTCCTGGATTCAAAACAAAAATTCGATTGCGGTGCAAAACGAGCTGGGAAAAACTTTTTTTCGGGTTTTTTCCGGAAAATTGCAGGGATTGGAAAAGCCTTTTTTGAAAACCCATTGGCCGGGAAACGAACAGGAAATCTGCAGCGTCAACCGTTTTTTTATCCAGGGAAAAACAATCGGCTTTACCGTTTCAAACATTGAAAAAACCGCAGTCCAATCCCTAAAAGCCGCCCAACAATTGGTGCGCGCCAATTCCGGGCGCTTTGAAGCCATGGCAAGCGGCCTGATTGAAAGCGACAACCCCAAACTCGCCTTTTCGCTTGCATGGGGCAGAATCGGGATTGAATTGCTGGCCAAAAAACGCGGAAACCAAACCGTTTTTTTGGCGGGTTTTCCCTGGTTTTTACAGCCCTGGGGAAGGGATACTTTTTGGAGCATTTTGGGTTTGGTTGATTTGGGATTGGTTGAAGAAAGCATGGAACAGCTGGAATTGTTTGCCCGGTTCGGCAAAAATGGAAAGATTCCAAACTTGCTGCCCGAAACATTCAACAGCATGGATTCAACGCTGTTATGGCTGATTGCGTTTGATTATGTTGCGCAAGTTTCGGGAAACAAGGCGTGGATTAAAAAAATGCTTCCGTTTGCGGAGCAATCGCTTGGATTTTTGCGTTCCCAATTGCATGCTTCGGGATTATTGGTGCACGACCGGGCGGGGAACGAAACCTGGATGGATACATTGAACCGCCCGCAGGCCGCGGTTGAAATCCAGGCGCTTTTCATTCATGCTTTGGAATCCCTGCAAAAACACTGGAAATTTTTTTCCGATGCGCCTTTTCCAATGCAAAAAGAGCTTTCAAAAGCAAAAAACGCTTTTCAGTATTTTTTTGCGGATTTTCCTTTTCCACCCGACCGAATTGCGGATGTCGGGCAAAAAAAAGCGGATTTTTTGGAAACCGCAAACGCCTGCCTTCCCGTTGCTTTTGATTTGTTTGGCAAAGCCAAAAGCCAATCGGTTTTGGAGCGGCTGGAATCCCCGGATTTTTCCTCGCAATCCGGATTGCGCTGCCGGGCGCGAAACCAATCGGGTTATGACCCGGACGGTTATCATTCCGGCCGGGTTTGGAGCCTTTCAACCGCCTGGCTTGCCATGGCCGCTTTCCAGCAGCGGCAAACCGAAAACGGGTATCGTTTTTTGCAATCCCTTCAATCCGACCTTGAAAGAAATGCCCTGGGCTGTGTCAGCGAAACATTCAACCCCGAAACAGGGGAATGCAACGGCGGCTTATTGCAATTGTGGGGCCAGGCCCTGCTTTGCCATTTGATTGATTCGCATTTGCTGGGAATCAAAATTGATTCCCTGTGCAAAAAAATTGTTTTTCGGCCCCAGTTTCCCCTTGAAATCAATTCGGTTTCGCGCTTCAAAAAAATCAACGGAAAAAAAACCGTTTTTTCGGCGAAACGAAACCCCGCAACCAATCGAATCGATTGTTCCGTAAAGCCGATTCCGGCCGGCTTCAAAATTGAAACATGAAATTGCTTTCCCTTCAAAATCAATGCCGTTGACTTGCTGGATTTTTCCCATTCAATCGCATTCATAGACAGCAGTAAAAATTCTTTTTGCAGGTTGTACAATATAAGGTTTTTTCGGAAAATAGGGAAACATTGAACCAACCGAACCAATAAAAATCAGGACTGCTTTTTTGATGGTAACAAATGCCCGAAGCGTTTTTTTCCAAAACAGCCGACCAAATACGGTCAGAGTTATCCGCGGATTTTGAAAAAGGATTGTCTGCGCTTGAAGCAAAAGAGCGCCAAAATCGGTTCGGTTTAAACAAGCTGGCGGAAAAAAAAGGCGTTTCCTTGGGTCAGATGTTTAAAAGCCAGTTTTCGGACGCCGTGGTCTGGATACTGATTTTTGCGGGAATCGTTTCGGGAATCATCGGCGATTTTTTGGAAGCGTTTGTTATTGTCGTTTTGGTGATTATCAACGCGGCACTTGGGGTTCGGCAGGAATTCAAGGCTGAAAAAGCGATGCAGGCCCTGCAAAGGCTCGCGGCGTCCAAAGCAACCGTGATTCGCAACAAAAGCGAAGAGCAAATAGACGCGAGCGACCTTGTGCCGGGCGATATCGTGATTTTGGAAACCGGCTGCCGGGTTCCCGCTGATCTGCGCTTGTTTGAAGCCGTTAATTTGCAGATTGCCGAAGCGTCTTTAACGGGAGAAAGCAATCCCGTAACCAAAAAAACCGCGGAATTAAGCGAAAATACTTCCTTGGCTGACCAAAAAAACATGGCGTTTATGAATACCGAAGTGACGTATGGCCGCGGAAAAGGAATCGTGGTTGCAACGGGAATGAAAACCGAATTCGGCAAAATCGCTGGATTAATCCAGGGAATCAAACAGGAAAAAACGCCTTTGGCTAAAAAAATGGAGGAATTAGGAGGAGTGCTTGCCAAAATCGTGATTGGAATCGCGGTTATTATTTTTATTCTGGAATTATGGGAACAAACGGTTACCAACGGATTCTCGTGGAACCAAATCCCGATCAAAGTACTGGTAGACTTGCTTCTGGTTTCCGTTGCATTGGCGGTTGCCGCGGTTCCGGAAGGGTTGCCCGCGGTGGTAACCATTACTTTGTCCAACGGTATGACCACTATGGCTAAAAACAACGCGATTATGCGCAAAATGGCGGCTGTGGAAACCCTTGGAAGCACGAGTGTGATTTGTTCGGACAAGACCGGCACTTTGACCAAAAACGAAATGGTGGTGCGCACGATTTGGCTGGATAACCGGCGCTTTGGCGTCGGCGGAGTCGGATATGCACCTATCGGAGAAATTACCGCTGAAAATTCCGCGGAAAAAAACCGAAAAAGCGCTTCCGATTTACTCGATTCCAAAAATTTTTTGGCTTTGTTTGAAAATTGCCTGCTTTGCAACAACAGCCAGTTCGACTCGCAGAACAGGCAATGGATTGGCGACCCGACCGAGGTCGCGTTTAAGGTGCTGGCCAAAAAAGGAAAAGTAAACGAAACACAATTGCTGCAAAAAATGAAGTTTGCCGCAGAGGTTCCGTTTGAAAGCGACCGAAAACGGATGTCGGTTGTTTACCAAAACACCGAAACCGGAAAAACCGCGGTATACGCCAAAGGAAGCTGCGAATCGATTCTTTCAATCAGTTCATTCCTAATGGAAAACGACAAAATCGTTTCGTTAACCGATGCCAAAAAAAAGGAATTGCTGCAAAAAAATGACGAACTGGCGTCCACGGGGCTGCGCGTACTTGGATTTGCGTATAAGGAATTAAACGAAAACGAAATGCAAAAAAACAGAACAAAAAATTCCGCCAATTCTTCGAATTCAAATTCCGATAATTCATTGGCTGCGGAAAAAATAGAATCCAAACTGGTTTTTTTGGGATTAGTCGGAATGATTGACGCACCGCGAGAAGGGGTAAAAGAGTCGATTGCAAAATGCCATGCGGCGGGAATCGAAGTAAAAATGATTACTGGAGACCACAAGCTCACGGCTTTGGCCATTGCCAAGGAAATCGGATTGTACAAGCAAGGCCTGTTGGCGGTTACTGGAGAAGAATTGGAACAGTGGTCGGACCAAGAACTCGAGGAAAAAATCGAGTTCGTGGCCGTGATTGCGCGCGTGAATGCCAGCGACAAAATGCGCATTGTTTCCGCCTTGCAAAAAAACGGGCACGTGGTCGCGATGACCGGAGACGGAATCAATGACGCGCCCGCCTTAAAAAAAGCGGATATCGGAATCGCGATGGGAATTACCGGAACGGATGTTTCAAAGGAAGCCAGCGTCATGGTGATTCAGGACGACCATTTTGCCACCATTGTCAAGGCTGTGGAAGAAGGACGGCGCGTATTTGACAATATTCGCGCGTTTGTCCGCTATTTATTGTCCGCAAACACCGCGGAAGTCATGGCTGTGTTTGCCGCGATTTTGGCCGGCTGGCCGGTTCCTTTGCTTCCCTTGCACTTATTATGGATTAACCTGTTGACCGACGGCTTGCCGGCACTGGCTTTGGGAAACGAAAAAAAAGACCCCGACAGCATGAAAAGAAAGCCGCGTTCCCCAAAAGCCAAAATAACGGACGGCATGCTTGCGGGCATTGTCATTGCCGGAGTCGTCGGAATGGTTGTCACCTTATTCGCCTTTCAGGCGGGGTTTTTCGCAGGCGGAATTGAAAAGGGCCGCACCATGGCGTTTGCCGCCATTATTTTGTTTGAATTGTTCTGGGTGTTTGAATGCAAAAACATCAACCGCACGGTGTTCAATTCCAATCTGTTTGACAACCGCAGCTTGAACCTTGCGGTGCTGGCTTCGATTGTCCTGCTGATTGCGGCTGTCCAAATTCCGCTGTTCAACACTTTGCTGAACACGGTTCCGTTACAGGCCAACGACTGGATTTTGGTTGCGGTCTTGGCCTTGCCCGCGATTTTTATCGAAGCGGGATACAATTGGATAACCAGACGAAACCGAAACCCAAAAGTATCATTGGCGGTTTAATTCAAACCCCAAACGGATTCACTTTGATTCTTGGCGATTTAATTCAAGTCCTTGAGCAAATTAATTCCATATTTTTGGTTTATAGCAAACGACAATATTTTTTGGACATTTGACAGTCGTTTGCTATATGCAAAAGACACCCGGTTTGTTCAATTATTTGTGTCTTTTGCTATAATTTAATCCCTCTGCAAGTTTATTTTCAGTCGTTGGCTAATTTTAAAAAAAATGAAAGGAAAACCGTCCGCACCAGCTGCCGCGGTGCTGCATTTCGTACAAAAAGGTCTTCGTTGTTTGTCGGAATTTTTTGCGCATAAATGCTCTTTTTGACAATACCTATTCGGTTTAGATGAAAAAAAGCAAAAAATCGGGTTTTAATCCAAGCGGAATCCAAAATCCAAGCGGAACTCAAAATCCAAGCGGGATTCAAAATTCAAACGACATTCAAAAGCAAGCCGTGGATTCGGTTCTGGAAAAAAATTCCGATTCTGCGGTACCGAAATCTTTTGAGCCGCCGCTGACCGAGTCCGCGCGCCTGCTGGGTTTTGGATTGGAGCCGTTTTTTCGCTCCAAAATCAACAAAGTATTAAAGGAAAAAGACGGGTTTGTGATTTGCGAACTCAAAAGCGGAGAACGAAAATATTTCGTTAAAGGGTTTCCGTCGCTTTCGGTCTCCGAAGCATTGGCGGTGTCGAGTGTTTTGTCGGAATTCCAGTCAAGCCAGGACAAAAAAAGCGGAAAAACAATCGAGTTTTTTTTGGACGAGTATTGCCTGAAAAACAATCTGGAACTGGAGCAGGACCAGGCCAAATATCTTTTGGCGGTGGTTGAAAAGCTCGCTTTCGGATTGGGGCCGTTGGATGAATTGCTAAAAAACGACGATATCGAGGAAATCGGGATTGTTGGTTTGCATTCGCCGGTTCGGGTATTTGAAAAAGGGTTCGGCTGGCTTTCGACCAATCTTTTTTTTGAAAACGAAAAAACAGTGAAAAATCTGGCGAACAAAATGGCGCGTCCTTTGGGCCGGCGCCTGTCCATGCAGACGCCAAGAATCAATGCGGTGCTAAGCGACGGCTCGCGCCTGCATGCGGCCATCGAGCCCGTGAGCTTTTCAGGGCCCGTTGTAACCATCCGCAAATTCCGGCAAAAACCGTTTACCCCTTTGGATTTGGCGTTGCACCAAACGATTACTCTGGAAGCCTTGGCTTTTTTGTGGCTGGTTTTGGAAACGGATTGTTCGGTTTTGGTGTGCGGAAACACGGGAAGCGGAAAAACCACCACGTTGAATGCGTTGTTCGGTTTTGTTCCGCAAAACGAGCGAATCGTGATTGTGGAGGAGACTCCGGAAATGCGGGTGCCGCATGTGCATCAGGTGCGGTTAAGCGCAAGCGAGGAATTGGGAGTTTCCATGCAGTCCCTGATTTTGGATTCTTTGCGCATGCGGCCCGACCGCGTGGTCATCGGGGAAATCCGCTCCGCGATAGAAGTCAAGGCGTTTGTGGATACTTTGCTTGCGGGTCAGGGAAAAGGCTCGTTCGGGACGTTTCATAGCCAAAGCGCGGGAGAAGCGGTTACAAGAATGAGAACCATGGGAGTTGATGAAATGGATTTGGCGTCCATCGGCTTGATTGTGGTGCAGCGCCGCTGGACGGTCCGGCAATCGGATGGCGGGAGACGCGAAGTGCGAAAAGTAACGGAAATCAGCGAGGTTGAACTGGACAACGGGGCGTTAAAGCTCAATTTGCTGTTTGGATACGATTTTGCGCAAAATAAGCTGGTTCGCGAAAACCAAAGCAAAACTTTGGAAAAAAAAATCATGCAGTCGTTTGGATTCGGCTCGGTTGAATTGGCAGGCGAACAAGCGCGGCGTATGGATTGGCTTTCAAAAGCGTCTTTGCAGGGGCTGGGCTGGCGGGAATTTTTCGAGGAAGCGAACCGGTATGGCTAAAGCGGATTTGAAAAAGAAAACAAAAGGGGCTTTTGCGCTTGATTTTGGCGGAATAAAAAAACTTGGGTTTGGCAAAATAAAAAATCGTTATTTCGGCGAAATAAAAAAAATTGAATTTGATGGAATAAGAAAGATTAATTTTGGCGAAATAAAAAAGTTCGGCTTTAGCGGAATAAAAAACTTTGATTTTGAAGGGGTAAAAAATACCGGTTTTAACGGAATAAAAAAGTTTGATTTTGGCGGAATAAAACTGTCTGGTTTCGGCGAAATAAAAAAAATTGATTTTAGCAGGATAACAAATTTTGATTTGAAAATCAAGTACGGGCAATACCGCTTGTTTTTTCTTAAATTTTTGGAAGAAAAAATCCGGTCGGAACAGGAGCCCGAGATTTTTGCAAAGCGAATTTTGAAAAAGTCCGCGGTTTTTTGGGCAATCGCCTGGTTTTTAGGCGCGCTTTTTTACCAGCAGCTGGCCTTGTCATTTGCAATCGGTGCGCTGGCCGGAGTTTTTTGCTTTGTTTTTCTTTTGTTTGAACCGGTGCGCAAGCGAAAACAGGAATCATTGGAAATCGAAGCGGATTTGCCGTTTGTTTTGATGGCCATCAGCGTGGAACTGGCTTTGAACTGGCCGTTTGAAAAAATTTTGCTTCATGCTGGGCAAAGCGGTTTTGGAAAAGCAAGCCGCTTGTTTTTGGACTGCCACCGCGAGATTCACGAAAAGGGGGCTGGCGTCCATGAGGCGTTAGCCAAGGCGGCCGGCAGGCTGGACTCAAAGGACGCTAAGCGGGCCATGGTGCAGGTGATGCTGGCGTATGAAGAAGGCCCCGGCGGTCCGCATAAGGGTGAAAACGTCCGCAGGTTAGCCAAAGAGCTTTTGGCCAAACAGCGCATTGCGTCCAAGGCCTTTTCCGGCAAAATCGCGTTGTTTTCATTGGTGTTTATTGCCGTTTCCGCGGTTGTACCCGCGATTTTTCAGGCGATAGTAATTGTGGGAAGCTCGTTTTTGGATTTTCAGATTGGCCCTTGGCAGGTCTTGGCAATTATTGCGGTCGGCTTTCCGGCCTTGGATTTGGCGGTGCTAGTATTGCTGCAAAATAAGACGCCGGTTTTTTTGAAGCAAAGGCAGGCGTAATGATGAAAGAAGAACTGAAACGATCGACCCCAGACCGATGGACAAAAGAACTGGAGCAATTGGCGCCTCTCCTTTGGAAAAAAGAACTGGAAAAAATAATTGACGAGGCTGATTCCGGAAAAAAAGCGGAAAAAATATTTGCAACGTGCGCCATTGCGGGAATTGTTTTGTTTTTTTCGGTTTTTTTGGCGGCAATCGTTCTTCCGCAAGCCAAAACCATTTCAATTTTCTACATAACTGGTGTTTCGTTGGCGGGTTTTTTGGCCCCGTTCTTTTTTGTTTTTTTGTTTTTTTGGTACCGCTTTGAACAACGCAAACGCGAAAAGGAATCGCAAAGCGCGGATGTTTTGTTGGCGGCGAGTTCCTTGCCGACCGGCGCCAAAGCCGAAGAATTGCTTTTGCTGGCTTCCTCGGACGATTTTGGCCTGCTTGGAAAAGAATTCGAAACCGCAAGAAGGGAGCTGGACGCCGGAGTCTCGCTGGAAGACAGCCTGATTCATGTGAAACAGCGCTGCGGTTCGGTTTCAATCGGCCGGATGGTTGATTTACTGGTGGTCGGCGTGCAGTCGGGCGCGGACCTGTCTTTGGTTTTTCGCGAAACCGCGGAAGACTTATTGGAAACGCAGGGGCTGCTGGAGGAGCGCCAGGCGGCGTTGGTCATTGAAAAGTACACAATTTTGGTTGCTGGCGGAATCGTGGTTCCCCTGATTTTGGGATTGGTTTTTGGCTTGGTGCAAAAAATGGATTTTGAATTGCTGTCCAATCTGGAAATCGGGTTGACAAGCCAAACGCGAAAAGAGTTATTGCAGTTTTCCAACTGGGGAACATTGGCGTATCTGGCGGAATACGGGGTTTTGGCGGGAATTTTTGTAGGGCTGCAGGAAGGAAACTGGAAAAAAGGCGTGTTGTATGCGCTTGCATTGGTTCCGCTGGGTTTGGCGGTTTTTGGACTGGCTGCCGGCGGGGGATAAAAAAGAGTTTATTTTTCTTTGACCAAAAAAACGAGTTTTCCTTTTTTCAGGACAAACAGGTTTTTTCCCTCTTTTTGGTACTGGTTGCTGGTTTCCTCGTACTGAAGGCGCCCTTTATAGGAATAGCCTTCGGTTTCAAGCTGGGTGCTCAGGTTTAATGCAAAAGTGTCGGCTTCCAAAGAATCCGCCAATTCCACAATCAGCAAATCCGAGGAAGAAGTGGAAAGCGAAGCCGTGTTTCCCTGGATAACGCCCGCATTCGGGTATGCTTCAATCGCCTGGAGAAGCGATTGCGGGTTTTTGTCTTTCACGGCCTCGAATTCGGGAATTGTTACGGTCTGTTTCTCAATGGTTGCATCCGCGACGCTGAATTTTTGGGCCAGCGTTTCCCCTGAAAGGGTGTTTCCCGAAGATGGCGTTGTACAGCCGCTTATCAAAACGGCTGCCACGCAGGCCAACAAGACAAGAATCATTGTTTTTTTCACGAGCTTCATTTTTCCAGTTCCTCAACGTTTTTTTCCATTTTTTCAATGAGTTTTATCATGGCGTCTGCATCGGCTTTTTTCTGGGCAAGCGTTGCCTCAATGTCCGAGCTTCCTCCGATAAAGGAATAGAACCGCACTGCCAAATCGGTTTTGTTCCTCCAGACCGCAACGTCATCGCGGTAGCGCAACGCGATTTCGGCTTTGGACAAAGCCAAATAGGATTTGACGTGGAAAAAATATTCCTGAAGTTCCTGTTCGGTTGGAGCGCTTTTTTCCGCGATTTGCTTTGCCTCCTGGGCATGCCTGGCTTTTAGCAGGCAGATGTTTCCCGCTTCGATTTCATACGCAATCGATTGGGTAGCGTTTTCGGAGAACAAAGCGTTGCTGGCATCCGCAAGCAGGCTGAAGCCGCCCGAACCAGCCACTTCCAATGCCCAGGTTCCGTTTTCTTTCAGCGCCGAGAACAGGGATTTGTCTTCCGGAGTTATTTTCATTTCCCTGGAAGCGATTGTGTTTTCAACGATGGTGCTGGAAACCGAAACCATGTTGTCCGTGAATTCTATTACCAGTTGCGCGTTCTGTTTAAGTTCATCCAAGTTTTTAATGTTGGTCAAGGCGTTGATTTGGTCGGGCAATTGGTTCAAGGCATTCAAAAAACTGGCCACTTTGTACAATTTTTGTATTCCGTTTGCCGCGGTCTTGAAATAACCCACGTTGGTTCCATTGGTTAAATGTCTTTTTCCCTTGCGCAGCTCGTAATTGGCTACTTCTTCCCAGCTCTGGGCGTTTCCGGCATAATTTGTCAGGTTTAATCCGAAGTATTTGGACCACGAGTTGTCAGTATCATACCGCGCGGCATTTTCATTGGTCATCCCGGGAACATCATATCCCAGCACTTGTTGCGTGCTTTTCAAATCCACGGTTGTTTGTTGTTCGGGTTCCTGTTCCGGAGCTGAATCATCGCTGTCGGCATCGGTTGTATTTTCCTCGCTGGATACCATGCACGCATAATCCGGCCACGAACAGGTATATCCTTGCTTGCAGTCCGTATCCGACAGGCATTCTGAACATTCTGTTGAAATATCCGTTAGGGAGGAGCCGCAGCGGAAATTCGTGTTCACGCAATTGACGCAAGGCGGGCAGTCGGAATCCTGCTGGCACTTTACGCAGTCCTGAATGCAGGCGTTTTCTTCGAACTTTTCACTGTGGTCGCAGATTCCATCCCCGCACACCGTGGGGGTTGCGCGGCATAACCAGTCCACGCAATAACCGCTTTGGCACCTTGAGTCTTCCAGGCAGCCTTCGCCATTCGGCAGTTTGTCTGAAGTATTCTCAGCTCCGGAAGAACTGGTTGTTTCGCAATGATAATTGTTTCCGCAGGTTTGGTCCGAGCCGCAGTTTCCCGCACTTGTGCAGCAGGTGTAACCTGAAGAGCAGCAGATTCCGTTCTGGCAGTTTCCAGACTCGCATTCAGAACTTGAACTGCAGGAAGAACCGTTTGTTTTCAGGCTGGGCGGTTCTTCCGGTGCGCTCATGCAGTAATGATACTGTCCGTAGCATGCCTGGCCGGATGGGCAATCGGAATTAAACCGGCAGCAGAGGTGTCCGGCTTCACAGCATTCAAAATTGCAGTTTCCCGAAGCGCATTCTTCTCCATACCAACACGAGGTTCCATTGGTCAAAATGCAGTGATACTCGGTACCGCACACTTTTCCTGAAGGGGTGCATTGGGCATCCGAAGTGCAGCAGGTGTAAGGATTTTTGCAGCAAATTCCGTTGTTGCAATGGCTGGATTCGCCGCAAGCAAAACTATCTGTGCATGTAGCGCCGTCTGGCAAATAGGCCGCAACCATGCTAGAAAAAAAGACAACAGAAAGAGCTACTAAAAGCACGCTACTTGCTTTGTTCATTCTGCAATACATAACTAACGGTACTATAAAAATCCATGGTTTGAAACGACTCTGGGGACTCCTGACAATGGCGGTGGGTAACCACCGCCAAAAAGAAAGGGTTTCTTGTAAGAGTTGGGCGAATCGTTGTTTGATGCTGGTTTTTGGCGGGTAATGAACGTAGCCGAGCCTAACGGCTGGGGGTTTGCGGCCA
>JAZDJR010000025.1:0-31613 GCA_043803815.1 Microcaldota archaeon | reverse complement strand
GGCTGGCAGTTGTCTCGAAATATTGACTCGCAACTCACGGTGGACGCGTTAACCATGGCACTCAACCATCGCCAAGGAATGCAACTGGCCGGACTCATTCACCATTCCGACCGCGGCGTCCAGTACGCAAGCCATGAGTACATTGCCATGCTCGAACAACACGACATTTTGCCCAGCATGTCCGCCAAAGGAAACCCGTACGACAATGCATTCGCCGAGTCCTTTATGAAGACCGTTAAGTACGACGAGGTCTACCTAAACGAGTACGAGTCGTTCGATGACGCATACGAAAATATCGAGTGTTTCATTGAAGAGATTTACAACACAAAACGGTTGCACTCAGCCATTGGCTACCAGCCACCGGCCGAGTTCGAACAAAAAATATTAAAGGGGGTCGGTGCTTAACTTCAAGCACAAAAAAAGGGGTTCACTCCAGTAACTGGTCTTGCAAATGGATTGCGTAATTGTTGT
This sequence comes from Microcaldota archaeon, assembly GCA_043803815.1. Classification (GTDB taxonomy): domain Archaea; phylum Iainarchaeota; class Iainarchaeia; order Iainarchaeales; family JAGVWC01; genus JAZDJR01. The sequence goes on along the minus strand of JAZDJR010000025.1, from coordinate 31,142 downwards.
AGGTTGTGTTGGTGTAGGTGCATTCGGTCCAGTAGTGCCATTGGTGGCCGTCAAAAAAACTGTGCTCTTGCAGGGTGTAATGGTCTGTTTTTAGTTGCGCGGCTATTTGCCAGTCGGCTAAGAAATTGAGGTCGTTTTGGTTTGGCAGCGAAAACGAATAATTGGCTTGGTTTGTGGTTCCGAGGATTTGGTTGTTTGCTTGGATTTGAAAATCATTTTGCGTAATTGAATACGAGTAGTTGGTTTGGCATTCCCCCAGTAGCGGCCCGACGGGGTTTTCGATTTCGTAGTTTTTGGCAGTTAAGATGCTTCCTTGGTTTTGTGTGAACCATTTTTGCTGGTTTTCATCGAAGACGGATTTTTTTATTCCAACGATTTTCAACCAGGCGTTCTTGATAATGCCATTGTTGGTTGGGGGAAGGGTTTCCGGGGCTTGATTGAATGTGAGCTGGTTGTTCCAGTTCCAGGCAAAGTCAAACGAAGGCAAATCCCCCTGGATGTTCACGAGATTGAGGTATAGGTCTTCTTTTTCGAGTTGGGTTAGCGAGGTGTCGGTCAGGATGTTTTGGCAGTCGGTGTATTGTTCTCCTTGGAACGCCGTGCAGTTGGTGGGTAATATGCTGGCGCTTATGCTGGTTAAAAAGAAAAAGGAAGCGAGAACAAGGAAGGGGGTCTTCATAGTTGTTCTCGCCTCATACCACGGTCAGGTAGCTTACAACGAGGGGTGCTACCCAGACTACGATTAGGCCGATTATGGAGTAGGTGGCCATGTTTTTGGCCGATTCGCGGGATTGCATGTTTTCCCCCGCAAACATGAATTTGGCTCCGGCAATGGTTAGCGCAATGATTCCAATGACGGCTACCGCGGCCTTGATTAGGTCGTAAATCTTGTTCAAAGGCGCTGTAATGTCATCCACGCCGGTAGCAAAAACCATTGGCGCAACCAAAAGCAAAGCCATTACGGCAACGATTGCTTTTTTATTCATTCAAAAAACCTCCATTGAAATTCTACAATCATCCCTGCCTTGGACTAATAAAAAGAATTTGTAAAGTTCTGTAATGCACAGCGATTACAAAACCGTTTTTAATGCCGGGAACCGGTCTTGTTGTAGATGCAACAAACCCTTCAAGTGACAAAAGACAATTCAATGACCGCCAGACAAATCGCATCCATCCTGGCCCAAAAAACCGATTTGGAACTAAAAGAAGAATTCCCCGTTTTTTGGGAACTATTGCGAATCAGGAAAAAAAGAATCCGATTGGAACAGCAATTGGAAGACGACTAAACAAGTGGTTGTTCATGTACACGCAAACTTTGACCATTCAAAAACAAGTCCAACCAACACCAGTAGTCCCGCCCTGCTTTCTATGCTTCTCAACCGGCCGGAGAAGGAAAAAACTGGTCTTCCGGTCCACCCAAAGAAGATGGGTCTGCCACAAATGCCTCGATGCCTTAGGCGGAAAAAATGGAGTATTGACAATACTGGAAAAAGTGCCCCTAGCAGAAGACGCTATTTTTTCAGGAGTTAACGCCCCAAGGCGCTTTTAACTAGTTCAATAACTTTTTTCGCGTCGTCATACTTTGCCGCTATAAAAACGACTGCTAAAATTAACAAAATCCACGGCAGATAATCTATTCCAAAAAATTTTGTTCCAGTAAATGCTAAAACCGCGGATAAAACTAGCAACGCTGCATACGTTGCGATTGTTCCTTGAACATTGTCTTTAGCGTATCTGTAAAACTGGAACTGCTTTCTTCGGCTCATAGCAAAACCATTACCAAAACAGTTTAACAAAAGAATCGCAGACACCAAAACAAAAAATTTATTAACTTCAACGCCGTATTACTGCCGGAACAGGAAATAAATACCACAAGACTATTTACTTTCGGGTTTTGGCCTCTGCGGGGCTAATCCTATTTTTTTCGGCGCTTTTCCCCCGCCTGTTTTAGCTGTTGGTCAGACTCGCGTAACTGCTGTCGTAGCCGTTCGGTTTCGCGCCGCGATTCTTCGATTCTGGCCGGCCAGCTTTTTTCTTCGCGGGTCAGGTAAAAAAAATTAAAAAGCGGGGGTTTTTGTGCAACTGGTTTTCTGTCGCGATTTCTTAGCCATTCCCGCAATTTTAAAATTCGCTTTGGCCGCATTTATACTGCGGGGCTTTTGAAGTATAAAATGCCGTCGCAGTTATATCCGTTATGCTGTTTCAGCGGTTTTTTTTAAACCCGTTTTTTCAAAACCCAAAACCAAAAATCCCTCTTTATGCTGTTTAATGGTTATTTTGGGCGATTTTGGGGTTTTTTCCAAAACCATTAAATTAACCGCAAAACCTAGTACTATTGTTTTAGGGGATTAGCATGGGCATTTTGGATTTGTTCAAAAAAACGAGGTATGCGTTAAAAGAAGACGAGGTCAGCCAAAAAATGCAAAATGCGGTTATTCCAAAAAAAGATGCATCTGATATTCCGCGCCAAAAATCGAATGCAAAAGCCGCCGCTTCGCTGGTTTCCAATTCGTTTGTCGTCGAATCGAGTTTTAAAATGCCGCCTCTTTTCGTGCTAATCGGAACGGTCCGCAAAGGCCTGGTTCGCAAAGGAATGAACGCGGTGTTTAACTGCGAAAAATTGTCGGTAAAAGACCTGCAGTTCCAATTTAAAAAAATCCGCCAGTTGGTCGTAAACCAAAAAGGAAGCCTGGAAGTGGAAACCAGGCTCGGGCTTGAAATTCCGGACGGAACCGAACTCAAGTTTTACCTGAAAAAAGATTTTTCGCGTTTGGTCAAACCGAAAAAAAAGAAAGCCAAAAAAGCCTCCAAGCGCGACAAGCAGCGCCTGCAAAAAGCGCTGGCTGGATTTGAAAAAGGTCTGATGCATTCGGCCAAAGAAACCGGCTTGTCCGACTCGCCGGATTCCGTCATTGACGATTTGGCGCGGCAATAAATCGCTTTTTTATTCGTTTTCTCTGCCATTTTCATATTCGTTTTTTTTGTTTGCAGGAGTACCGAAGCGGTCAAACGGGACAGACTCAAGATCTGTTGGCTTAGTGCCTTCGGAGGTTCGAATCCTCCCTCCTGCATTTTTGCATGGGCGGCGGTTCGAATCCGCCTCTCTGCACATTTTTTTATTGATTGAAATAACCGCTTTGCAGTATGAAACGACCATTTTTTTTTGGAAAAGTGTTGGTCAAAAACCGAGGAACTTAACTTTCTTTTCCTTCTTTTTTGATTGAAGTGGCCCCGTAGTATAGCCTGGATAGTACGCTAGGTTCCGGACCTGGTGACCTGAGTTCAAATCTCGGCGGGGTCGTTTTTTTCGTTATTGGGCTGTTTGAGCTGAAACTGGAATTATTATTAAGCGGGCTGGCTTGTTATTACTGGGTTCCGGTTCAAACCGGAATCGCAAAATGGAGGAAATCAAAATGGCTGACAAAACGGCTGGGGACACTTGCGGCATGCATTGTTGCGGCAAATGTTCGCCGCTGATTTTCATCTTTGGAATCCTTTTCCTGATAGCCGGGCTCAATTTGTGGAATCCCGCTCCGGCCTGGTTCAACGGATGGAGCATTCTGGGGCTGTTCTTTTTCCTTTGGGGCTTAACCGGCTTTCTGATGAAAAAGTAATTGGTCTTGCTCAAGCGGCAGTTCTTTTTTGGATGCCGCATTCCTTTTTTTGGTTAAGCGCTTAAAAAATCGAATCGAATTAACGCGTTTTTTTGATTTTGTTTTTGATGTGGGTTGATTTGTAAATGCGGATTTTGTAGGCGGGCAGGCGGACGATTTTGGCGGGAATCAAATGGTCGTCCAGGTATTTTCGCAGTTTTTGCCTTCCTGGCCATTGGTCGTATCCCAAGGCCACGATTTTGGGGTTGAATTCCTTGATGATATCAAAAAAGTTGGAACGCTGGCCCAGCACCGCGTGGTCCACGTCTTTGAGCGAGCCGACCACGTTTAGCCTTGTTTTTTCGCTGTTCACGGGCAATTGTCCTTTAAAATGCCTGACATTGGCGTCGCGCGCGACAATGACGACGAGTTTGGAACCCAACTTTTTGGCTTTGGCTAAATAAAACAAGTGGCCGGGGTGCAGCAAGTCAAATGTTCCGAATGCCAGCACTAATCCTTTGGCTGCGGCCGGATTGGGCCTTTTTTTTTGGGGTTTGGAACGGGAACGGGTTTTCGTCACGTATTTAAAACAAAAAGCGTTAATTTAATGTTATTGTAAAAAACCGGTGAAAACAATGGATTTGGAGTCGCGATTGGAGCTGGTGAAACGCAATGCCGCGGAGTTTATTACCGAACCTGAAATCGGCCGGTTGTTTGAAACCAAAAAATCGCCGGCGGTATACTGCGGTTACGAGCCGTCGGGCGAAATTCATTTGGGCCACTTGGTAACCATGCAAAAGCTCTTGGATTGCCAAAACGCCGGCTGCAAAGTAAAAGTTCTCTTCGCGGATTGGCACGCGTGGCTCAACAAAAAAGGCGACTGGGATTTTATTGTCGAACAAACCAAAAACTGGAAGAAAGGTTTTCAGGCCGCAGGTTTGGACAAAACAGAGTTTGTGGTGGGAACGAGTTTTCAACAGCACAAGGATTACATGAGCGATGTGTTGCGCTTGGCGCTGGCTACCACGATTAATCGCGGCTTGCGTTCGATGCAGGAAGTCGCGCGCGACGCGGAAAACGCGGCGATTTCGCAGGCCGTGTATCCTTTGATGCAGATTTGCGACATGAAGCATTTGGAAGTCGATTTTGCCGAAGCGGGGCTTGAACAGCGCAAAATCCACATGCTGGGCCGCGAAACTTTTTCCGAAATCGGCTATCATCAGGTATCGTTTGTGCATACGCCGCTGATTAACGCGTTAACGGGTCAGGGCCAAAAAATGTCCTCGTCGATTCCCAATTCCATGATTTCAATCCGCGATTCTTCCGAGGAGGTTAACAAAAAAATCGCGAAAGCGTATTGCCCCGAAGGCGTGGCGGAAAACAACCCCATATTGGAAATCACCAAACTCGTCGTTTTTCCAAGAATCAAGAAATTCAGGATTGAACGCCCCGAAAAGTTCGGCGGAAACACCGAGTTCGAATCGTTTGACGAGCTAAACTCCGCATTTTTGGCCAAAACACTGCACCCTATGGACCTCAAAAACGCGGTTGGCCGCGAATTGAACGTCATTTTGGAGCCGATTCGAAAGCAATTCAAAAAATAGTATTAAAAAAAACAAAAAACCAATAGGTAAAGGCCAAACCGTGCAATTCAATATTTTAACCCCCAAAAAAAGCGTGCAATCGTGCGTTGACCGCCCGAATTTGCAGGCCGCTTTTGTCCTGGTTTTATTGCCGGCGTTTGCGGCCGCGGCCGGAACCCTATTGCTGGGTTTTTCGGTTAATCTCACCGGCTTTTTTTTGTCTTTGGCTCGCTCGGTCATTAACTGGCTTTTTTTGTGCCTTGTGATTTATCTCGTGTTGTATCTTGTCAAGGGACGCTTTATTTCTGGAAAATTCAAAAGCATCGGTTCCGCCTTGTCCTTGGTGTGGATTGTGCTGATTTTGTTGTTCGTCGCGAGTTTTTTGCTTTTGCCCGTATTTGTTTCGGCTCCGGTGATGGAACAGGGGCGCTTATTGCAAAACGGGGAAATCACGCAGGAGCAGTTTGCGGTAGCGGTTAATTCGATTGTGGAGCAAAATCCCGACGCGCTAAACGAAAATGTGGGATTGGTGCTGGCGGTTGTGGCATTATTGCTGGCGCTTTGGATGGTTTACCTGGTTTATCTTTTGGTTGCGGACCTGTATCAGGCGGGCCTGTTCAAAAACGCGATTGTGACCCTGTTTATTTTGGCCATCTGGTTTTTCTTCGTCAAATATTTTTATTTCCGCTGAGTTTTTTCTTTTTCGGCCGGTTTGTCGGCAAACCAAGCCTTAAAATGGTTTTGGAGGAAATGTTGGTAAATGGTCTTTGATTATTGCAAAAAATGCGGCGAACGCCGGAATTTGCGCGGCGGCTTGTGCGAGGATTGCTCTTCTGAAAAAGATGCGCAGCGAATGAAAACGATTTTAGGGGAGCGAGAACGGCAAAGCCGCGAGGACATTGAAAAAGAAATCGCGGAAAAAAAGCGCGACAAAAAGTTTTGGCTGGCCGGTTCCAAAGAGCCGGAAAACTGAAAAAACGCCGTTTGTCGGATTAAACCCCGTTTTTTTGTTTACGCTGTACGGTGAATATACTTTTTGAACCGCCCTATTTTTATTGAATATTAGCTCTATTGTATTCAGGTGGTGGGTTCATGGTTCAGCTGCAATTGCATCAAAGAGCGCCGAATTTCGCATTGCCCAAATTGTGGAAATGCATGGAATGCGGAAAGGAAATTCTCAACCCCAAAGACCTGTACGGTCGAAGGTTTTGCTCAATTGGCTGCAAGGAAAAATTTTTCATCCAGTTATAATCCAAAACCGCTTTCCTTTTTTTTGCAAGGTTTAGTTTTTTGCCCTGTTTTATAACCGTTTTTGGGTGTGTTCTTTGAGGCGGGGCTCCGATCGGGCATAAGAAACAACCGGGTTAGAACTCAAACCGCCAAAAATCGGCCAAATTTAATCAAGCATTAAAAAAAGAACGGATAATCAAAGTTTTCTATAAACAATTTTTAGGCTAAGCGGGTGTTTTTGTTATGGGTTCCGATTCCAAAAAAGCGTCAAAAAAACAATTGTTATCAGAGCCCATTCGGCATATCGACGTCAAATCGTTTGACGCATCGCAGATAATGGATGCGTTTGCCGGCATGTCGTTTTCCGCGCGCGACACCGCGCGGGCAAGCGAGATTTTGGAGCGCATGCTATCCGACAAGGATTGCACCATCATCCTAACGCTCGCAGGCAGCACAAGCGCGGCCGGTTGCATGCAGGTTTATGCGGACATGGTCAAGAACAATATGGTGGATGCGATTGTTGCAACCGGCGCCTCGATTGTGGACATGGATTTTTTTGAAGCGCTTGGTTTTAAGCATTACAAGGGAACCTCCGCGATTGACGACAAGTTTTTGCGCAGCCTTTACATTGACCGGATTTACGACACTTTTATTGACGAGGAAGAGCTTCAGGGCTGCGACCAGGCCGTAAAGAAAATTGCGGATGCGCTTTCCCCAAGACCGTATTCTTCGCGCGAATTCATCCGAGAAATGGGCCGTTACCTGGTCAAGAATTCCAAAAAAAAGGATTCGCTTGTGCAGGCCGCTTTCGAGCATAACGTTCCGATTTTTTGCCCTGCTTTTTCCGATTCAAGCGCGGGTTTCGGCTTGGTTATGCACCAGGTCGAGCGCAACAAAAAAAAGAGTCCTTCGGTTTCCATTGATTCGGTCAAGGATCTTCGCGAGCTGACTGAAATCAAGATGGCTGCCCCCATCAGCGGTCTTTTCATGATTGGCGGCGGGGTGCCCAAGAATTTTGCGCAGGATACCGTGGTCTGTGCCGAAGTATTGGGAAAAAATGTTCCCGTGCACAAGTATGCCGTGCAGATTACCGTGGCGGATGTGCGCGACGGCGCCTGTTCAAGTTCAACCCTTAAGGAAGCCAGTTCGTGGGGAAAGGTTGACACGGTTTTTGAGCAGATGGTGTATGCCGAGGCCACAACGGTTCTTCCATTGATTGTCAGCGCGGCGTATCACCGCGGAAACTGGAAAAACCGCCCCAAACGGGAATGGGCCCAATATTTGGACAATCTTTAGCGTTTGCGGAATCCCCGAACGGGTTTGAATTTGGTATTTTGCAAGGCAATTTGTCTTCTTTTCCTTTTTTTGTTTAAATATTCTGCCTTGGCTTTTTGCTTTATGCGAAGAATCTTTGATTTTATTTGCGGCGTATTAAGCTCGCGGTCAAAAAAGACGGCGCGGCGCGGTTTCAAAGCATCTTCAATTGATACCGCGTGAAAAAAAGTTGCAATAACCCGTTTGGGTTTTGTTGCCGCGATTTTTTTCGGAAAAGACAAGTCCCGCCGATATACTGTAAGATAATCCAATCGTTCCCTTGTTTCGGGTTCGAATTCGTGTCCGCGTGCCGCCGCGTATACCAGTTTGCTTTCCGGCTGGTGCAATCCGGATTCAAGCGATTCGACTTTTCTCCCTTTGCTTTTTGCATACTCCGCCAAGTCAAAATAAAAGTTGAGGGAATCGCGCATGATTCCATCCCAAACCCACTCGTTTTTTGAGCCCTTAAAGACTTCTTTGAATCGCGAAAAAGTCCAGGGTTCAGGGCTTTCCAGCATAATTGTATCGCCAGGCTTGGTTTCCGTGTCAATCACTTTTTTTGCAAAATCCTGGCGCTCCTGCAGTTGCTGCTGGGCTTTTTCAATCCGATGCGTTTGAACAGCCTCTGCTATGTCGGCTCTTGCTAAATGGTTTAATTCCAGCAGGCAAAAATCGCTGAATCGAGGCGTTGGATTCATAATTGTCTCACTTTTTTCGGATTTTTTGGGTTTGAGAACCGTTCCAAAAAATGCCAGAGCAATAATTTGTATATGAGAAGTGCCGCATTCATTTCGGTTTTGGTGGAAACGGTTTCGCGGGCATCATAGTTTTTTACCGGCCGGCGCAGTTGTGGCGCGGTTTCCTGAATGTCAAAACCCAGCAGGCAAACCCCGTTTTTTTTCAGGTGCAAAATCAATTCAAACAAAAAGTCCTGCGTTGAGGAAAAATCAAGGCCGAACGGCAGGGGGGTTCCGGTTCCCGGAAAATCCTTGGGGTCAAAGGCGTCCACATCAATGGTGAGATATGCGTAAGGGGTGCGAATCTGCGGCAAGATTTTTTTTGTCAGTTCTTTTGTAATGCGTCCGTTCCAAACAAAATTTTTTCGCAAAAAAGAACTGTTTTTTTTGCCATAATATGCCTGTGGCATGGTGGCACAGGGAAAAATCCGGTTGGCCAGCCCGGTTTTTTTAATGAATTTTGCTTCTTCTTCGCTGATGTGGTCGCGGATGCCGATATGCACGGTCTGGAAGCCTTTTTCAAGGCACCGCCGCATGACCGAGCCGTGGCTGTATTGCAATCCATCCCATGCGTCCCGCATGTCAAGATGGGCGTCAAAATGCACAATGGTGATGTCTTTGGGCACGTATTGTTTGGCCATCGCACGAAAAATGCCGTTGGAAACCGAATGTTCGCCCCCGAATCCGACAAGCAGTTTTTTTTCGCGGAAAATTTTTTCGGCAAGGGTTTGAACCTCATGGACCATGCGAGCGGTAAGCGCGGCGGTTTTTGGAGTGCCCCGTTTTTTTTCGGTCTGATTTTGCGAATATTCCAAGTTGCCGAGCGAGTGAATTTTGACTCGGCTGGCCAGCGAGATTCCGATTGCGGGAATCTCAAATTCAATCTGGTGCGAAGCCGCCATAATGGCTGATGGCCCAAATCGGGCTCCCGTGTTATAGGATGTCGTGGCGTCAAAAGCAACGCCGAATACGGCGACATCGGCCGATTCAAAAGAAGGGTTATGGGTATCGTCCAGAAAAGTGCCTGAAACGCCAAATGATTTGAGCCGAGTTCGAGACTTCATGTGATTTTCTTCCAATGCCGATTTTTGAAAGTCGCTTGTAATTAAGCAAGCAATAGGGCAAAAAAACTATAAATTGGCGCATTCCATTTGTAATCGTATTGGTTTTGCCATACCACGGTTTTTTAAAATCCAATTTCTATTTTTTGTACCGTATGTTTCGCGTGTATAATTCGCTGTCGCGAAAAATCGAAAAATTCAAGCCGTTAAACGGCAAAACCGTCGGCTTGTATACCTGCGGCCCGACCGTGTACAATACGCCTCACATCGGAAACTGGCGTGCCTTTGTCTGGGAAGATGTTTTGAAGCGCTATTTGAAATTCAAGGGATTCGAGGTAAAACACGTCATGAACTTGACGGATGTGGATGACAAGACGATTAAGGTCAGCAGGACCGAGCAAAAGCCGCTGGACGAAGTCACGAGAAAATACAAGCTCATTTTTTTTGACGAGTTAAAGCGGTTGCGCATTGAACCCGCGGATGTTTATCCCGAAGCCACTGCCCACATTTCCGACATGGTTTTATTGATTCAAAAGCTGATGAAAAACGGTTTGGCTTACAAAACGGATGACGGGAACATTTTTTTCAATATTAAAAAATTCAGGGCTTACGGCCGGTTGTCCCATTTCAAGCTCAAAAAACTCAAAGCAGGCAACCGCGTTGAAAATGACGAGTATGAAAAAAAGTCGGCCGCGGATTTTGCCTTGTGGAAAAGCTGGACATTGGACGACGGCGATGTTTTTTGGGAAACCGCTTTGGGAAAAGGAAGGCCGGGCTGGCACATCGAATGCAGCGCCATGAGCATGAAATATCTGGGCGAGACTTTTGACATTCATGCGGGCGGAATCGATAATATGTTTCCGCACCATGAAAACGAAATCGCGCAATCCCAAGGCGCTACGGGAAAACCATTGGCCAAATACTGGCTGCATGGCAAGCACTTGTTGGTGGACGGCCAAAAAATGAGCAAGTCTTTGGGAAACTTTTACCGCCTGGAGGATTTGGCGCAATTTTCCCCGGTTTCGATTCGCATGGCGTTATTGTTCGGCCATTACCGCAAACAGCTGGATTTCCGGTTCGGGGAACTGCAAAAGCTGGACAAGTCCCGCCAAAAACTGAATGAAACCATCCAGCGCCTGCTGGAAAAGCAAGGCGAAAACGGTGTTGTAAATCTCAAAGCCAAAAAAATCGCTTCCGGTTTTTTAAGGCAGTTTGAAGACGCTATGGATTCCGATTTGAACACGCCAAAAGCATTGGCCGCGTTGTTTGACTTTTCCAAAAAAACGAATCGATTGCTGGACACGGAAAAAATCGGGAAAAATGACGCCGAAGAGCTGTTAAACGCCTTTAAAAAAGCGGATTCCGTATTGTCGATTCTGGATTTTGGCATTCAAAAACAAGCGGCGCTTTCGTCGGACATCGAATCCTTGGTTTTGAAGCGCGAGGAATTCCGAAAGCAAAAAAAATGGAAAGAAGCCGATGAAATCCGAAACCGCCTTGCCGGACAGGGCATTGAATTGTTGGACACCCCAAGCGGTGTCAAGTGGAAAAAAACATCGTAAGGAATCCCAAAGCCGTTGGAGGGTATGGATTACCAAAACGGATACCCCAAGGTCAAGTGGAAGAAAAAATAGCGGTAATGTCTTCTTTCCCCAAAACGAGTTTTTTTAAATTCAGGAATTCTTATTTTGGTGATTGGAATGGTTGCTGAACTCGTGTTGTTGTCGGATTTGGGCCTGATTGTTTTGGCGGGAACCTTGTTCGCGTTCGTGTTTAGGCAGCTCAAGCAGCCGTTGATTGCGGGCTATATCGTGGCGGGCCTGATTTTGGGGCCTTTGGTTTTGGGTGTGGTGTCCGATTTCCAGACGATTTCCGCTTTGTCCGAACTTGGGGTCGCGTTTTTGCTGTTTGGCATCGGAATGGAAATCGATTTTTCCAAATTGTGGGAATTTAAGCGCACCATTGTAATCGGCGGCATTTTGCAGGTGATTTTGACCGCGGTTTTGGTGTCGGGGCTGATGCAGTTTTTCGGCCTGGCTTTGGTGGAATCGCTTTACATCGGCTTTATTGTCGCGTTTTCAAGCACCGTAATCGTGGTCAAAATTTTAACCGACCAAAAGCAGTTGAATTCGCTGGAAGGAAAACTCATCGTGGGCTATGCCTTGGTGCAGGACCTGATTGCGGTTTTGGTTTTGCCGGTTTTGGCCAATCCCGCCGCCTTAACCGACCCGGCGTTGTTCGCGGGAATCTTGCTTAACCTCCTGTTTTTGTTTGTGCTCGCCTGGGTGTTGAGCCGGTTTGTTTTTCCGGTTATTACCGGCGCGGCGGCAGGCACGGGAGAATTGTTTTACCTGACGATTATGGCGAGTTTTTTTGTTTTTGCCGAAACGTCGATTTTACTGAATTTTTCCTTGGCCGCCAGCGCGTTTGTCGGCGGCCTTGCCTTGGGAAGAATCCGGTTTAATCTGGAAGCCCAGTCGATTATCCGAAACGTGCGCGATTTGTTTGCCACGGTTTTTTTTGTTTCTTTAGGTTTGCAATTGACTTTGATTCCCGCGTCTGCCAACTGGCTGATATTGGGCGTCATGCTGGCTGTTGTGTTTGTTTTGAATCCCCTGATTTTTGCGCTGATTAATTTGTACGCGGGGTTCGGCTTGCGGGCATCAATTTTTATCGGTTTTGCCTTGGCGCAGGCTTCCGAGTTTTCATTCATATTGGCAAGCCAGGGTTTCAAGCTGGGCCATATAACCGAGCCGGTGTATAACCTTGCGGTCGGGACGATTTTGATTTCCATGATTGCAACGCCGTACATGATGAAATATTCGGATTCGTTCGCCCGTTTTTTGCTGCGCTTTATTCCGATGCACAACCGTTTTTTCGAGCGCCGGCTGTCCACACTTGAGCAATTGCCCGAACGCGAAATGTCGGGCCATATCGTGGTTGCGGGAGCGGGAATGTTCGGAAGCAATCTTGCGTTCGGATTGGCGGAGCAGGCGCCGGTTGTGGTCGTGGATTCCGACCCGCAGGTGGTTGCGCATTTGAACAAAAACGGAATGGCGGCGGTGTACGCGTCGCGGTATAATCACGAGGTTTGGGAAAAGCTGAACCTTCAAAAGGCGCGCCTGATTGTGGTTACGGTTCCGCACGCCAAAACCGCGATTGAACTGGTCCGCATGTTTAAAAAATTCGCGCCGCAGACTCCGATTGTCGGGCGCGCGCATTATTATTCCGAAGCGCTTGATTTGTATTCCGCAGGCGTTGATTTTGTCGCAATGCCGCAGGTAATGGCCAGCAATTATACGATTTCAATTATCCGCGACTTTTTGACCACGGGAAAAAAGCCGAAGCCGTCCTTATTGGAGCAGGAATATTTGAAAGTGCTGCGGGAAAAAACAAGCGATGAAGGCCGGTAAGCCTGTTTTGACTTATTCGTCGTCAAACCCCGCGTCGTCTTCTTCGAATTCGGGTTTTTGCTTGGGGTTTCGCTTGAACAATTCGGCCTGAACGCCGCTGGGCGTGATTTGGCTGACGCTTGGGCTTGAATCCGCGTTTTCAATGACGTAAACGCAGTCGTGCGGCTGGTGAATTTCAAGGATTTTTTCTTCGGAAAGATTCAGGCAAATGCCCATCAATATTCTGTTAATGGCGGCGTGCGAAATCAAAAGAACATTTTGCGAAAAATGTTTTTGCCTGAGTTCGTCCAAAAACGGTTTTAATCGCTCCAAAGTGTCGGCATAGCTTTCGCCTTTGGGGTTTTTGAACAAAAACTTGTTTTTGATCCGCTCGTCCTGCAATTTGGGGTATTTTTTGAACACATCGGCTTGCGTTAATCCTTCAACGATTCCGTGGCTTCGTTCGCGCAGTTCTTTTCGCTGAATCAAGGCGACTTTGGGATGCAGTTTTAGGATTTCGCGGCTGGTGTCGATTGCGCGCCCAAGGTCGCTCGCATAGGCCACGTCGATTTTTTGGCTTTTGAGCAGTTCCGCGAGTTGTTGAACCTGTTTTTTTCCGTCTATTGTCAGGGGGCTGTCGCGGTGGCCTTGCAGCCGGTTTTCGTGGTTCCAGAGCGTTTCACCGTTGCGCACCAAAAAAAGCTTCATTCTAATTCCTTCAAAAAAGAGGTTATTTTACAGAAGCAAGGCGGAAAACTTTAAAACCCGATTACTTAAACCGCCCGAATTTTTGCTCAAAACCGATAATTCGGCCGTTTTTAACCAAAACGCCTTCTTTTTTCAGCAAGGCAATCTTTTTTTTGGCTCCGCTTGCATATCCTCCGAGGGTTCCATCCGAACACACTACGCGGTGGCAAGGAATCTTCGGGGAAAACGGATTCGCACTGCACCATTTCCCACGGCACGGCTGGCACGTGGTTTTTTCAAATGCCGGGCAATTTCGGAATAAGTGGTCACTTTTCCTTCGGGAATTTTGGACAGCAGTTTCCAAACCTGTTTGAAAAAAGCCGAAGGCATAATTAAATATACTCTCCAATATGTTAATGACTTGATAGTATGGCTTCGTTTGCAGTGCACGGATGCGGCGGCGCTAAGGGACACTCCAGAAAAGAAATGGAAGTTGCCGAAAAGCGCGAAGCCAAAAGAAGGCGCCGCACAAACCGCAGGGAAGATAAGCGCGCGGTAAGAAACATCCTGGGCGCCATCGGAAAGGCAGAATCCAACGGGACAATAACCCCGTCAGAGGCCGCCCAAGCAATGCTGGCCCTAAACCAATTGAGCATCCGGCTCCACAAAAAATCCATTTTTACCGCGGCGCAGGTCAGAGCCCAGACCGCCAAAGCCCAGAACAGAAATTTGACAAATTCGGAGATTCGGGAAGGAATCAAAAAGTGGGTTAATTTTTTCCTGAACCCGCCGGTTGAAAAAGGAAACTAGCTGCAAACCGATAGCTTTTTTAGTTCTTTTTCCCTGCTTGGTACATGGCATTTAAGGAAGTGTACAGCCAGTTCGTAAACCTGCATCACAAGCCAGGCAAGGACGAACTGGTCTGCTCTTTTTACATCGAACCCGCGACCGGCGAAACCATGAAGCGCGCCGCGGGAGCGGTTGCCGCGGAGTCGAGTGTCGGAACCTGGACCGCGGTACAGGGGCTTGGCCTCAAAAATGTGCAGAGAATCGCGGCCACGGTTTTTGAAATAAAGGGAAACTGGGTAAAAATCGCATACCCGCTTGACAATTTCGAGCTTGGCAACATGAGCCAGGTTTACTCCGCAATCGCGGGAAACATCATGGGAATGAAAGCAGTCAATAATATCCGGTTACAGGATGTACAATGGCCAAAAAAACTGTTGAACAGCTTTCCGGGACCCCAGTTCGGGATGCACGGGCTGCGCAAAAAATTCAAAATCAAAAAAAGGCCTTTTTTGGCATGCGTGCCCAAACCCAAAATCGGGATGACTTCCAAGGAACACGCCCAAATCGGATACGAAATCTGGAGCGGCGGAGTCGACCTGCTAAAAGACGACGAAAATTTGACATCACAGCCGTTTAACCGCTTCTCGGACCGCGTCAAACTCTGCATGAAAAACGCAGAAAAGGCGGAAAAAGAAACCGGGGAACGAAAAGCCGGATTGTTCAATGTAACCGCCCCCGGAAAAGAATTATACACGCGCGCCTCCCTGGTCGCGGAGCACGGAAACCCGTACGTCATGGTGGACATGCTCACAACAGGCTGGAGCGCGGTACAAGGACTGCGGAGCCACTGCAAAGACCTGGGCCTTGCGATTTACGCGCACCGCGCATTCCACTCGGCTTTCACCCGAAACCCCAAGCACGGAGTCAGCATGCTTGTAATCGCGGAAACCAGCCGGTTAATCGGAATGGACAATGTCCACATCGGAACCGGAATCGGAAAACTGACTGGAAGCAAAAAAGAAGTGCAAATCCTGGACGAAGAAATGCTGGAGCAGCACTCGCACTGCCACCAGTACCAGCACATTTTGAATGAGGATTGGGGAAAAATAAAACCAGTCATGCCGGTCTCTTCCGGCGGGCTCCATCCCGGCTCGATTCCCGAAATCGTGCACAACCTCGGAACCGATTTGGCCATCCAGGTCGGCGGAGGAATCCACGGGCACCCAAACGGAAGCCATGCGGGCGCAATGGCAGTCCGCCAAGCCATGGAAGCAGCCATATCCGGAATCGGACTCAAGGAATACTCCAAGAACCATTCCCAACTAAAAATCGCGTTGGACACCTGGGGGTTTAGGCATATCCGCTAAAATCCACAGGAAAAAAACCTGGCCCCAATATTTTGAAGCCGTCAAAAAAGGCCACAAAAAGTTCGACGTTCGCTTGGACGATTTCGACTGCAAAGCCGGCGATTTTTTGGTGTTAAAGGAATGGGACCCGAAAACCGAAAAGTTTACGGGCCGCGAATTGAAAAAACGGGTTTCGTTCGTGTTCAAGACCCGCGATGCGCGGTTTTGGAGCCAAAAAGAACTTGCAGAAAAAGGTTTGCAGGTTTTTTCACTGGAATAATCCTTTTAAATTCTTTTTTTCCAGATTATGGCATGCCTCCTTCGGTAATCATCATTTCGGGCCCCGCGGGCAGCGGAAAATCAACCTTGGCCGAGCATTTGGCCAAAGCCCTGAACTATAAATGCGTGCATGCTTCGGATATTTTTCGCCAGATTCAGGAAAATAAAAAAAAACTGGACGCGTTTGCAACCAAGCAAGGGCAGGGCTACTGGGAAAGCGACGCGGCTTTGAAATATTACGATACGCGCCTGGGCGATTTGTCATTGGACAAGCAGGTGGATGAAGAATTGCTGGCGGCCATTGCCAAGGGAAAAGTGGTGATGGACAGCTGGGCAACTCCCTGGCTTTCCAAAACCGGTTTTAAGATTTGGCTGGATGTAAGTGAAAAAGCGCGCCTGCAGCGTCTCGTGGGGCGCGACGGCATGCCGACCGAGAAATTGCGTCTGCGCGTAAAAACCAAAGAGGAAAAAACCTCGGCGATTTACAAGCAATTGTACGGTTTTGATTTCGGAAAGGATTTTTCGCCGTTTCACGCGCGGCTGGATACCAACGGCCTTGATGAATTTCAGGTGCTTGAAAAAGCCTTGGAACTTGTCAAAGCCGCGAAGGAAAAATAGCCTTCGCAAAAGCAGCACCCAAAACCTTTTTATTCGGGAAAATCCTATTTTGGTCGTATGGTTGAACGCGTAAAGACCGGCATTCCGGGTTTGGATGATATCCTAAAAGGCGGCATTCCCAAGGGCGCGTCGGTCGTGGTTGCGGGCGGTTCGGGCTGCGGAAAAAGCATTTTGTCCATGCAGTACATTTACAACGGCGCCGTGCAGTTCAATGAGCCGGGATTGTTTGTCACTATCCAAACCACCACGCAAAATCTTTTGTGGGACATGCAGAGTTTTAACTGGGACATCAAAAAACTGCAGGACCAGAACTTGGTCAAGATTGAACGCTTGAAATTTGAGGACCAATCCGGCGACATCGAGGACCAGGTGACCCAGCAATTGCTGATTATTGCAAAGCTTGTAAAAGAAATCAAGGCCAAGCGATTGGTCATTGACTCGCTTACGGTCCTTGGATTGTGGATTGAAGACCGCGGAAAACTGCGCAACATGCTATTCCGGTTTTTGTCCGCCATCAAAGAGCTTGATTGCACCACGATTTTGACCGCGGAAACCAAAGGAACCCCGCTTGATTTCAGTTCGTTCGGAGTCGAAGAATTCGTCGCCGACGGCGTGATTGCTTTGTATTTTTTCCCGCCTAACCGTTCTATTTTTGTCCGAAAAATGCGGGGAACCGACCATTCCAAAAAAGTGCACCCCTTGGAAATCACGCAGGCGGGCATTAGCCTGAATCCAAAAGACGAAATCATGTGGCAAACCCTGCGATAAAAAAGGGAGAAACAAGAATGGCAACACCAAGACAACCATTGCGAAAACGAATTGGAATTCAGCGAAAACGAGTCGGAACGTGGTTAGAGCAAAAAAGCCGACAAAGGCAGGAAAAATTTTGGGAAATCGCAAGAAAAAAAAAAGAGAGGCGACAACAAGCAGCTGATTGGGCGGCACGTTGGGAAGATAGCATAGCCGAAGGCCCCCGCGAACGATTGGAAAAAGCAAAAGCGAAAGCTAAGAAAGCAGTACTAAAAGCAACCCGCGTGAGCCAAAGGCACACTAAGGGCCGAATCGGATGGTTTATCCGAAAAGTCAAAGGAAAATAAAAAAAGAACCGGCAGAAAAAAAACCGATTTAATCGGCCTTATTTTGTGCCTTGGCTTTTGATGGCTAAGCGAATGTCTTCGTCGGTTACTGTTTTTCGCTTGGCGTGAATCGCGAATTGGTTGGCTTGCTTGGCAATTTCGATTCCGCGTTCTTCAAGTATTTCGGCGAGTGCTGCGCTTGCTTCTTCGCTGACGCGGTCCGCGCCGGCTTTGCGGATGATCCTGTCCACGGCTGCTAATGGTAATTCTGCCATACTATTTTCCACCTGAATCGGCAAAGACGTGAAAGCAAACCTTTTGCCAAAAAGGTTTTTTGCCAAATTCAGTTATTATTGGGGATTATACTCCTAAAAAAGGTTCCGTTTTTAAAAAAAAGCCCGATTTGGGCTTTAATCACCGGAAATTGGGCTTAAAAACACTATTAAAGCGGTTTTGCAGTCAAGGAGTACTATGGCGTCCTCGTTTTTGAAGCCCGGTTTGATTGAACCGCGGCAATACCAGGAAATTTTGGCGTATACGGTTTTGGACAAAGGAAACACCTTAATTGTCGCACCCACCGCATTGGGAAAAACCGTTGTTGCGGCTTTGGTAATAAACCAGCGCCTCGCGGATTTTTCCACTCAAAAAGTTTTGATGCTTTCCCCGACCAAGCCCTTGGCCTTGCAGCATCAGGCCACGTTTCAAAAGTTTTTCGACATTCCGTCCGACCAAATCGAATTATTGACGGGTTCGTCTCCTCCCGCCAAGCGCGAAGCCGCCTGGCAAAGGGCCTGCATCATCAGCGCAACGCCCCAAGCAATCGAAAACGACATCATTTCGGGGCGATTGTCGCTCAAGGATTTTTCCTTGGTGATTTTCGACGAGGCGCACCGAGCGGTCGGCGATTATTCCTATGTTTTTTTGGCCAAGCGCTACCTAAAGCAGGCCGTCAATCCCCTGATTTTGGGTTTGACCGCGTCGCCGGGTTCCGAACAGGAAAAAATCCAGGATGTCTGCAAAAACCTGTTCATTGAAAACATCGAAATCAAGACATTAAAAGATGCGGATGTGCAGGCGTACGCGAACCCGATTGAATTGGAATGGCAAAAAGTCGACCTGTCCCCTGATTTTTTGCAAATCAAGGCGTGGCTAAGGGATTTTCAAAAAGACCAATTGTTGTTTATCAAAAAACTGGGGCTTGCCAAAAACATCCAGTCCAATATGATGCGCAGAAAAGACCTGCTGATGCTGCAGGTGTCCATTCGCCATAATCTGGTCGAGCGCGCCAAAAGCAATCCCGCGTTATGGACTGCGATTTCAAAGCTTGCGGCATTGCTCAAAATTTCGCACGCGGAAATACTGTTGGAAACGCAGGGAATCGTTCCCTTGCACGATTATTTTGAAAGATTGCAGGCCAAAAGCGGGCAAAGCGGCTCTCCCAAAGCCCTTCAGACCGTTTTGTCGGACGCCAGAATCCAAAAAGCCATGCAGGCAACCCAACACTTGTTTGAAAACGGCGAAACCCACCCCAAGCAAAAATTATTGACGGACATTTTGCAGTCCCAGTTCAAGCAAAACCAGAAAAGCAAAGTAATCGTGTTCAACCATTACCGCGATTCGGTAAAACACCTCACGAGTGTCCTTGAAAAAATTGAAGGCGTGCGTCCCATCCGCTTTGTGGGCCAAGCCACCAAAGGAGAAGACAAGGGGCTCACGCAAAAACAGCAAGGCGAATTCCTGGAGCATTTCCGAAACGGGGAATACAATACATTAGTGGCGAGCAGTGTGCACCCGGAAGAGTTTATTATTGTGCGAAATGATGCTGAAAACAAAATTGAAATAAAAAAAATCGGTGATTTTGTGGACGCTTATATCCCTTTTGAACCCGTCAAAAGTGAAGTTGTAAAGATTAGCGGATATTCTTCCCTTTCATTTGATAACGCTAAAACCGTTTTTTTGCCTATCACGCACGTTCATAAACATCCGCGAAAGTCGGAAGTAGTGGAAACCGTTTTTTCTTCGGGTTTTAGAGCCAAAGTCACAAGAGACCACAGCTTCTTTACCTTTGACGCTTCTTCAAATCTCGTGCCAAGCCCCCCAAAAGAAAACTTGTTTGCCAAAATTTGTCTTACCGCGCCTAATATTGAAGAAAACCAAACGCTTGATTTAGCAAAAGAATTTGACAAAAAACTGCCGCCAGAAATGAAAAAGAAAGTTTTGTGCACAATTTCAGGATTAACGCAAGCAAGAATAAGAGAACTTACCAGCAATAAAAAATTTCTAAACACATTACTTTCGAAATCAAGGAATCTTACAAAAATAGCCGATGAATCGGGACTTGACAAAAAAACGGTAAATCTCGCCGGCAAGAGGCTTGCCGCGGAGTCATTTGTTTTAACTGATAAAACTGGAAAATTTCTCTTTTTTTCACTTACTAAACCTGGGCGAGAATATTATAAATTTTTGC
Organism: Microcaldota archaeon; assembly: GCA_043803815.1. Classification (GTDB taxonomy): domain Archaea; phylum Iainarchaeota; class Iainarchaeia; order Iainarchaeales; family JAGVWC01; genus JAZDJR01. Next base: position 10,970 of record JAZDJR010000025.1, on the reverse strand, counting down.
AATGGTTCTTTAAAAACTGCCGATATCGCAAAAAAAAATACAGGGTTTCACTCGAAGCCGTCGCCAAAACAGAGCTAAAACTCGAAACGTTTTGCCAAATTTTTATCGAAGCATCGTATGGAAAGACCAAGTTTCCTCGATTTTTAGAAGTCAATCCGTCTTTAGCGGAATTCTTGGGCTTATATGTTGCGGAAGGCAATGCAAGAAATACGACTTCAACAGCCGGAATTCATTTAGCCGCCCAGAAAAAAGAAATGCAAGAAAGAATGGCTGCTAGTGTTCGAAAAGGCTTGGGAATAGACCCATCTATAACATGGAGAGGAATAGACATTCACTCAAAACTTGCTTATTATTTGATAAAATACGTTTTCCGTGCGGGAATCGGGGCATACAATAAGGAAATACCTTCAATTATTTTTACGCTTCCAACGGAACACAAATGGAAATTTCTAGAGGGGTATGCCCGCGGTGATGGGCACCTAACCGACAAAAGAATTGTTTTAACCACTGTAAGCCAAAAACTGGTAACCGGCCTCATTTTTTTACTTCGGCAGTTGGGAATAAAAAAAATAACTCTGCAAAAAAACGCCAAGAGGACACCTTTTAATGTTTGTATTATGGAATCGGTTCCTTTCCAAGAAATAAATGTTCACGGAAAAAAATGTTATTACGATTTAGTTCCTGTCGCTCAAACCGACCAAAGAACGTTTGCATTGATGCAAAATACTTTTTTGAGTCAAAACAAAGGACAAAAAACAAGGGAAGTTGAAACTGTTACCGAACAAAACTGTTTTGACTATATTAAAAAAATCGCTCAGCTTAAAGTTCAACCTAAATTTGTTTACGATATTTCAGTTGACAAAACCCAATTATTTGTTGGGGGGCAAGGACTCATATGCCTTCATAATAGCGTTGCCGAAGAAGGGCTCGATATTCCGCAGGTTGATTTGGTGATTTTTTTCGAGCCCGTGCCAAGCGAAATCAGGACGATTCAGCGCCGCGGACGAACCGGCCGATTGGATAAGGGGCGCTGCATTGTTTTAATGGCCGCAAAGACCCGCGACGAGGCCTATTATTATTCCAGCATGGCAAAAGAGCGCCTGATGTACCGAACTTTGAAAAAAATGCAAAAGCGCCCCGAGATCAACCTTCCAAAGCCGAACAAGGCTGCGGGTGCCCAAAAACAAACTCTTCTTTCCAAGTATGTGGAAGAACTAAAAGACAAAGTCGAGATTTTTGTGGATTCGCGCGAACAAGCAAGTTCGGTTTGCCGCGAACTGACCGAACTTGGGGCCGTTATCCGCGTAAAACAGCTCGAAGTTTCCGATTATGTTCTTGGGCCCGAAATTGCGGTTGAGCGCAAAACCGTGGAAGACTTTTTGGAAAGCTTAATTGACGGCAGATTGTTCAACCAACTGCAGTCGCTTTCACAAACCTATTCTTCTCCCCTGATTATTCTGGAAGGAAATCCCCGCGAATTGTTTTCCCTGCGAAACATCCACAAAAACGCGATTTGGGGTTCTTTATCCTCGATTGCGATTAATTACCGCATTCCGATTTTGTTTTCCGAAAACAGCCGCGAAACCGCGGAAGTATTATTCGTGATTGCAAAGCGCGAACAGCTTGGAAAAGACAAGGACCTGCGCATCCGAACGGGGCGCAAAGGCCTGACCTTGACGCAGTCCCAGCAGTTCGTCGTCGAGTCCCTTCCAATGGTCGGGCCGACCATGGCCAAATCCTTGCTTGACCATTTCAAGACCATCAAGTCCTTGGTGAACGCCACGGAAAAAGAACTCAAAGAAGTAAACAACATGGGAGAAAAAAAAGCGAAAAAAATCGTCAAGCTCATCAACGCAAAATACGAGGCCCACCCTCAGAACAAATTCCAAAAGGAAACCAAAGAAGAAAGCCCCGCGGAAGAAACCGAAGAATTTGAAGAAACCGAAGCTGAAGACACGGAAGAAAACGAAGAAATAGAAGAAACGGAGTAATTGTTTATTGGTCCGATCCCTGCAAAGGAAGGGTTAAGGCAAATAGTGTTTATGTGGAAAGGAATCGTGATTGAGGAAAGTTTGACCAATCCCAACGTGCTTTGGGAAACGCAACTGCTTAAGGTCAAAGTCAGCGGGGAGCGGCTTTGGCACCTGCAAACGGTTTTTTGCGACAAAAAAGCGATTGAAAAAATCCAAAAAGAACTCAAAGTCGGGTTTTACGCGCATTTCTGGGACAAAAAAAACCTCATAGTGGCATTCCCAAAACAGGCATTCCAATTCAAAAAAGACAATGCTGAAGAAAGAAAAAAAGCGATTGAATATGGAAAACAACAGGGAATTCCCGAAGAACAATTGACGTTTCCGACCGAATAAAAGCTACTGACCAAATGAATAAATACTATTTTGATTGTTGAGGTAGTAATGCCAACGCACCCCACCGGAAAACCAACTTTTCCACGTCCCGGCCAGTTTCCGTCCCGAAGACGAATGATTATTGAATCCCTTGGAAAACTCGGCCTAACAGCAAAGGATGCCCGGCCATTTTATGGAAATGTCCGGATGAAAGTCGAAGCACTCCCTGAAAGAAGTGTCAGGGAGTCAATGAACTGGCTCATTAAGAAGTTCAGAAGAGCAGGACTCCGCCAAGTTGACGTGACATTACGGTCAGGAGAAAACCTTTCCACAGTCCGAAAGAGCAAATGGGCTACTGATGCCGAAGCAGCGCGGTGGACCCAGCGCCATGAATTCGACCTGCCACAAACCGCAGTGAATAACAATGAGGGTTATATTGATTCACACTATTTTTTTGATACGCACAATCAATTCGTGGCGGGATTGCATATTTGTCCCCAAAGCGCCCACCAAAAAGGAAAATATTTCTGGATTGATGTCCCAAACATTCCGGGCAGCAACAGGACCGCCCAAGAAATCCTAAATAGAATACTCCAAAAAAAACAATCCTTCCGGTTAAAGCAACGCCGTCAGTAAATTATTCTTCCGGGGAAAGCAACGCCATCAAATCAACACGTTAAAATAAAAAACAGACTTTTTTGAACTGAATACTTTTTACGTTTCCAAATCAAGCAAGGCGGTCCGTTCCATTGCCAGGGATTCCACCGCTTTTTGTTCGGGCATTTTTCCAAACGACTCGATTTCGAGTTTTGAAATAGCAAAGCGTTTTTTTATTTTTTCGGAATTGTTTTTCCAGTTCCTGCTGAAAAAATCGTCCGAATTGATTTCCCTGAAACCGAGTTCTTTTTTTATTTTTGAAAAAGTTTCTGTTGCTTCTTTTTTTGTTTTGGAAATTACGACGATTCCAACATATGCGGTGTCTTGCCCCGCGCCGAAAAAGTCCAATGCGTTTTTGATTTGCCGCTGGCCGGACAAACGAAGCAGGATTTCAAGTCCCAAATCGTTTAGTATCATAGATTGGTTTTCAAACCCCAGTAAAGCGTTTTTTAACGCGTGTTCCGCCTGTTTTTCCGAAACCGCGGATTCGGCGTTAAACAGGCAATAGCGGGTGTTTTGGCGGGTTTTGGCCGAAGAAAGCTTTTTAAGCACCTTGTCGGAATTTTTGTTATTCGCTGTTCCAACCGCCCAAGTGGCGAAACTGGACCCGATTTTTTGATTCCGCATGGTTTGATTAAGTCGGCAATGCAATTAAAAATTTGTTTTTAGGGGAGAAAACGATTATGGTAGAATGGCACGGAAAATCGAATCGAAAAGCAAGCGGCGGCCTTCGCCGAAGCATTAACGCGCGCGACAAATACCTGTCTGAACGCGGCGGCGATATTGCCAATACAACCATTGCCGTCGGCGATACCGTAATTAAGATTAAATCCGTCAAAACCCGCGGAGACAATTCCAAATCAAAAGCCCTGCGGATAAAAAACGCGAACGTAACCGACCCCAAAACCAACAAAACCAAAGTATGGGAAGTTACGACTGTAAAAGAAAACAGCGCGAACCGCCAGTTTGCCAGAAAAAACATCATGACCAAAAACGCGATTATCGAACTCAAGTGCGCGGGCGAAACCAAACTCGGACGCGTCACTTCGCGGCCGGGCCAAAGCGGAACCGTGAGTGCCGTTTTATTGACCGAAAGCCAAACCAAAGAATTTTTGGACCGAACCGCCAAAGCGCCAAGCGAACACAAAATCAAAACACTGGCCGCAAAAAAAGAAGCCAAAGCTTCGGAGACCGCACTCAAACCCGGAGGCGCAAAAGCGGGTTTGCCCGAATCCAAGGCCAAAAAACACGCGCCCGAAACCAAAGCCAAAAAGAAGTAAAATCGGTGCTAAACGCTTTTTTCCAACCCAAATTTTGGGGTCTTTTTATTCCCCATTAACTATACATTATGTAGTCAAAATAGGCATTGGTTTTTATACTTCAAAGGCTCCTATATATATAGTTTACGATTTTAGACCGATTTCTGCGTGTTTGCGATTTTTTGGCGGGAAAAAAAATCGATTCTAAGTGGGGTGTAAAAAAATGAGTGACTTAAAGTGTCCGGAGTGCGGACAAAATAAAATTTCACGGGATCCCGAACGAAACGAAATGGTCTGCCAAAACTGCGGACTCGTGCTTAACGAAGACGTCATCGACCTTGGAAAAGAATGGCGCAGCTTTAGCTCGGACCAGTTCGACGAAAACGCGCGAACCGGCTCTCCGATGAAATTCGTCAAGGTCAACAAAGGATTAGTTACCATGATTGACCGGCGCGGAACCGACCTGCGCGGAAACAAACTTTCAACCAAAAGCCGGGCGCAAATGTACCGATTAATCAAATGGCACAAACGCGCTTCCATTAGTTCCAGCATGCAGCGAAATCTCTCGATTGCGTTAACGGAACTTCGCCGAGTGGCTTCTTACTTGAACATTCCCGAATCACTGGTCGAAGCGGCCGCGCTTTTGTACCGCAAGACAGTCAAAAAAGGCCTGATTCGCGGACGCCTAATCGAAGCCGTCGTTGCCGCGGTCTTGTACACGGTTTGCCGAACCTACAACGTTCCCCGAACCCTGAACGAAATGGCGGAAGCAAGCGGATTGACCAAAAAAGAAATCGGACGAACCTACCGATTCCTGGTCCGAGAACTCAAACTCGAAGTTCCTTTGACCAACCCGATTCATTACATTCCGCGCTTTGCGTCGGAACTCAACCTTTCGGGCGAAGTCCAGGAAGAAGGACGCAAAATCCTTGAAAAAGCCATTGGAAACGGCCTGATTTCTGGCCGCGGTCCGACCGGTGTTGCGGCAGCCGCAGTTTACATCGCGGGCCTTTTGAAAGGAGAGCGCCGAACCCAAAAAGAAGTCGCGAACGTGGCCGGAGTGACTGAAGTCACTATCCGAAACCGCTACCGCGAACTCAAAAAACGGTTGAACATCGAAGTGGTCGCGTAAAACAGCCTTTTTGAAAAAATGCTGGCGAAAAAAGGCTTCGCCAGCGGCCCTTCATCTTTCTTTTTTAATTTTTTAACCCAAAGCAAAGGAGGAAAATTGCATGAACTATAAAAAATGGTTTTTGGCCGGAATCGTCGGCGGAATTGCCTACTGGCTCCTGTCATTCATCGTAAATATTCTGGTCGGCGGGATTTGGCCGTACGACATTTTCAGCTTGGGCGGAATGCGAAGCGTTTCCGACCCCGTGATGGCGCTCTACTTTGTGCACCCGTTTGTTTTGGCGTTAGCCATGGCTTTCGTGTACCAAAAAGTCGCCCCCATCCTCAAAGGAACCGTTTTCCAAAAAGGAATGCAGTTCGGATGGATAATCTGGCCCGTAGCCGGTCTTCCCAGCGCTTTTATGGTATACACCACTATGAACTATCCCATTGGATTTACCGTCCAAAGCATTTTTGGAACCCTGTTAGGCGCATTCGCCGCAGCAATCGTCATTGCCAAACTTTCCGAATAAAAAGTTTGGCCTTTTTTTATTTTTTTAAAACGCCTACTTATACGAAAAACAGCGCCGCAGGCCGACGAGACGGATAGTTCGCAACCCGATTTATTTATCGCCAATTTTTTTTTTCACCAGTTTTTTTCTCAATCGGTTCGCAAACCTATGCGCTTCGTCCCTTGCGTTCATTAAAATCTGCAGCGGCCGCTGGTCTTTTTTCAGGCGAATCGCTTTGTCCTGAAACGGAACGAAAATTTCTTCTTCGCGCTTGGCCAATGCAACGACCGGAAGTGACACGTGAACCGAAGCCAAGGCGGCCAAAGCTGCGGACAACTGGGGTTTTCCTCCGTCCACGACCACCAAGTCGGGCAAAGGCGTGTCCCAGGCTAAGGAGCCGCCGTACCGGCGCTGGATGACTTCTTTCATCGCGTCAAAATCGCTGATTCCTTCAACGGTTTTTATCCGAAAGTGGCGGTAATTGGAAAAATCGGGTTTGCCGTTTGAAAACGAAACCATGGAAGCGGTGGTATCCTCGCCGCCGAGGTGCGAAATATCAAAGCATTCGATTCGAAGCGGAAGTTTGGGAAGCAAAAGCTTGTTTTTGAGTTCCAATAACGGATTGTTTTGCGGGTTTAAGGCATACTCCAGGTTTTTTTTGGCCATTAAAAGAACCTGTTTTTTTTCTCCTTTTGGCGAGAACACGAATTCGATTTTGTGGCCCGCAAGCTTGGACAATTCGCTTTTCATTTCGTCCAGCTGTTCTTTTGCAACGAATTTTTTTTCAAAAACGATTTCGTGCGGCGGCTTTTGCTCGGAATAGTAATTGAGCACAAAATCTTGGACAATGTCCTCGTCAACCAAACCCGTCCCAAAATTGAATTCTTTTTTTCCAAGTAGTGTTCCTCTTCGGAAGGGAAACACCATGACTGAAAACTTGTTCGCGCTTTTGTGGTAAACAATTACGTCCTGGTCTTTTTTGGCAAAGGTGTCCACGTTTTGGCGTTCGGTCTGGCGCTCTAGGTTGTAAAGCAAATCTCGTTTTTGGATTGCGAGTTCAAACAGGCGTTTTTTCGCCAGTTCTTGCATTTCGGTTTTCAAGTGCTCCGTTAAAACCTCTTTTTTTCCTTCAAAAAATTCTTTTGCTTTTTGCACTTGTTTTTGGTATTCTTCCGCGCTTGCTTTTCCAATGCAAGGCGCTGTGCATTGGTCGATGAAGTATTTGATGCAGGCTTTTTTGGGCAGGGGATGGCAGGTTCGGATTTTGAATATTTTTTCAACTGTTGAAATCATGTTTTTTCTGGCCACCGCGTCCACAAACGGTCCGTAGACGAATTTTTGGTTTTGGACGTTTTTCTTTGGCCGGCGCACCACAATGATGCGGGGAAATTTTTCGCTTGTAATCTGGACAAAGGGATAGCGATACGAGTCGCGCAAATCGATGTTGTATTTGGCTTTGAATTTTTTAATCAGGTTGGATTCTAATATGAGTGCTTCGGTTTCGTTGTTCGTGATGATGAATTCGACGTTTCGGACAAACGAGACCAATTGTTCGGTTTTGGTGTCAAGCGGCCTTCCGCCGAAGTATTGTCCCATGCGTTTTTTGATGTCTTTGGCCTTGCCGACGTAAATGACGGTTCCGTCGCGGTCTTTCATCAGGTAAACGCCGGGAGAATGCGGGGCGCTTAATACAAATTCGGATGCCATACTTTTATTGGCAAAAAACAGTTTTTTAAGCGATAGCGAAAAAGTTACTTTTGGAATTTTTGCATTGCCTTGCGACTATTGCGGTTTTCTTCTAAAACTTTTAGTGCAATTTCGGTCGTTTGGGAAAGCGCGCCTTTTTTCTTGCCAAACATTTCAAATGCAAGGCGATGCTGTAACTCAACCGTTTCGGGCTTTAATCTAAGGTGGACTTTCGGCATAATTCTTCTTTGTTTTTTAACTAATTAATTCTTTCTATTTTTTAGCCGTAATTTTGGCGGGTTCAAACCTTACCAACACTTTTTTGAGGAATTGTCCCGTGTAGCTTTTCGGGTTTTTGGCGATTTCTTCCGGGCTTCCGTAGGCGATTAATTGCCCGCCTTTTTCTCCCCCGTCGGGCCCCAAATCGATGACGTGGTCGGCGCATTTGATTACGTCCAGATTGTGTTCGACGACCAAAACCGTGTTGCCGCGCTTAACCAGTTCGTTAAGCACGTTTAACAGTTTTTTTACGTCTTCAAAGTGCAATCCTGTGGTGGGTTCATCAAGCAAATACAAAGTCGAGCCGGTTCCGCGTTTGGACAGTTCGTTGCAGATTTTGACGCGCTGGGCTTCTCCTCCCGACAGGGTGGTAGCCGACTGGCCCAGCTTGATATAACCAAGCCCCACGTCGAGCATGACCTGGAGCTTGTTGCGGATAGCGGGCATGTTCTCGAAAAAGCGGAATCCTTCTTCAACGCTCATTTCCAGGACTTCGGCGATGTTTTTGCCCTTGTAAAGGACGGGGAGTGTTTCGCGGTTGTAGCGTTTTCCTTTGCACGACTCGCAGGTTATGTAGACATCTGGAAGGAAATTCATCTCGATTTCGATGAGTCCATTCCCTTCGCAGGTTTCGCATCGTCCCCCGTCCACGTTAAAGGAGAACCTTCCGGGGCCGAATCCCATGACGCGCGCTTCCTTGGTTGAAGCGAACAAGTCGCGAATCGGGGTGAAAAGTCCGATATAAGTTGCGGGGTTCGAGCGCGGCGTTCGGCCGATTGGGGACTGGTCGATGTTAATGACTTTGTCCAAGGAACCTAACCCTGATAAACTTTTGAATTTTCCAACCGACAAGTCCGAATAATTCAATTTGTTGGACAAAAGCGGAAACAACGTGTCGTTAATCAAAGAGCTTTTTCCGCTTCCCGAAACTCCCGTCACGCAGACAAACACTCCCAAGGGAAATTCCACGTCGATTTTTTTGAGGTTGTTTTCGCTTGCTCCGTACAATACCAGTTTTTTGGTTGACCTTCTTCGAAAACTTGGAATCGCGATTTTTTCTTTTTCCGCCAAGTATTTTCCGGTCAATGATTTGGGGTTTTTTTTGATTTCGTCCGGCGTTCCTGTTGCGACAATGTGCCCCCCGTGGATTCCCGCGCCGGGTCCCATGTCCACGACAAAATCCGCGGCCAAAATCGTGTCGCAGTCGTGTTCGACAACCACCAAAGTATTTCCCAAGTCGCGAAGTCTTGTTAAAGTCTCGATTAGTTTTTGGTTGTCGCGCTGGTGAAGTCCAATTGACGGCTCGTCCAAAACGTATAATACCCCCGTCAGGTTGGAGCCGATTTGCGTGGCAAGGCGTATTCTTTGGGATTCTCCTCCCGAAAGCGAATTCGCGGGCCTTGACAAAGTCAAATATCCAAGACCCACATTGACTAAGAAAAATATCCGGTCCCGGATTTCTTTTAGCACTTGTTTGGAAATTTCAAATTGCTGTTTGTTTAATTCCAAAACCTTAAAAAATTCGATTAGTTCTGTTATCGTCAGGTTGGTCACTTCAACGATGTTTTTTTCTCCCAGTTTTACCGCACTTGACACGGGCTTTAATCTCGTTCCGTTGCAGGCGCCGCAAGTCTGGATTCGCATGAATTCTTCAAGCATCCTTCTTCGGCGTTCGGATTTGGTGGACTTGTATAAGCGTTCGTGAATCGGGATGACTCCTTCAAACTTGTTGGAGCCGCTGAACATGGAATCCGAAAACTGGGAAGAATACTCGAAATGCACGAGTTCTTCCGAGCCGTACAAAATCACTTTTTTGATGGATTCGGAATAAGTATACCACGGTTTGGCAATGTCAAACTTGAAATGTCGCGCAACCGCGGCCAATTGCTGTCCCCGCCAGCCCGTCAAGGAACCGTAGCCCGGAAGGCTGATTGCGCCTTTTAAAATCGATTTGTCTGGGTTTGGAATAATGAGTTTTTCGTCAAACTCCTGCTTAAAGCCCAAGCCGTGGCATTGTTCGCACGCGCCAAAAGGCGAATTAAAACTGAACATTCTGGGCTGTAATTCCTCAAAACTGATTTCATGCTCGTCGCACCGCAGTTTTTTGGAAAACAATTTTTCATTCGTTCCCGAAACGATTAATACAAACCCGTCGGACAAAGACGAACTGGTTTCCACGCTTTCCGCCAAACGCGAACGCTCCGCGGCGGAAACCACAAACCTATCGACTACGACTTCGATGTCGTGCTTTAACTGCTTGTTCAAATCGATTTTGTCGCCCAAGGAATAATTCACGTCATCCACGCGAACGCGCACAAAACCCTTTTTTTTGAAGTCCTCAAATAATTTTTCGTAGGTTCCCTTCTTTTGGCGCACCACAGGAGACAAAATTTGCACGGGTTTTCCAAAAAAATCCTTAAAAACCGAGTCCACAATCGCATCCGTACTGGACGCCGCCAGAACCTTGTTGCAGACGGGGCAATGGGGAACCCCCACGCGCGCGAATAACAAGCGCAAATAATCGTATACCTCGGTAATCGTGCCGACGGTTGAGCGCGGGTTTTTGCTCACGGCTTTTTGCTCGATTGCGATTGCCGGCGACAAGCCTTCGATGGAGTCCACGTCGGGCTTGTCCATCAAACCCAAAAACTGCCTGGCATAAGCGGATAAGGACTCTACGTATCGCCTTTGGCCTTCGGCGTACAAGGTGTCAAACGCCAACGTGGATTTTCCGCTGCCGGAGAGGCCCGTAATCACGATAAACTTGTTGCGCGGCAAATCCAAATCGAAATTCTTCAAGTTGTGCTGTCGGCAGCCCTTCAATTTTATTGCGTCTTGCATAATGTTTCTTTACCTTGCTAAAAACGGCTTTTTTTGGGGAAAAAGTAATACTTTGGGTACGAAAATCCTTTTATTATCCTTGCAAAAGGGGCCAATACCCCTTTTGCTTCTAGCAAACCGTTCCTCCACGGTTTGCTATATGTTTGGTGACAGCGCTTATGTCCCCACCTTAAACGTTGTTTAAGGGTGTGGGGCCTCCGTTTTTTAGCTCAAAATGGAGGTTTCCCACTATGAAGTACTCGGAAGATATTGTTGAAAAACTAGTCGCCAGACTGGCTTCT
>JAZDJR010000024.1:0-29898 GCA_043803815.1 Microcaldota archaeon | reverse complement strand
ATCGAGCATTTCATCGAGGAAGTGTACAACAAAAAACGGTTGCACTCGGCTATTGGCTACCAGCCACCGGCCGAGTTCGAACAAAAAATATTAAAGGGGGTCGGTGCTTAACTTCAAGCACAAAAAAAGGGGTTCACTCCAGATTATCCCTTGTTTTTTTAAGATGTGCTGAATTTTGACTGGTTTTGGCGGGTTTTGGTCTGCCAAAACCCGTTTGTCGTTTGATTTTCCCTGTTTTTTTGTTGCTTGTCGATGCCGGAGGCTATGAGCCTCTGGCATACGTGGCAAGGTTGTACACGTTGTAGGCGAACGCGTTGAAGACTTGTTGAACGGTGACTCGAAGCAGGTTTTTGAGCAGGGTATGGCCGCGGTGAAACACGCGTTTGATGACTGAAAATGGTCGCTCTCCGCGAGAACGTTTTTTGGAAATGCGAAAGTTGTAGTCCTTGTCTTTTTTTGTGAGCGCTTGACCGCGATTGGCTTTTCGCATGGTTTTGTCCTTTACTCCCGCATGCTTGAGTGGGACTCCAGCGTATCCTTTGTCACGAAACATGCGAACGTCCTCTTTTTCGGATAAATCCACTTGCGAGTCATGCAACGACGCGGTACTCACGTCAATGCTTCGGATGAACCCGCGTTCCACATCACATTTTTGGTGGATTTTGTATCCAAAATCAACTTGTCCGTTTTTGACAGTGTATGAACCATCGTGGTCTTGGTGCGCTATCTGCCTTGGCTTGTACGTAATGACCTTTCCTTCTTTGGCTGCCTTTTTTTCCAAGTACTGGCGTTTCTTTCCAACATCGGCGGTCACGATGCTTGCGTCTTGAATGACTCCTTTTTTGATACCAAAACCATTGGCATCAAGTTGCCGTTGGAGTTCAACCCAGATTTTTTCCAACTGTTTGGAACTGGTCAAGCGCTCCCTGCAATACCAGATAGTGGAATAGTCAGGGATGTTTTCTGGGAAACCCAAAAAACGTTGGAACGATAACCGGTCTGCCAACTGGTATTCCAGTTCCTCATCCGCCAGGTTGTACCATGACTGCAAAACCAACGACTTCACCAAAATAACCTCGTCGGTGTGTGGCCGGCCACCCAGTTTCGGGTCATCCGCATACAGTTTGGCAATAATGGGGCGAAACCGCTCCCAGTCCACCAGTTTTTCAACCTCTATCAGTCTGTCGCCCAAGCGCTCAACGCGCTTGTGCGCTTGGCGCAACGAAAAACCAACCAAAGAAACCATTCTCTCCCTCCGCATAAAAATCACTTTGCACAAATAACGCTGAGGAAGAAAAAATACCTATCGCAAGAGGGTTAATCAAACCACTCAATTATACAACTACCAAACAAAACAACCAATCGAATACAAAAACGACATAAACCAAATCAAAACACTACTCGACAAAATACCCGCCAAAACAAAAGAAAAAGCATGGCAAATCCAACGCTAACGAAAAGTTCCAGTTTTTGGATTGTGTTCATCTGGAACAAGGTTGTTTTGGAGGAAGAAAAAGGCTTGGTAGCAGGGCGCGTTTCCGATCAAAACGCTTAAATTCAAGTTTGTGGTAAATTTATCCTGAATTGAGGGAATTTCTTTGAATCGTTGCCACATTTTTCTTGTCTTGCTTTTTTTGTTAGTGCTCAGCATGAACGCTTTTTCGCTTGTCAATGACCGCGTGACCGTAAGCGACATGAATGAAGGCGTGGGAACCGGCAAATGGGTTGCTGTCACGCCTGCTGGTTCTTCGGTGGAAGAGGATACTAATTCTTCGCGCACCAATGATTCGTACGGCGTCCGGTTGGGTACAACCAATGGGGCACTCGTCAAGGCCAGCCGGGTAAAGAATTTTACTGCCCTTTATGGACTGGATTCCTCCTACAATATTCTGCGTTTTGATTATTATACAGACCAGAATTCCGAGAGCACGAGCGGCCCTACTATTTTTGTCGCGAATACCGATATTAGCGCTTATTGGTCCTGCAGTTTTTTGACGTATGTGGTACCATCACTTAACTCCTATATTTTCGACAAATACCAAAAGCATGTGGGCTGGATTAATATGGACACCTGTTCCAAAAACAGTCCTTTGATGAGCATGAGTTCGGTTGGACAAATCCGGATTCAAACTGCTTCAGCCAGTGGAAATGACTTCAATATAACCTTTGATAGAATCCAGTTTTACAAAAGGCAATTTACTGGGGCCAAAATTCTCTTGACATTCGATGACGATTATGTTTCAGAGTATACCGCGGCCTATCCAAAAATGGCTGAAAAGGGTTTCAAGGGAACCAGTTTTTTGATTATGAACAGCGCCGGAAACAGTCCAGGGGATACCGGTAAACTGTCTATTGCGCAAATCCAGGAAATGTACAATGCTGGCTGGGATATTGGAACGCATGGCGCCACCACTTTGACAGGTCTTTCCGTTTCGGATGCCGTGGCGGACATAAACCAGAACAAAAACCTGATTGACGGGAACGGCTGGACCCGGGCCTCGATGCATTACGCGTATCCTGGCGGCGTGACCAGTACCGCCATCAAATTCGCGATTGATGATTTTATCAGCACGGCTGCCACTAGTTTGGCTACGGCGGATTATAATTTTCCCATGCGCGACCCGTACTACCTTCCCAGGGTGTCGGTTGGCTTTCCAGTTCCGCTTGCAACAGTTGAGGGCAGGGTCTGGAATTGCGTGGACCAGAACGATGTGTGCGTATTCAATTTTCACAACTTAAAAACCGGTGCCGATACGTCGATGGACTGGAGCATCAGTGATTTCAATTCGTTCATCGATTTTTTGGCGACCTTGGATTCGAATGGGACTAATTTGGATGTTATTACGATTAGCCAGTTGTGGGATATGCAGTTGCGTGCCCAGCACACCATCACAAGCACTATTAATAAAGTGGATAATAATCCTTTTTCCGGTGCGCTTCCCGTTTTTTCGTCTGCGCGCGATGGTAATTTGACCATGGATTTTAATGCGATTGGAACCTATGACCAGAATTTTGCGGTTGACTTTAATTATTCGGCAAATGCAACGTATGCGACCGGAACCAGCGTATTCAAGGACTTCAATATTGTGTCTGGTTTTTTTACTTGTGATGACACTAATTTTTTGGATTCAACGCACTGTGCCTTTGACTGGAACATCAGCAATGTCGCGGACGGAAACTATTATGCGCTACTGTACTTTCACAACGTGGCGGAAGGATTCAAGGCATCAGACAAGAATTTCATGATTGACAATACCAAACCCTCCACTTCCTGGGATGGCAATATTGTTTGGCAGAAAACAGATTCCAATGTTCATTTGACGTGTGTGGATGCTACTTCTGGCTGTTTGAGTACTTGGTATCGTTTGGACACGGATTCGGGTTCGGGCATCAGTTGGGGGAATTGGCTGGCGTTTGACAAGAACATCCTGGTTACGCTGGACGGGAACCGGGCAATTGATTTCAATTCAACGGATAATGCAGGAAACATCGGAGACACCAACACGTTTTACGTTTTGATTGACAAAACCGCGCCAACCATTAGCATTTCTTCCCCAGCCAATGGTTCTACGCAGCTTGGTTCTACGGTTAACCTGTCCTATTCGGGTTCGGACGAAAACTCTGGTATTCGGACATACTGGGTATCTAGTGACGGCACGACCTGGGTCAACAACGGAACCAATACTGCCTATTCTTTTACCAGTCAAACAAGCGGTCTTCACACGTATTATGTAATCGCCAATGATAATGCGGATAATAATAGTTCAACGGCTAGTGTTTCTCTTACTGTTAATTTGCCGCCTGATGTCAATTTGACGCGGATTGATTCCTACTTGGATAACCAGCCGCTTCCGGTCTTTTCGTATGCGCGCGATGGCAATCTGACCATTGATTTTAACGTGCAAGATGACACCAACAATTTGTTGGTGGACCTGAATTATTCTCTTTCCGCCACACAAGGAACCGGAACCAGCATTGTCAGAGACTTGAATCTGAGCAGTCTTTCCACCAGCGGCCCTTATCATTGTCAGGATACCAATTTTTTTGATTCAACACAATGCTCGATAGACTGGAACATCTCAAACATAGTGGACGCTAATTATTTTCTGCTCATAAGCATTACTGACGGAAACCAAACCGATTTCAATTCCTCGGACAACAATTTCATGATAGACAACACCAAACCCTCAACAAGCTGGGACGGCAATATTACTTGGCAGAATCACGATGCCAATGCTCATTTGACGTGTGTGGATGCTACTTCTGGTTGTTCGAGTACTTGGTATAGCTTGGACACGGATTCGGGTTCCGGCATCAGTTGGGGAAATTGGCAGGCGTTTGACAAGAACATCCTGGTTACCAGCGACGGAAACTGGGCAATCGATTTCAACAGTACTGACAACGCGGGAAATATCGGCGACACTAACACGTTTTATGTTTTAGTGGACAAAACCAATCCCAGTGTAGTGGCGGATAATAATTATGCGTGGCAGAAGACTGATGCTAACATCCATTTAACCTGTTCCGATGCGTTTTCGGGCTGTTCAACAAAATATTTCCGGAAAGATGCAGATTCAAACTTAGGTGTCAGTTATGGGGCGTGGACTGCTTACGATACAAACATTTTCTTTGGCACGGACGGAAATTATGCGTTGGATTTTAATGCCGTTGATAACACCGGAAACTGGGACGACATCAACACGGTTTACATTTTGGTTGATAAAACAGCCCCACTTGTCAGCATTTCTTCTCCGGTTACTGGTTCCACAAGCACCAGTTCAACCGTAACCATCCAATATTTGGGAAGCGATTCCAATTCGGGCATTGCGCGATACTGGGTAGCAGTGGACAGCAATGCAAACTCGGCGTTTGTCAATAACGGGACCAATACCAATTATTCTTTTACCAATCAAGCCAACGGAACCCATGTGTATTACATGAAAGCGACGGATAACGCGGACAACAACAGTTTGGATGCCAATGTAACCGTAACGGTTTCAGTTAGCTCCGGAAATAACAATAATACGGGTGGTGGAGGTTATCCTGCCTGTTTCTATTATTCGGGAAGCGATATTTGTACGGCAGACGAGAATTGTTCAGGCGGTTGGTTAAATGCGTACGATTCCGTGCGATGCTGCTCCGTTACCTGCACTGCCATTTCCAATCCATCTGGAGAACCAGGTTCTTCAGAAGAACCGATATTGTCAGCAACCAAGGAGTACTCGGCAGACGATTCTTCGGGAGAATTGCTGGAATTGCCATTCGTGCAGGAGTTAGTGAGAACTGGAAACCAAATCGCTTTGTGCAGTGGAAACCAGTTTGTGCGAAGCGTGCGGGTGAACCCAATTAAGAATGCGCAAGGCCAAATCATTGGCTACAAGGCATTTTTGGATTTGAACGTGACCAATTCTTGCAACCAGAAAATGAAAACCGCTCGGGTTTTCGAGGAAATCCCCAAATCCTTGTTGCTGGATGCCGCTAAAATCGAAAGCTTGACAGCAATTGAAATTGTGAAAGCCGACCCCATCGTAGCATTTTCAGTGGGCGATTTGGAGCCCAAAGAATCCAAAACCATTTCCTACACTTTCAGCAAGGAAACGCTTCCAACCCAAGAACAACTGGAACAATTCAAAAAACCACTCCTATTATTCGAACTCGAAAAAGTCAATTCCTGTGAAGGAAAAAACTGCGGCGATTCAAACCCCTGCACAGTAGATTATTGCCGAGATGGAAACTGTGTTTTTGCTTTTGCCACCAATGGAACCGCATGTCCAAACGGGCTTTGCGAAAGGGGAATTTGCCAGTCGGTTTTCCAACCGCAGGCACCGTCCTCGGAGCCAGTCACTGGCGGGCCGGTTGCTCCCATTGTAGGCATTGTGATTGTTGTAGTGCTTCTATTGGCCGGCTTTTTTTGGCTTCGGGAAAAAAGGAAGCCGAAATTCAAGTAGCGAATCGACAACCCGTTTGAAGAGATTGAAAAGCGGATTTTGGGCATTGCGAAAAAAAATGGTTTTGCAGTCCGTTTTTTGGAACATAAGCAGGTGCGCAGTTTCAGCAGGGATTTAATTCAGATTGTAGTTGATTTTTGGGCGAAAAAGAAAGCCAAAAAGTAAAAAAAAACCGTTTTGCTCGCCCGTTCAAAAAAATTGAATAATAAAAGAAAACAGATTCAAAATGTTTTGGTATTTAATTCCTTAGCAGGGAGTTCCTTTGCAATTGCTGAATGAATTCTTTGCAACGCAAATAGTGGTTCCTTGAGTATCATAGCATTTGCTTGTCGGGCATCTGTTTGGGTTCGTTGCTTGTGGTGTGGGGCAATTATTGTAAATGGCAGCACCGTAGTATCCAGTGCAAAAGTTGTTCCCGCTAAAATTGTTGTTTGCACAGGTACCGCCAGCGGTATATATTCCAATTGGGGGTGAGGTCGAATTAGTGGCATTAATGGTATTGTCCAAAATCGAATTCTGTCCACTAACTTGTATGTATATGATGGCACCGGAACCGACAGCGCTATCGTAATTCCTGTCGCTTGTAATCGAGTTGTTAGAAAGCGTGTTCCCATAAACAAAGGAGTCAAAGAAAATGCTGGAGTAGGTCCTTGTAGTTCCTTCATAATCAATGGTATTGTTACTAATTGTACTGTTAGTAACACCAAAACCAGTTGCCCCTCTTACCGAGACTGCTTGATTTTTGCTAGTGCTTGGAAACGTGTTGTGGCTGATGCTGATTCCGGTGCAGAGGCTTGCTGTGCAATTTGCGAGAACTCCCGCGACAGATAAAGTGTAGCCCGTATTAAACACTGAAATCGTGTTGTATTCCACTTTGGCATTGCTTGCTGCAATCATGACTCCCTGATTTCCTGCCGTAATCGTGCAGTTTTTAACAGTCACATTCTGGGCCGGAGCCGTAATGCTGATTCCCACGCTGCCAGTCTTGCTTGCCGTGATGGTTTTTCCTTGGCAGTCCAGGGTAATATTGGGTTGGTTAATCGTAAAACATGTGGAAGAAAGAGTATCGGTTATTGGTCCTGTAAGCGTGTATGCTTGGCCGCTAATCCAGCCGCCTGCGGGTGGGGCGCATAGGGCAGGAAGTGCTATTGGTGCTCCGCAATTGCGTCCGCCGTAATCTCCGCAAATTCTGGAAGAACTGGAATTAAGCGGGTCGGTTTCAAAACAAGTTCCGACAGGACAAATATTGGCTTGTTCTCCTTGCTGCTGGTTGTTTCCGCCGCTAAGCACCCAAATTGATTTTCCCGTGGTCGTGTTTTGAATGGTGTTGTTTGAAAGCTTGTTGTTTGTGCCGGCTACGTATATTCCGGTTCCCGCGGGAGAATTATTAATGATGCAGTTCTGAACCGTATTTCCGTTTCCTAAAATATCAATGGCACCGTTGGGCGCTCCCGAATCGCCGGCAATTGTTTTGTTGTTGCAATTTAAGGTGACATTGGAAGCAACGGCATCAAACGAAAAACAGGCCTGGCCCGAAGAAGCGGTCACATCGTTCAAAAGCGTATATGTTTGGTTGTTGCGCCAGCCGCCAAGCGGGGTTCCGCAGGCATTCAAATTCGTGGAAAAACAACCGCTTGTGTCAAACGTGCAATCCGATTTACAAGCCAAGGTTCCGCCAGTATATCCGCCTAGAACTGTGGTGCAGTCTTTTCCGTTCAAAAGAGAGTTGCTATCGCATTGTTCGTTCGAGGTTTGCAATTGGCTATCCCCGCAATAACCGATTGAAATAGTCGGCGTTCCGGTGCACAACGCGGTTTGGCCGCTTGTTGAATTTTTCAATCCGATAGCGGATAACGCTTTGCTTCCGCCGTCGGTGTACGTGCAAGTTCCCGTACACGGACTGCTGGTGCAAGTAAGAGGTACTTCTGTTCCCGGATTTCCGGAAACGCATTGAATTTTAGGAGAAGTTGAAGTGTTAGGGTCGCTATAATAACTTTGGTTTGGAACCGGCGAAAAAGTGCTATACGAAACGGTTACCGGAACAGCCAGCGGAGTCCCCGAAAAGTACGGCGTAGCGCCGCTGGCCGGCGCGGTAAAATTGCACGCGGGAACGGGAGGCGTGTTTACCGTAAGCGTGTTATCAACCCAACACGAAATTGGGGTAGAACCGTTCATTAATGAAACCGTAACCGCCGGAGCGCTATAGATTCCCTGCGCGTATCCGCTACAGGACAAACCCGAACAGGTTCCGTTTCCCACAGCAGTACACGAAACCGGTTGAGTTCCGTTAGGACCCGCGCCGTCTCCGCAAACCACGCCTGAAGCTGTGGTTGGTTTTCCAGTAAAATTGTTATAAGAAGTTATATCCAACGCCGTTGAACCGGTTGTGAAAATCGAGTTTGGATTAAAACTCGCCGTGCAGCGCGGTTGCGTACTGACGGTCAGAGTGGTGGCCGGGCACGTAACCGTTCCGCCCGCGTAAGTTAACGTAGCTGTGATCGAATGCGATCCTTCTTCGCCCGCAGTATAGTTGCCGCAGGTTTTTCCGCTACAAGAACCGTCAGTGCACACGAATGATGCGCCTCCGGCAATGCCACCACTACAATCAAAATTGGTAACCGTAACAGGCGCGGATAAGTTGTCGTATAATAACGTGACAGCGGCTGTGCCGCCGGTTTGCGTAATCGTGGATGGTTCAAGGACAATCGAATAGCAGATGGGTCCGCTTGGGCTTACTTGAAAAGTGATTTGTCCGGTACTGGCTTTTTGAAACAGGTCCTGGTCTTGCGCGGTAATCATAATTTCGACTTGCAATTTTCCACTGGACCATTTAGCGGGAGTAGTGGGCATAAAAAACAGGCTGGCTTGCTGGCCGGGCTTGAGGATTTGCGGGTCAACAATGGTTGTCCCGGTAATGCTCGCACCATTGACTTTAACGGCAAGCGTTACGCCGCTTAAGGTGCGACCGCTCTGGTTTACAATAATGAGCTGCAAGGGTTCATACGCACTTTTCGGATAAAGCGTATTTTTAACAAGCAAACTGGTGTTAAACCCGGTAGTACTGTTGGCTATAAGCGAAGGTTGATTAATTAACACAAGCGCCGCAATAACAACTCCAACAACAACCAACCCCCAGCCGTAAGTCATCAAATATTCAAGAGCTGATTGGCCTTTTTTTTGAGGATTAGAGTTCATTATTTGCCCATAAAATAACTTCAACGAGGCTTTTAACCTTTTCTTTTTGTAAGGCGGTGTAGAAATCCTCAATCGCTTATATAGACCCGGATTTTGATGGTTTTGTCCAAAATTTCCAAGTTATAAGTCAAGGCTTTTAGGGTGGCTTGTTTTTGTTGGTTGCTGGGGTTGCGGGCCAGCAACCAATCGCCCAACGTTCGTTTGATGGCCGAGTTGACCGACTCGATGAGTGCACGTCGCCGATACAGGACTGGGTCAAACAGTTTTTCAGCTTTTTTTCTTTGTTTTGAAAAATGGGTTTTGTGACCGTAACCGCGGCGGTTGTTTTTCCAGTCGCGCAACGGAATGTGAACCTCGATATCATTGTTCCAGCAGAACTCGCGACTCGCGGCAGAGTCGTGGCCTTTGTCGGCCAGCACGCAGGACAATGCCGACTTTAACTCTTGAATGAGCGGCACAAAGTCCAGTGCTTCACTAGCGTGGTCTGAATGGGTTTTCACGTTCAAAATGAGTTTGGTGTTATTATCGGTTAAAAACGTGGTTTTGGTGTAGTTTTTGACCTCTACGCCGTCCACGCGTTTGATGTAGTGGTGCGACGGGTTGGTGTTTGAGAAACCGGTGCCGTCCACGCAGGCTTCCACGTTTTTCAGGTTCAACAACTTGTGGCAGGCTCTCACCATTTTTTCAAACAGGGCTTTGTTGACGCGTTGCAAAAACTTTTGCAGCGTGGTAAAGTGGGGAACGCGTTTGATGCATAGCATGCGGCAGAGTCCGGACTCTTCGACAATGCGGACAAAACGCCGGTACGACACGTTTAGCCGTTCTTTGTACACGAGCAAAAACACGTGTACAAAGTTTCCGTACATGGTTTTCGAGAACCTCGAAAACCGAAGCGGGAATCGAACTTCGGAAAAAACCCGAAAGCAAAGTTTATAAAACTTTGAAACCTTGATACCATAAATGCTCATGACACCACCAGTATCATGAGCGTTTTCTTTTATTTAAAAAGGATTTCTACAGAGCCTTTTTGTAAATAAGTTGATTATTGGATAATCAGAGTTTTTTATCGGAGGGATTAAATGAATCTGACTTTCAGCTTTTTTGCTTGTGAAAGCAAAAAACTTGGGAAAAATAAAAACGGGGGAGTATTATGAATCTGGTTTTTTTAGGCAAGCAAGGCGCGGGAAAAGGGACCTATGCCCAGCGGTTAAGCGTGATAAAAAAAATTCCCCAGCTTTCAACGGGAGACTTGTTCCGGCAGGAAGTAGCCACGGGTTCGGACCTTGGAAAAAAAATCGGATTGTTGATTAATGCCGGAAACTTGGTTCCAAACGAACTTTCCTCAGAAATTCTGGAAAAGCGGATGCGAAAACCCGACTGCAAAAACGGTTTTATCCTGGACGGGTTTCCGCGAAACTTGGACCAGGCCGAAATGCTGGACAAACTAATGGCAAAGCTCGGGAAAAAAATCGACAAGGTCATTAATTTTTTCGCCAGCGACGAAGTGCTGATGTCGCGCCTCACTTCGCGGCGCACCTGCAAAAACTGCAACAAGATTTTCAACATCAAGACACTAAAGCCGAAAAAAGAAGGGGTTTGCGACGATTGCGGCGGAGAGCTTTACCAGCGCGACGATGACCAGCCGCGGGCCATCCAAAAGCGCTTTGCGATTTACGAACAGCAGACCAAGCCTTTGATTGAATATTACCGAAAAAAAGGATTGCTGGTTGATTTGGTCGGTGACGGACTGATAGAAAACGTCATTTCAAAACTGACCGCATTGATGGACAAAAAGTGAAACCATGAAACCGCAGGTATTGGTTGTCGGCTCTTTCGGCCTCGATTCCCTGACCACTCCGTTTGGAACGGTAAAAGACGCAATCGGCGGTTCGGGCCCTTACGCCGCGATTGGATGCAGTTTTTTTTCCAAGACCGCGGTTGTGGGAAGCGTCGGAACCGATTACCCGAAAGAATTCCTGAACAAAATGGAAAGCCGCGGAATCGATATTTCCGGTTTGCAGTACAGTTCCCAAAAATCGTTCCGCTGGTTTGCAAAATACGGCTTTGACGTCAACGAGCGGGAAGAAAAAGTCGAATTGAATGCCCTGCTTGATTTGAAGCCGGAACTTTCCGAGCGTTTGAAAAAAAGCGAATTTGTTTTTCTTGGAACGGAGAATCCCGCCAAACAAAAACAATTCGCGCAATTGTTTTCCAAAAAACCGAAATTATTGTTGGCGGATACCATTAGGTTATGGATTGAATCGCAGCGTTCGGACGTATTGGAAATGGTGCGCCTCGCGGATTTTATGATGATGAACGATTCGGAAGCGCGCGAACTGTTCAAAACCCCGCAGTTGTCCCAAGCCGCTCAGGAAATCCTGAAACTGGATTCGGAATTTGCCCTGATAAAAAAAGGCGAAGACGGCGCGGTCTTGTTTTCCAAGCATTTTTTTGGAAATCAAAAAAAGCAAAGCGGTTTCGGATTTTTTTCGGTTCCGGGCTATCCGCTTGAAACCGTCAAAGACCCTACCGGCTGCGGAGATTCTTTTGCCGGCGCCTTGATTGGCTACCTTGCCAGCGAAGAAGAAGTAACCGAAAAAAACCTGCGAAAAGCCATGGTAACCGCAAGCGCGGTCGCTTCGTTTAACGCGGAATCGTTTTCCTGCGACCGATTGCTGGAAATCTCAAAAGCGGACATCCAAAACCGCGTTTCCGAATTCAGGGAAATCGTGCGATTCTAATTTCTGCCATTTTTCGGTTTTTTTGCTTTTTTCCAGAGTTCATTGAACCTGTGCCGTAGTTTTAACGCTTTTTCGATTTTTTTTCGCGTTTTTTTCGGCACTTGTTTGAGGTATTCCCGCAATTTTTTTGGATTGGTTTTTTTCAATAATTTTTTCAGAACGGTTTTTTCCAGCGGCTGGCTGAAATAAAAAAAATCAATGAGGGTTTTTTCAGGGTCCGAAACCGGAACCCAGAAATCCAGGTATTTTTTCATTTCAATGCCAAAAAACATGGTTCGTTGGGTCCGCTTGACCAATACCTTGGAACCTAAAACAAGGCGAAAACTGCTCCGGATTTTCCTAGGGGTTATCAGAATGGGAATGGTTTGCTGCTGCCATAAGCCGTGAAAAGACAAGGCGTCCTGCAGGCCAAAATAGGATGGCTGGATGGCAAACGCTATCACGTTAGGATCGTTGTGGAACGA
This sequence comes from Microcaldota archaeon, assembly GCA_043803815.1. Taxonomy (GTDB): domain Archaea; phylum Iainarchaeota; class Iainarchaeia; order Iainarchaeales; family JAGVWC01; genus JAZDJR01. The sequence continues at coordinate 17,550 of JAZDJR010000024.1, read as the reverse complement.
ATAGAATCCTCTGGCAATGCGATGCATTTCGTTTCGCTTCAGCAGATGGTTCAACAGCACGTTGGCATAAGCCGAGCTGATTTTTTTGGCTGCGAACCGTGTTCGGATATCGCGAAGCGAAAAAACCGGTTTTTTTGAGAACTCTTCCCGCAGTTCTTTGGCGTATTTCATTTGGAAAGCCTCTTTCGGATTCTTTCCAGCATGGAATTGACGGAAGGCGCGATTCCGGAATAGACGAGAATTTTCAGGTTTTTTTCGTCTTTGGGCGGCTTGAATTCGTGCACAAGTTTTTCGAGTTCTTTTTTCGCTTTTTCAATAGAATCGCTTTTGTCCAAAAGGAAAAAAACATCGTACAAGTCGCGCACCAGTCTTCGGTTCTGGTACGCGCTGGCTTTTTCAGCCAAAAAATCTTCGGGGGAAAGCGAGAATATTTCGACAAAAGAGCCGTCCGTCCGTTCATAAGCCGTTGAAACGGTTTTGGGGCTTTTGCGCACGGCGATTTCCAGTGAAACCTCGGTTTGTTGGTTTGAAATCTTGGCAAAAATAACGTTTTCCGTTTGCTTAAACTTGCTCAAAATCAGGCTTCTTTTCCGGAGCTCGGCTTCAAGCTCTTCTCGAAAGTTTTTTCCGGCGAGCGCGTAAAAATCAAGGTCTTCGGAAAAGCGGTTTCCAGAAAAACAGCGCCAGATGGCGGTTCCCCCGTGCAAGACCGCGTTTGGAAGAACCCGGTACACGATATCGACCGCTTCGTCCTGCAGTTCCGCCAATCGGACTTGGGCCTGGCGCTTCAACCGGTTTTTCAACGGAATCGTCATAAAAAGTAGAAGCAACCAAACTTATAAAAAACTATTAGTTTGGTTAATCCGACAAAAATTGTTTTTGGAGTGAATTCAAAACGCGTTTTTTCCGAATTCTTTTGAAGTGTATAAGGCCTTGTAGACAACGAATTCTTCAAGGGTTTCCTGGCTGACAAAACCCCCAAAACCCCGTGTTTTTGGCTTTTTTTTGAAATGTACAGGGTACGGTTTGAAGGTTTTCGTGAAGCGATTACCCACCTTCTATTAAAAAAGATTTGGTTGCCCATTTGGTAAAAACCAACAAGTCAAGGTGAAAAAATGGATTATTTTGTAAAGGATATCAAGCTTGCCGAACAGGGCCGAATGAATATGGAATGGGCACAAATGCAGATGGGCGCCCTTGCAAAGGTCCGCGAACGATTCAAAAAAGAAAAACCCCTAGCAGGAATCCGCGTGGGAATGGCCTTGCACGTGACCAAAGAAACCGGATTATTGGTTCGAACCCTCGTTGACGGCGGAGCCAAAGTTTCGATTACGGGTTGCAATCCGCTTTCAACTCAGGATGACATTGCCGCCGCTCTCGCGGAAGATGGCGTGGCAGTGTTTGCCTACAAAGGCGAAACTCATGAGGATTATTACAAGTTTTTGAACAAGGTTTTGGATGACAAGCCCCAGGCCACGATTGATGATGGGTGCGATTTGATTTCCGAAATCCACACCAAGCGAAAAGATTTGCTGAAAGATTTGATTGTGGGCTGCGAAGAAACCACCACGGGAATCATCCGCGTGCGCGCCATGGAACGCGACAAGGTTTTGAAATACCCAATTATTGCGGTCAACGACAATTTGACCAAGCATTTGTTTGACAATTATTACGGAACCGGACAGTCCACTTTGGACGGAATACTCCGCTGCACCAATTTGCTTTTGGCGGGAAAACAATTCGTGGTCATCGGCTACGGCGACTGCGGAAAAGGAGTCGCCAACCGCGCATCGGGAATGGGCGCCAACGTAATCGTGTGCGAAGCCGAACCCGTGCGTGCCTTGCAGGCGTTTGCCGACGGTTACCGCGTCATGCCGATTATGGAAGCGAGTAAAATCGGCGACGTGTTCGTGACGATTACGGGAAACAAGCGCGTGATTTCCTGGGAACACATGCAGTCGATGAAAAACGGAGCGGTGCTTGCGAACAGCGGCCACTTTAATGCGGAAATCGACGTTGATTCATTGGAACAAAACAAGGTTTCCAAAAGAAGGATTCGCTGGCAGCTTGACGAATACCAGTTAAAAAACAACAAAAAAATATTTTTGTGCGCCGAAGGTCGCCTTGTGAATTTGGCGGCTGCCGAAGGCCATCCTTCCGAAGTCATGGACCTGTCGTTTTGCGGCCAATCTTTGGCCTTGGAATACGGAATCAAAAACAAGGGAAAACTGGAACCAAAAGTGTATACCTTGCCTCGCGAGATTGACCAGCAGATTGCGCAGCTCAAGCTCGATTCTTTGGGCCTGAAAAAGGACAATCTGACTGCGGAGCAGCTCAAATACCTGAACTCGTGGGAAGAAGGAACCTAAACTGCCTAAAAATTTTTTGGTTTCTGAAGGGCTTAAAAGGGGAATATTCTTCGTTTTATGCCGTATTGGGCCTTTTTTCCAAGGATCATTTTTAGGCCCAATAATGGAATAAACAAGTTTAAATTCGGGTTTTGAGTAATTTTACTGTATGGGAAAACCTGTTTTATCGGCAATTGAGCCCGCTTTGGATGCATCCGGTTCCGGCCAGTCGGTCGCGTTTGAACACGCGGGAGTAATTCTGCCCGATGTGATTGACAGCGGTTATTTGCTGGATTTAATCGACCAGCCCGCCTGGAAAACGATTCTGCTTGAAATTGTCCGACAGGAAAAAATGGACCCGTGGAATATCAATGTCATCGAACTCGCGGACAAGTACCTGGCCAAAATCAACGCTTTGGAAAACGCGAGCCTGCGGATTCCCGCCAACGCGATTTTGGCGTGCGCGATTTTGTTAAAGCACAAAGCCAAATCCCTGACATTGGAAAGCATTGAAGACGAAATGGAAGCCGCAAGCCGGCAACAATTGACTCCGGAAGAGCGCGCTCTTTTGGCGGGAACGATTCCGGAATTGCGCGAAGCGCGTTCCGGCCGCGAAGGGCGCGTTTCTTTGGACGAACTTGTCAAAACAATCGAAGTTATGCTGAACAAAAGCCGCTCGTCCCCCAAGTTCACCAAGATTTACGGGGAACCGAATTTTGTTTTGCCGTTTTCGGGCTTTGACATCGAGCAAAAAATGAAGGAAGTTTTGGAACTCGTGCAAAAAAAAGCGGACTCGCAAGGATTAGTGCTGTTTTCGCAGTTGGTCGGCGGCGATTCGCATCCCAACGACGTCATCAATGTTTTTGTTCCCCTGCTTTTTTTGAACAACAATGGAAAACTCGCCCTGTGGCAGGAAGAATTCTGGAACGAAATATTCATTTCGCTGAACAAAACGCAACCTACTGCCGAATAAACATGTTTAGCCTTTTTTCGACTTTTGATAACTTGTATTAATGGAAACAGAACCTATTTTTTGTTCCGTTGCAGTAAGAAATCCGATTTTGTTCAGCTCGTTTTGGACGTCAGCGTATGGCAGATTAAAATAAGCGGTGAATTGCGGAATAAAACTACCCTCGTTTTTGATGATGACTGTTGTTAAATCCAATTCTTCGTTTTTATAATTCGCAATAATTAATCGCAATTGCCTAGTCCAATTAAATGACTTTTTTTTGTTGTCTTGGGTTGCAATGGTGATAGTATCGGGATTTATTTGAAGGCCGATGATTTGGGACGTAAAAGTCATCTGTTGCAATGCTAAAAGGATTGCCGCGCTAAAAAGCAAAAGTGCCCACAGTTGAGTCAGCGCTACAATTATCAAGGTCATTCCAAGCAGGATAATCATCAGCAATACATAACTTTGGCTGTAAAACGCGCCTTTTCTTGGCTCGGCCTTGAGTTCGGCTGTTTGCCGGTCAAAAGTAGTTTGAACTTGGGCGCTTTGAATGCGGTTTTCAGTTTCATCCAAAAATGATTGGGGTTGCTTTCCAAGCAGCGGCCGAAGAAAAAGAAAAGCCCCGATTGCAACAAACGGCGATAAATACTGGGAAACAAATTGGTAAGTGGCCAGCCCAATAATCGCGCTTATTCCCATTGCAACCATTTGTGCCGGGCCGCTAAAAAACCAATTTCCCAGTTGCCTAATTAGCAGGTGTAACGGGTTTTGCTTTGAAATGAAAGGAAGCAAAAGAATTGCAAAAATGCCGATAATGGCTATGCTTAGCGCAGTAGTTGTCCAGTCAATAGTATAATCCGCGGCAAAAGTCGGCATTGTTATTTTCCCCAGTTGGGGTTCAAGAAAAATTCCAAGCCCCAAAACGATAATAAACTCTGCCAGACCGATAAGAATTTTTCGAATAGGTTGCATATTCATACGATGGACACTTGGAGGTATTTATTCTTTTGGAAATCCTTTCGGGAACAACGCATCACTTGGAAAATCGAAAAGAAGACGCCGAAAAAGCGATTGAACTTTCGGTGGAATGGTTCAAAAAAACCTGTAACTCAGTCAGTTTTTGTTTTTTTCCTGCTTTGCCGGATGATTTCGCGGCGCAGGGGGCTCTGGATTTCGGGCCAGAACGCGTTGAAGTAGTCCCTGTAAACCGCACCCCAATGGCGCTTGTGCCCCACTGCAAGTTCGGCTTTTTGCATTTCGTCGGTTAGTTCGGAGACGCGCAGGATTAATTGGTGCGCCGCTTTTTTGAGTTCTTTCGGATTGTTCGGGCTTTGCAGGTGGTTGTATTTTTCGATTCTTTCCTTGATGAGGCGAACTAGGCGGGCCCCGTCGCCGCGCCGGGCTTCGATTTCGCGCAAAAAGAGGCGGTGTTTTCCGCGCCAGAGGTGAGCCCAGAGCGGAAGGCGAAGCTTTCGGTTATTCAAAAGCGGTTTTGCATTGTTTGGCATAAGTCATTGGATTAGTGGAAGCAATCGGTTAAAAATCGTTGATGAAACCGCAAAAAGAGAGATTAGAAATCGTAGGCATCCCTGAACTTTCGGCCAGCGGCGTACTCTTTCAGGGCTCCGCCTGCCGGTCAATTGCCCTGCGTTCTGTTTTAAAATCTGTTTTTTCTTGTAATACTAAAACTGATTTTTTTACGGTGTTGGAATGGCTGAAAGCGAAAAAAACGGGGAAAATAACGGCCTCCCAAAAGAGGTTGCAGCAGAACCCGCCGGTTTTTGGAAAGACCAAAAGTCCGCGCGCATGGCCAAACTGGCTATTATCGGTTTTGTTGTTTTGGTCTTATTGCTTGTTTTTTTTGCGTATTCCGCCCTGATTTTAGACATTATTAAAACGCATTTTTTGGAGGGCCGGTCTTTGAACCAGCTCTTGCCGACCGCGCTTAATGTTTTGCTGTTATTGGTCGGAACGGTTATTTTTTTGCAGATTACGCGTTTTGCCATTTCAAAGCATCTGGAAAACCGCGGCAAAAAAAAAGAAATCAAACTGATTTTGACCTTGTATTCGTATATTGTCTGGCTGTTTACCGCGATTTTGATTTTAGCCACGATTTTTAAGGACTTGACGATTTTTTTCGCGTCTTTGGGATTAATCGGCCTTGGCTTGACACTTGCGTTACAGCGGTCGATTCTGAATTTTGCGGGCTGGCTGACTATTGTCATCAACAAGCCGTTTAATATCGGCGACCGGATTGAAGCCAACGGAATTCGGGGGGATGTTTTGGCGATTCAATCTATGTATACCGTGATTCAGTCGACGCGGCCCGACAGCCAGGATAGAAGCGAAAAAATCGTGACTTTGCCCAACGAATTCGTTCTTACTTCTCCCGTGATTAATTTTACCAAGCGCGGCGACCTGCACTGGGAAGACGTGCAAATTGGAATTACGTACGAAAGCAACTGGAAAAAAGCCGAATTATTGCTGTACGAAATCGCGACCGAAGTGGTCCGCGAATATGTTTCATTGCCAGCCAAAAATGCCAAGCAAAACAAAAAATCGTTTCACGACGTGATAGAGCTTTTGCAGGAAGCGTCCAACAAATTGTCCAAAGGCGGATTAAAAGAAGCGCTTCGCGACAACATCGAAACCATGAAAACAATCGAGCAGCAGGGAGACGACATTCCGGTTCCAAGCGTTCGGGTGGACCTGCTTGATTCGGCCATCGGACTCAATGTTTTGTTCGTGACGGATATTCGCCGCGTGCGCGACATGCGCGCGGACATTTGCCGCGGATTTTTAACCGCCATTAAAAGCCATCCCGACATTGAAATCGCGTATCCGCACATGCAGCTCGTGCTCAACCCCGACACCCTGGGCTGGGCCCCAAAAGCCAAAAAATAGGGGTTTGGCTTGAAAGTTTCCGGATTCGTCGGGTTTAAAATCCTTTTTTTGTTTGGTGTATCGTGCTTGACCCGGGTTTTTTTGTCGCGGTGTTTGTCGGAGTCTTTTTGGTGACCGACCCGTTTGCCAATATTCCTATTTTTGAGGGATTTTTAAGCAAAATGAAGCCGGAAGAAAAACGCAAGGCAATTGAAAAATCGTATCTCGTCGGTTTTTTGGCTTTTTTTGTTTTCAGTTTTTTCGGACCCGCTTTGTTCGGCTATTTGGGAATCGAATTGTTTTCGTTTAAAATCGCGGGCGGATTATTGCTGCTGGTGATTTCCGGAGAGATGCTGCTTGGATTCAAAACGCGAACCGAATTGTCTCCTTCAGAGCAGGAAGCGGCCGAAGAAAAAGAAAACCTGGCGTTTACTCCCTTGGGAATTCCGCTGATTACGGGGCCGGGAGCCATTATTACCGGAATTGTTTTTTTTGCGCGCACAACAGGCACGATTGAAATGGCCCAGTTTGTCGCAGCCGCGGTGCTTGCTTTTGTGGCTGGCTTGTGGCTTATGCTGCAATCCGACCGCCTGAACAAACTGTGGGGGCCGCTGGGCATGAAACTTGCGACCAGAATTATGGGGCTGCTTTTGATGTCCTTGGCGGTTCAACTGATGATTAACGGCTTGTTTGAATCGGGGTTGGTAGCCGCCAAAATCCTGTAAACCCTTGTTTGGCCTTTAAAAGCAGCTTTAAGGCAATAATAGGATTAAAAATCCAATGCTGTAGTTCTCTGTTATGGCGCAGGATACGCAAATCGTTCTCAAACTTGCGGACGGGCTTGAAATTTTGCCCGAATTAAAAAAATTGTCCATGGAACGGGACGAAAAGGTGCTTGCCGTAACCTCATGCCGCGGCAAAATCAAGGAATTCGAACTGATGTATCAGAACCGCGACGGCCGCACGGTTAAAAACTTTTTTCGCGAGCCCCACAAGCTGGTTCATACCAGCGGCGCGCTGGAAAAAAACGAAAGCGATTCGCAAGTCACTTTGAATGTTTCGGTTTCCAAGGACGGTTTTGTCACGACAGCGGGAAAATTATTGTCCGGAAAAGCCGCCGGAGACCTGTCGCTTGAATTCAAAGGCGTGGAAAACATCAAATCAATCCGCACATGGTAAATTCACACCAATAAAAACAAAAAATTTCCAATCGATTTTTTTTACTAACAACTAACCTTTAATAATTCAAAATTCCTTTTTTTTGCATGAGTTTTTTGCGGCAATTGGAGCAAAACGCGGCCAAAAACCGCTCCTGGGTGCTTTGAACTGATTCCGGACTTGTCCACTGCCGTGTTTTCATACGAAAAAACCGGTTTTGGTCCGATTTCCAAAATAATGGGTGCCCTCAAAAAATCCAACGTTGAATTGGAGCACCATTAATCGGTTCGGATTCGAATTTTGGCGTTATATTAGAAAACAACAGCGAAAATCTGCTGCCGCAAACCGGGTTGGCCAGAATTTGAAATTGCAAAATCAGTCCCTGTTTTGAACCTGAAAAAGTTCGATTTTTGCGTTATTTCATTGAAAATGTCTTATGGCTTTTCCATTTTTCGACATTTTGTCTTTTCCCAATCGATTTAAGGATTGTAATATTGTCGAACCAGCAGTCAAAATATTTTTCTTTGCCTTGAACAAATTTCCAGGCTTCTTCAAACTTTTCGTTGCATTCTTCTGCAATTGTGGAGTGAAAATGAAGGTTTTCCGCATCGTATTTACCCCAGGACATCCACTTTACTTTTCTGAGTTCAGAGATAAATTCAAAAAAAACTTTTTCCCCGCCATTAGAAAGCGTTACGTTTATGAAAACTGTTTTTGGGGGAAAATTCCCGAAGCCGCCGGCGCGAACAGTGGTTTTCTTGTGGGTTTTGCAAAAAACCCGCGCTATTTTTTCTATTTCTTTTATGTTTTCAGTTTCAAACCAGTATTTCAAGGTAAAGTGGGCTGCAAGGTTTTCTTTTTTTGTAATGTTTAAGCCAAAATTCTGATAAATGGCATTAACCATGCTCTTTTGGTATTTCTCAATCGGTCCCCTGAGCAAGCAGTGGATAATGTATCGCATAGTATCAAATGGAAAATCTTTGCTTATTAAAGGTTACTCGAAAAGCGACGAGACCGATTCGTTTTTGTGCGTGTATTCGATGGCTTTGGCAAGCAGGTCGGCAAGCGAAACGGTCTGAATGTTGGCGGGCAATTGTTTTTGCAAAATGCTGTCGGTTACGAAAACGGATTTCAGTTCGGATTCGCCGATTTTTGAAAGCGCGCTTCCGCTGAATAACGGGTGGGCAATGCAGGCGTGCACGCTTTGGGCTTTGTTTTGCTTGAGCGCGTTTGCGGCGTTGACAAGAGTTCCGCAGGTATCCGCGATGTCGTCGAACAAAAGGCAGTTTTTTCCTTCCACGTTTCCGATTACGTGCAGTACCGCGCATTCGTTTTGCTTGGGGCGCGACTTGTTGAGAATGGCAAGTTCGGCTCCGAAATTTTTGGCGAATGCGCCGGCGCGTTTGGTGGCTCCGGCATCGGGTGCCACGACCACCATGTTTTGGGATAATTCTTTTGGAATGGCGCGGGCAAACAACTGGTCGGCCATCAAATTGTCCACCGGAATATCGAAGAATCCTTGGATTTGGCCGGAATGCAGGTCAACGGTCATAACGCGGTCGGCGCCGGCTTTCGAAATCATGTTGGCAACCAATTTGGCGGTAATGGGTTCGCGGCTCGCGGCTTTTCTGTCCTGGCGCGCATAGCCAAAATAGGGGATTACGGCCGTTATCCGCGCGGCGCTTGCGCGCTTGGCGGCATCAATCAAAATGAGCAGTTCCATTAAATGGTCGTTTATTGGCGGCGATGTTGATTGAAGGATGAACACGTCGCGTCCGCGCACGTTTTCGCCGATTCGGCAATAGGTTTCGCCGTCTGAAAATCGCTTTAATTCGGCTTGGGCCAAAGGAATGGCCAGATTTCGGGCAATCCTTTCAGCCAGAGGTTTGTTGGAGGAACCCGCGAGTAATTTGGGCGAAAAATTATTCATCAATCGTTTTAGCCAGCAAAAGGAATAAAAAAACGTCTCTCCTGCATTTTGAGGGTTCAATTGTTTGGATTGACGGACATTGTAAGCATCAACGATTTTTCGCGTGAAGCCATTGAAACCGTTTTAAAAACCGCTTTTGAAATGGAATCCCTTGCGGTTTCGGAAAAGAAAAAATTCCTGCAAAACAAAATTGTGGCAAGCCTGTTCTTCGAGCCATCCACGCGCACGCGCCTGAGTTTTGAAACCGCCGCGCAAAACCTGGGAGCAAGAATCATTGGTTTTGCGGAACCCAAAAACACGAGTTTTGCCAAAGGCGAGACCTTGAGCGACACGATTCGCATGGTTTCAAGCTATGCACAGTTCATTGTGATGCGCCATTTTTTGGAAGGAGCCAGCCGGCGCGCAGCCGAAATTTCTAGTTTGCCGGTAATCAACGCGGGTGATGGCGCGAACCAGCATCCCACGCAGACTTTGCTCGACCTTTTTACAATCCGGAAAAAACTGGGAAGGCTGGACAATTTGAAAATCGCAATGGTGGGGGACTTGAAATACGGCAGAACGGTTCACTCTTTGGCCTTGGCGTTGTCCAAATTTGAAAACAACGAATTGTTTTTGGTTGCGCCTTCATCGCTTCAGATGCCTGAAGAAATCCTGCGCCAATTAATGGGAAAAGCCCGTTTTCACCAGAACGAAAAAATCGAGGAAATAATTCCCCAAGCCGATGTGCTGTATGTGACGCGCATCCAAAAAGAGCGCTTCGCGGACCAGTATGAATATGAAAAGGTGCAGGGTGTTTACCAAATTACCCCAAAATTGCTGGAACAAAATCGGGCGATTGGGATTATGCATCCATTGCCGCGCGTCAACGAAATTTCAACCGAGTGCGACTCTTTGCCGAATGCCTGGTACTTTGAGCAGGCCAAAAATGGCATTCCCGTGCGCGAAGCACTGCTGTACCTGCTTAAGGATGTGAAAAAGTGAACGAGCCCCAATCGGAAACCGGGCCGCGCACGAGTGAAATCAAGCCGCGCCTGACTCCCATTGACAACGGAACGGTTTTGGACCATTTGCCCGTGGGAAGCGCGCTCAAAATCATCCAGTTACTCGGGCTTGACCCTACCAGCGGCGCTGTGACAGTTGCGATTAATACCGAGAGTTCCAAGCGCGGAAGAAAAGATTTGCTGTTCATTGAAAACATGGAATTGGCTGGAAGCGATTTGGAAAAAATCGGTTTGCTGGCAAGCGGCGCAACCTGGAACACGATTGTGAACAAGATTGTGGCCAAAAAACAGGTTATTTCCCTGCCGGAGACCTGCCACGACATTATCAAATGCCCGAATCCTTCCTGCATTACCAACGCGGAAAAAATCCCGACCTGCTTTTCGATTTCCGAAGATGCGCTTTCGGGAACCTGCTATTACTGCGAACGCACCCTCGAAAAAAAAGAATTGTTAAAATGCCTGAAATAAAATCGATGTTTGAGCGGAAATGCCGCCCCAAAAACCAATTATAACCCCTTTCAAACTCATTTGTTTTATGCAGCGAATCGTTGGCTTGCTCGACATGGACTATTTTTACGCGCAGGTTGAGGAGCGCGAAAAGCCCGAATTAAAGGGAAAACCCGTGGTTGTGGGGATGTATTCGGGCCGCACCGCAGAATCGGGGGCAGTCGCGACCTGCAATTATGAGGCGCGAAAACTCGGCATCCACAGCGGAATGCCCCTCGCGTGGGCCAAAAAAGCAGCGGAAAAACATCCCGAAACGGTTTTTGTTCCGGTTCGGATTGAATACTACCGCGAGATTTCAGGGCAAATCATGGAAATCCTCCATTCGTTTTCGGGTTCCATTGAAACAGTGGGTTTGGACGAGGCGTATTTTGATTTGACGGAAAAAAGCAAGGGCGATTTTGAAAAAGCCAAAAAAATTGCGTTGGAAATCAAGCAAATGGTTCTGCAGGAACAGCGCTTGATGTGTTCCATTGGCCTTGCATCGAACAAACTGATTGCCAAGATTGCGGCGGATTCGAAGAAGCCGGATGGTTTGACCATTATTTTGCCGGAGCAAGTTCGCGATTTTTTGAATCCCCTGCCGCCAAAAAAATTGTTGGGGGTTGGAATCAAAACCGAAGAAAAACTCGAACAATTGGGAATCCGAACCATCGAGGAATTATCCCGTCTTCCCTTGCAGCAATTGAAGGAAACTTTTGGAAACGCGAAAGGCGAATTGCTGTATAATTCTTCGCGCGGAATCGACGATTCTCCCATTGAATCGGATTGGCAGAAGCTGCAGTTGTCGCGCATCAAAACCCTGCCGAAAGATTCCTCGGATTGGGAAGAGATAGCGGATTTTATGGATTCTTTGGCAGTGGATTTGTTTGTGCGCGTGCAAAAGGAAAATGCTCCATTCAAGGCGGTTTCGATTATCTGCGTTTCAAAGCAACTGGAAAGTTTTACCAAAATAAAATCTTTATCCGAAGCCGCTTTTGATGTGCAAACAATCCAGTCGGTTTCGCGGGAATTAATCAAGCAGTTTTTTGAACTGCATCCGGGGATTGTCCTGCGCAGAGCGGGAGTGAAGGTGGAAAAACTGGTCCGAGACAAAACTCCTGAAAACTCCGTTAAGCAGCCTAAATTGACGGATTTCGGGTAGTTAAGAGTTATAAGGAACGGGTTTTTGGCGATTTTTTGTTTGGTTTATATTAGTAACAGCGGATAATTTTAGGCATTGGTGAAAAGGAATGGATTTGTTTTTTTGGGTGTTTGGAAGCGTTTTGGTCGTAAGCCTGATTTCGTTTATCGGCGTTTTTACCTTGTCGTTTGGCGAACATCGCGTCCGAAAGATTTTGCTCTATCTGGTCAGCTTTTCCGCTGGGGCTTTGTTCGGCGACTCGTTTTTGCATTTGCTTCCGCAGGCTTTTCAAAGCGAAGATTCCGCACTGCTTGCGCCTATCAGCGTTTTGGCCGGAATACTGGTTTTTTTTGTCCTTGAAAAAATCGTTCATTGGCATCACCACCATACGCTGGACAAATGCGAGCATACCGCGAAAATCAAGGTTTTCGGAATAAACAACCTGATCGGCGACGGCTTGCACAATTTTGTGGACGGCGTCGTGATTGCCGGAAGCTTTTTGGTTTCGATTCCTCTGGGAGTTACCACCACGCTTGCCGTTATTTTGCACGAGATTCCGCAGGAAATCTCGGATTTTGGCGTGTTGCTGCATGCGGGCTTTAGCGTCAAAAAAGCCCTGTTTTTCAATTTTTTATCCGCTTTGATTGCAATGGTTGGAGCCGGAGTAATTTTTTTTGCGCATGACTCTTTGGGTTTTTTTGGAAACCTGAACCTGTTTTTGGTTCCGTTTACCGCGGGCGGCTTTATTTATATCGCCGGAGCGGATTTGGTTCCCGAACTCCAAAAGGAAACGGCAATCGGCAAAACCATTCTTCAGTTCTTGTTTTTGGTTCTTGGAATCTTGGTCATGGTCGGCCTTCGCTTTTTGGAGTAAAATAACCCGTTTTTTATTACGTTCCATGGCATGTTGGAATTATGCCTGAAGTCGAGTATTACCGGCAAAAATATGCCCTTGGAGTTGCCGACAAGTCGAATTCCTTGCGGGATTATAACCGTTTTTTGGCGAATTCCGGCGAAAGCCATTCTCTGGAAGAATTCATCAGCCACCAATTGCTGCACGCCAAGACCGTTCGGGTTTTGGATGTGGGCTGCGGAAATGCCGGCGCATTAAAAGAGCTGAAAAAAGAGTTCGGAGAAAAAATTTTTGTTATTGGAATGGACCTGATTGATTTTGACTTGGCGACAAACAAAGTCGACGAAAAATTAATCGGCAACGCGCAAGAGCTGGTTATTCCGCCAAACCTCGATTTGGTCATTTCGTTTCGCGCTTTGCACGAAATCGGGGAGCTTGAAACGGTTTTGACCCGCATTGCACAATCTTTATCCCCGCTTGGAATCGCGTTATTGTCCGTTCGATTGCACGATGTCACGTCAAAAAAGAGCTCGTTCAGCGGCTCGATTACCAAAAAAGACGAGGAGTTTTTGGTGAAAATCGGCGGCAAGAATTACTGGATGGATTGCAAGGTAAAAGCCAAAATGGCAAGCATTGCCTCCCCGGTCGACCCCAAGCAAACCATTATTACGGGAATTTTCGTTAAACTGGTGAAAAAAGAGGATTAAAATGGCAAAATATGTTTCCGGAACGTGCAATATCGGAACCGCCAACCGGTTGTCCCGTTTTTTAGTCGGGTTTTTGCTTTTGGGTTTTTCTTTTTTGGCGTTTTTTTGGCTAAAGCAAAACAATTATTCGAACTGGCTTTGCCTATTGCTTTTTTTTCCGTTGTACGGCGGCTTTTTGGGAATCGTTCAGGCGGCATTGGGTTTTTGCGTTTTGACCGCCAAGGAAAAAAAATTCGATTTGAGGTGAAACCATGGATTCGTTTGATTCCCGCATCGGTCCTGTACTCGGTTTAAGCGACCGGTTAAAAGACATTAAAAAAGCGGAGCAAATCCAGTTAGTTTGCCTCGTGCTGGCTTTAATAACAACCCTGGCGTTTTTTTTAGCATAATCAAGGAAGTAAAAGTGTATATGACGGGAATGCGTCTCAAAGATATATCCGTTCCGATTAACGGCCACGAAAAATGGTAAAAAAATTCGAAATCGTTTTTTCAGCCGGATTCTTTTTTTTGAATCAGTTTTTTCCGGTAATGAATTGCAAAGCCGAGTAAACCGCCGAAACCGCTTCTCCGACTCCCACAATGGCCTGCTTAAAGCGCGTGTCCACGACGTCTCCCGCGGCAAAGATTCCGGGGATATTGGTTTCCGAGTTGCGGTTGACGATTATTTCGCCCGCGGAATTGGTTTTGACTCCGAGCGGCTTTGCCAGTTCCGACAATGGCAGGTGGCCAATCGACACGAAAGCCGCGCTTACGCTTAATTCTTTTTTTCCGTTATGGGCCTTGTCCAATTCGATTTTTTCCAGGAATTTTGTTCCCTTAAACGCGGCAACATTGGTTTCGAGCACGTATTCGATGTTTGAAATTTTTTTCAGGCGCTCCATGTTGGGCGGTTCGGCGCGCAATTGTTTTCCGCGGTAAACGACATACACTTTTTTGGCGTAGCGTGAAAGCACTATTGCTTCTTTGGCCGCGGAGTCGCTTCCGCCGATTAAAGCCACGTCTTTTCCCTTGTACAGCGGCGCGTCGCACAACGCGCAAAACTGGATTCCCTTGTTTTTGAATTCTTTGGAGCCTGAAACGTCCAGTTCGCGCACTTTGGTTCCGGTGGCGACCAGAACCGTTTTGGAAACATAGGTTTTGCTTTCGCTTTTCAGTTCAAAAAATCCATTTGGCAATTTTGCAATCGAGTCAATTTTTCCCAAGTCCATCGGAACGTTATATTCCTGCGCGTGTTCGCGGAGTTTAGCCGTGAGTTCTTGGCCTGTCAGGCGCTTGAATCCGGGATAGTTTTCCACCAAATCGGTCCAGGTAATCAGGCCGCCGGGAATTTCGCCGACCAAAACGGTTTTCAGTTCCAGCCGTCCCGCATACATGGCGGCCGCAAGGCCGGTTAAGCCGTAGCCGACGATAACAAGGTCCCATTCAGGATTTGCAGTTTTAGTCATACGTACCGGTAAAATGTAGAGCGAACGCTAATTAAAGATTAAGGCTTGGGTTTTTTGTTTTTTTTTTGTTCAGCGAACGCGATGGCTTTTTTCGTAGCGACGCCAGGCGGTCATGGTTTTGGGAGAACGGCTTTCCAGGCGCGAAAACACCATGCGGCGAATATGGCTCGCCCGGACGGCTTTTCGGCGCTTGATTCCTTTCCAAACTCCGCTGACGATTTCCCGAACCATTGTTTTGCGCGCGTCGGTTGAAACCTTGGCTTGGCGTGCGGCTTTTTCAATGGCTTGACCGAGTTTTCGGGAGCTGAATTTTTCGCGTTTTCCGCTTCGCTTGATAACAGATGTCATGTAATCCCTCCGAACCCAAAGTGGATTTCCAACTATTTAATGGTTTCTTTGGCCAGGATATATTTGAAAAGCGAAGGTTTATTTTACATATCCGAATTGGTTCTTATCGGATTATGGTATGCAAAAAAAGAGTCCCGCCAAAATCTTATTTTCCGGAGCCCAAGAGGGTTACTTACGCCGGAAGACGCCTCGCCGCGAACAAGTGAAAAAAGCCGGCCGGCATTTGGGACAAATGGAATTGGCGGATGCGTTAAAGCGGGAGCTTGCGTGGGTCAATTCCGAAATTCAAGCGATTCAGGTGCAATTGGATAAGCCGTTGGACAAAGAGGCAAGAGACAAATTGAGCAACAAATTGTATTCTTATGAAAACATGGGGCGGTGGCTGAGCCGGGACAAAGTTAAGCCGGGTATCGCGATTTCTTCCGAGTTCAAGAACCTATTGGACAGGAAATCCGGACAATGGGCGTTTCATTTTGCTTCCCAAAAAGCCGGGCTTTCAAGGGAAGAGCGGCAGGAACTCAAAAAACACTGGGCTGCATTTATGAAAAATTCCGGCAGTCAACCGCAAACGCATTACACTGTGAGATTCAAGCTTTTTGAAAATAAAGTCCGCCAGATACTCAAAGACCAGCATCGGATTGAGCAGTACATGGAAATTTTCGGGATTTATAACCGCCTGCGAAAAAAAGCCCGAAAAGAAATCGATTCCTTGCGCCCGAACCGAAAACCGATTGGGCTTGAAGAAGAACAATAAACTCGAAACAAAAAAATTAGTGCACCAACTAATTAGAAAAAATAGTTTTTTGTGGCTTAGGGGGTTTCGGAAACGCGATTGCACCAGCCCGCACTGGGGCCGGTTTCGACGCAAAAATCTTCCAGATACTGGACACCCCACAATTGGCAAACGGGATAATAGGAATTATCAACTTTTGTCAAATAGGAGCGAATCTTTTTTCCTTCCACAAAAACAGGGCTGTCTTCCATTATTTGACAAGCATCGCCAATGCAACCGCCAGCGGATTCCAGTTGGATTTTGTTGCCAAATGGCTCTCCTTTGACAAATTTTTCAATCGAAATATCCACAATCGTGACAATCGAACCGGCTTCATTGTATTTGGTTTTAACTTTTTTGATTACTCCTTCAATGATATAATCCGAATTGTCTTGCTTGTAGTTTTCATCCAGACAGCGCATATCCAGCGCTCCAGCTCCGGAAAAACCGGCTTTTAGCAGAATTTGGCCTTCGGGCAAAGCGTTGTTTGCAAGCGGATTCACCGTTCCTTGATTTGCTTGCGTACATCCAATGGCAAGCAATAATCCGACCAGCAACAAAATAGTAAGAATTCCTTTCATATATCACAAATATAATTAAACTTTATTTAAAAGTATGCAATTCCAAAGGTTTCAGGCTTTGGTTTACCATCGCTCGATTTCGATGATGCGGGTTTTTTTGCATCGCTGGTAAACCGCGTCGGTGATGTCAAGGTCTTTTTCCAAATAGTTTTTGATTTCGTCCAGTTCTTTGTTCCAGTATTTTTGTGCGACCATGGAGCCGTCCATGTCCGAAAGCTTGATTCCCAAAAACCGGCCGAATTCCTTGAGTGTTCCGCGGACATGTCCGAATTTGAATGCGGATAGCTTTTCGCGCAAATCAACGACGCTTTTGAGCAAAAACGGCTGGATTTCAACGTCGTTTACAAAGCTTCGGGTAACCAAAAACGGCAGGTCAAAATTTTTGATGTTAAAGCCCACGAGCTGGCCGCTTGGGAATTGTTTTTTGAAAAGGCGGATTTCATTCCAAAACGATTCCAATAATTCTTTTTCAGGCGCCTTGAACAAAACCGTGGTTTTAAGCCCTTGCTTTAGGCCGATTGCGACAATTCGGGAGTCAATCGGATTCAGCAGTTTTTTGCGCTGTTCGTCGGACTCCAAAGACTCGTATTCCCCTTGGTTTCCGGGAACGGTTTCAACATCGATAATCATGTACGGCATATAGTTCAATTAGAAAAGAGTTCTTTTTAAGGCGCTTTGGCCGATTGCCGCGGGAATCTTTCACCGCTTTTTTAATCGGCGAAAAAGGAACCATTTCCAAAATCCGGCCCAAAGCAACGCCGCACCCGCCAAAGAAGTTTTGCAGGCGCTTGGTTAGAACCTAGTTGTTTAGTGACAACGCATATGTCCCCACCTTAAACGCATTTTAAGGGTGTGGGACCTCCGTTTTTTAGCTCAAAAATGGAGGTTTCCCACATGAAGTACTCGGAAGATATTGTTGAAAAACTAGTCGCTAGACTCAAGACC
>JAZDJR010000023.1:0-29485 GCA_043803815.1 Microcaldota archaeon | reverse complement strand
ACAAACCGAACTTTTCGTTAACTTTATCAATCAATGCGATATTTCCAATAGTATAGGTTACGTTTTGTCTCAAAAGGTATCACCTCAATAATGATACCACAAAACGTAACCTTTTTTTACTCAAAAAGTGGCGAAGTCAGGATCAAAAATAATCCCGTCGTAAAGCATTTCACCGGGTGTGCTTTTTTCATTCGTCCAAATATTTTCTTTGAATTGGATTTTGGCCGGGACGAAATAATCCGTTTTGATGCTGAATCGCTCCCGAATCAATCGTATTTTGGTGTGAATCGTGTATTTTTCCTTTCGCAATTGTTTTAGGGTTTCGCTTGACAAAGTATCGTTTAGGAAAAACAACGGTTCTATTTTGTTGAGGCGGTCATTTTTTTCTGCAGCGAAAAACGGCGAGTTCTTCGAAAAATAGTTTTTGCCTTGCGACGATTTCAAATTCGAACCCGAGTTTTTTCAGCTTGGATTCGGTTTTTTGGATTCCGTTCACACTTGACTGCAAAAAATAAACCGTTCCTTTGGGGTTCAAAAATTTTCCCGCGGATTTTAGGAACCTGTCCAGGGTTTCGCGCCCGTTTTTTCCGCCGTCCGTGTCGTTCCATTGGATGGTTTCGCTTGGAACGTACGACGGATTGAAAACAATGCAGTCAAATGTTTTTTTTCCCGGTATTTTGGAGAACAAGTCGGATTTTTTGAAAATCGTTTTTATTTTTTTTAATTCTTTTTTCCCGATGTTTTTTTCAAGGTTTTTTTTTGCGCAAGAAAGCGCTTTTTGGTTTATATC
This sequence comes from Microcaldota archaeon, assembly GCA_043803815.1. Lineage (GTDB taxonomy): Archaea > Iainarchaeota > Iainarchaeia > Iainarchaeales > JAGVWC01 > JAZDJR01. The sequence continues at coordinate 28,695 of JAZDJR010000023.1, read as the reverse complement.
CAAAAACCAAATTTCGCTGGCCCCGCCTTTGATTGCGGTGATGCCTTGGATTCCGCTTCCGCACCCCAAATCCAAAACGGCCGCGTTGCGGGGAATTTTCAGCGCATGGGCCAGTAAATAGGAATCTTCGCATGGCGGGTAAACCGTTTTTTCAACGGAAAAGGTCAAATGGTTTGGTTCCATAAGTTTTCAAATTCGGCGGCGTATTGGTGTGCAATCGCGGAATCGGTAATAAACACGAGGTTTTCCTTGTTGTATTCGTCCGCGTTTGCGGAATAATTAAACGAGCCTGTTGCTACGGTTTGGGAATCAATAATCGCGAATTTGTCGTGCAAAATTCCGCGTTCCAGTTCCATGCGCTTGACTAAAATTCCCGCGTTTTGGAGTTCTTCGTCTGTTGAGTATTGGGATTTGGCTTGTCCCGCGTCGAACAATACGCGAACCGTTACTCCGTTGTTTTTGGCTTCAATTAGCGCGGTTTTGATTTCTTTGGAAGTAAACGAATAAATCGCGACGTCAACCGAATCTTTGGCTTCGGAAATTTTTTGGGACAAACGATTTGCGCACGAATCGCGAGGGCAAAAAAATGGCTGAATGCTGTTGGTGTTTGAAAGTGTTGCTAAACCCGTAGTTGATGATTGAAAATCGGTTTGATAAATCCACATTCCCGCGCTTCCGATTAAGAGCCCTAAAACAAAAATAGAAATAGTTTGTTTCAGCGGGTTCGCCATTGTTTTTTCACCGGGCTTTGCAGTTGCTTAACTCTGGCCTTTGCTGGCAAACCTGGCTTGGCAATTGGTCGGGGGACTGAACCACGTATTGGCAGTCGACGACAAACCATGGAACCGTGTTGCGGGGCTCGGTAAATCCGTAGGCTTTGGCCAGTGCGAGGTCGCTTCCGTTGTCGCGCGAAACGGCGCCGCGATATTTTTGGTTGATGACGCAGTCCTTAAACAGGTTGATGTCGGCAATATGCAGGACGTTTTGGGCCAGATAAAATTCTTCGTCAAGAATCCAAATGGGGATTTGCAGGGAGTGGTATCGCGAAAGCAATTGCCTTCGGTATTCGCGGGCAAGGCCTTGGTCTGCGGCGCAAGCCTGTGCAAAGGCGGGATATTCCGCGTTTTGGCTTTGCACGAACAAAAATTTGAATTCAAAATCGAGTTGTCGGTTCAAATCGTTTTCCAATTGCTGGATTTTGGAATCCGCTTCAAAAACCGGCGGCGCTAAAAAGTCGCCGAATTCCCACAAAGTGACTTGGTCGGGCTTGACCGTGCAGGCGGTTCCGGCCGGGTTTTTCGCAAACATAAAATTGGCGGCCACGCGGGTTTGCCTGGCCAATATTCGTTCTTCCATTACAAGGGAATTGTTTTGAATGGGAAACGAAACCTGCAGATTCGCAAACAACGCTGCGTCCGCATTTTTGAATTCTTCCACGGGAACAACGACGGCTGGAAACGAAACGATTTTATTTTGTTCTGCCAGTGCCTGCCCAGCGGCAGTTTTGGCATCCACAATCGTTGTATGGAAAGAAATTTTTCTCTGGGTCAAAAGCGTTTCAAAGGAGGATTCGTTTTTGCAGAGCTTGCAGTCCGAATCTATTAGTAATGTAATTTCAAGCGGTGTTGATTCGGGCGAAGCGATAATGGTTTTGGCGGGAAAAAACCAGGCGTGCAGGGCAAACCCCGCCATCAGCCCCAAAATAAGCAATAATACGGCTAGTACGGTTGGAACCTGTGTTTCCAAAAGCGAAGATGCTTTTTTGGGTTTTGCCGTACTGCCGGAATCGGCTTTTTTTGAATCGGTTTTTTTTGCGGCTGGCATTGTAATCAATCTTTTTGATTTTATTAATTTTTTTTGGTTTGAATGGTTCTTTTGGTTTGAATTGTTTTTGGTTTGAAGGAGTTTATTACTATTCTTCTTAAAAAACATTTAAAAAAGCTTTAGGCGGCAAAACTAGCATGAATGCGGATTCGGGCTGGATGGACGGCCACTGCCATTTTTCCGGCCTTGCTTTGCCTTCGGAAGCTTTAAAAAAAATGAATGCCTTGCAGGTGCGGGGCGCGGTTTCGTGCGGAGCGGACTTGGCTTCGAACGAAAAAGCACTGAAACAGCAAAAACAATTCAAAAATATTTTGGCTGCGGTCGGCTTGCATCCGGAAGCGGTTTTAGCCAATTCCGAAAGCGAGAATAGTCGCTGCGCGGACTGGATTCAAAAAAACGTTTCTAGTGCGGTTGGTATCGGAGAAATCGGATTGGATTTTAAGTATGCGGATTCCTCCGAAAAAAGGGAAAAACAGCAAGTGTGGTTTGAACGCTTGCTGAAAATCGCGTTTGAATCCGAAAAGCCGGTTTTGGTGCATTCGCGAAAAGCGGTCGACGAGACGATTGCAACGCTTGAAAAATTCAGAATGAAAAAAGTTTTGATTCATTGGTTTGACGGAACCTCTGAACAGTTGGACAGGATTCAAAATAACGGTTGGCTGGTTTCGGTGGGTCCCGCGGTTTTAAACCAGAAAAAAATCCAAAAAATAGCCGCAACGATTGAGTTGAACCGCTTGGTTTTGGAAACCGATTCTCCGACCCCTTTTAACGGCGTTTTATCCGATCCTTCCTGGATTCCCTTAGTGGGCCAAAAAGTCGCGGAATTGCGAAACACTGCCGTTCAAACGATTGCCGATGAAACTACCCAAAACCTTCGAAGCCTGTTAAAATAATCGATTGGCGGCTTTGCAATCGGTTGGCGATTTTGAACAAACCTGTTGGTTTCGGTTTCTGCACCTTAAAAAAGCCCAGTTTTTTTATCCCCTTTGCCCAAATTAACCCTTTTAATAACTTTTTGGAGTTAAATCGGTATATGGGTCCTTTGACTTTGGCTTTGCTGGTTTTGATTGTTTTGCTGGTTATGGGAATTGTTGCCCTGAACCGGCTTAAACCGGTTAAGCCCCAAGTTCGCCAAAGCATTGCACTTTCTGATTTTGTCGTGTCAAGTGCGATTGCCAAAGACGAGCAGACTGTTTTTTTCCAGTCCAAAATCGCGATGCTGGACAAAAAAACCGAATTATTGCAGGGGCGTTTGGTTCGCATTGAAAACATTGTTGCCGCTTTGCCCGTTGACCGCCTGAAAAAAGAATTCGATGTTTCCAAACTGGAAGCCAAAGTGGAACGCCTCGTTGAGTCGCGCGACGAGCTTCGGATTGAAGTGGAAGCGCTGAATAAAAAAATGGAATCATTGGAACGCCTGAATTCCGCGGCCCAAAAAATTGGAGGCCGGGAAAAACAAACCCAATCTTTTGAAGAACGGCTTCATGCACTGGCGTTTAACCGGCGCAGTATGCCGAAAAAAAAATAAACTATTTTTTTTGACGTTAAACATCCGTCATGGTTTTGATGGCGGTGATGGTGGAGCCGAGCAGGACCAATATTGCAAATGCGATGAGTGCGGTTTTGGTGGCGTCGAGTGCGAATTGGTTGTCTCCGGGTTTGGCTTGATTTTGGTCAATGGCCGGGTTTGGGTTGTTGTCCGGATTGCTGTTTTGGTTGTTGTCGGTTGAGCAGGTTTGGCTGGTTTGGGGGCTTGTGGTGGTGGTTGCGCAGTGATTGGTGTCGGTGCAGGTTCGGGTTTGGAATCCGTTTTCGCACGCGCTCCATTCGGTGCAGGTCCAATTTTCAATGCAGGGTAGTGTGGTTCCGGTTTCGTTGTTGTCGTTTGGGCTTGAACAATCGGGGTCGGCAGGGTAGTCGATTTTGTTGTCGTTGTCATTGTCGATTCCGTCCGAGCATTGGTACGTGATTGTGGTGCATGCGCCGGTGTTGAATGTGCAGTTGGAATTGCAGGTGAGTATGCCGCCGTTAAAGTCTTTTGTTAAGCAGGTTTGCCCGTTCAGGTCGGTGGTGTCGCATTGTTCGGTTCCTTCGATGGTATTGTTTCCGCAAATTGCGGCGGGTGGTTCTCCGGCGAGTTCGATTTTGTAGATGTGGACCGCGTAGCCTGGCGCGTTGAACCCCTGGGGAGATGACGCGTTTTCGCCGATGAAATTATCCGTGAACGAATTGTTTTGGCAGGCGGGGCTTGTTGCTCCGCATAGTAGGCGGTTTTGGGGGTTTTCAAAGTCGCCGTTGGTTATATCGTTGAGCGCGGTTACTTTGGTTACACTATAATTTCCGGTCAGGGTGAATTGTATGTTGGAGAGGTCTTCGTAGGCCGTGCTCGCGGCCAGCAAATAAATTTTTTCATCGTGTTTTTTGAGCATGGCGTTGATGCGCGAATCGCTCACAGTCCATTCGTTGAAAAATTGTGGTTCTTCGAGTATGGGCCGCAGGTTGGCGAGTTCTCTGACGATAGCCTTTATTTGGTTCCACGAGTAAGTAAAATAGATGCCATAATTTGGGTCTTCCAGCTGGACTCCGTTGCCTGCCCCGAAAAACGTGGCGCCGCTGGCTCCGTTGATAATGTCGTTGAAAACCTGGAATCGCTGGAGGTTAAAAGGGACTTTGCGGTGCTGGTCGCGTCCATTACAACATGAAATTCCGTCCCAGCTGGTCCATTGGTAGTTGCCGGTTCCAAAAGCAATAGCTTTGATGGGATGTCCGGCTGCCGCAGCGGTTTCAATGGCTCTGCGGATTCGTCTGCCGGCATCGGGCAAGTCGGGCAGAATGACTATATCGTTGCTGTTGTCGTAGAATTTGGGGTAGGCGCGGTGAGTGTTGTTCGTAAAGGAAACAATATCCAAGAGCCGGTAATAAGTCGCCATGTCCATCATGTTTCCCGTGTAGGGGCCGCCGCCCAAATTGGTGGACACTTTTATGTTGCGGGCGTGCGCATAATCGCTAAAAGCCTTGGCGGCGGTCAGTTCCGGCAAGTAGCTTCCGTTATTGCTGTAGCTCCATGAGTCGGTTTCGTCCTGGTCAATGTTGTCCCAAAACAGCAATTGGGAGTTTTCAGCCCAGGCATCTATGTTTGTGCGGATGCCAGCGGCGCCAATGTAATTCGGGTAAAAGTTCGAGCGAACCTGGTCGATCCAGTGATAAAGTGTGTTGTCGTAAGGGTCGGTGTTATAGTAAAAGCGAGTGCCAGCATTGCCGAAAACCGCGAGTTCCGGGTGCTCTGTTTGCAGGTATTGCTGGAAATCCGCGGGATTCAGATAGGAGCGGTGGAAGAAATAAACCGTGTTGAATCCTAAATTTTTCATTTCGTCGATGGACAAATCGCCTGCGGCATTTTTTGGGTATCCATAGGCCGAGATGGGGAAAAAGTTTTGGCCTTGGTATTGGAACAAATTAAGTGTTCCCTGTTTTTTCAAGTCGGATTTGTAGGGAACGCTATCGGCGGAGACTTTGCGAAGGGAAATATTGTCAAAATAAGCGGCGCCGCGAGGCATGTTGACGGTGCGCAGGAGTGCGCGCGTGGTGCCGGCGGGAGCTTGCACGAATTGGCTGAATCGTCTCCAGTCGTCCGTGCGATTTGTCACGGTTGCGTGAATCCAGCTGGTTTGGTTCCAATCGGAAAGAACGGGGCCATAGGATAAAAACCCCGATGATTCCTCGCCGTATCCCATTCCATAGACGACGCCGTTGGCAGGATACATGAATTCGATTGCAATGCCCAATCTCGTGGCTTTGCCCGAAAGCGAGTTGTCGTCGTTGAGGAATGGTTCGAGGTCTTTAATAGCCATGTCGGCCGAGAATTCGTACCACGCGCCGGATTCGATGCCGGCCACGCTTTGTCCCCATCCAAACCGATAGGGCCAGCCGGTGACGGTAGTCCGGGAAAATGTTTTGAGCACGCGCGTAGAGTTGCCGGTGTATCCATTCTCCCAGGTAAGTTCCCACAGAGTCGCGGGCGGGGCTTGGTCATCGGTATAGATGGACCAAACTGCGGGGTTTCCGCCGGCACCGGCGTCTTCGATGCAGGGGTTTTGCACGAGATTATCGGGAGTGGCAATGGAGCACTCGGCGAGGACCAGGGGAAAAATTAACGCGGCGATGAGTGCGAGCGTCAAGACCCGGAAAAGGATTTTCATTTGACTTGACAAAGGGAATAGGAATAGAAAAACATTATCTCTGAAAGGTTGAGTGGACCGTTGGCCGGCGTGCCTTCACCTCGAACTGAAAGTCTTGCCGAACAAATCGAATCCTGGCTGGCCGTGAACCGTGTCGGCAAAAAGTCGGCCGGCAGAAAAAACAGGCGGTTCGTTTGAGGGGCGATTGCATGGTTGGCTTTTAATGCCGCCAGAAAAATAAAAAATAATTTTTTTGTTCCGTTTTTTTTATTCGTCTTTGTTTTTTGTTTTCCATGTTTTGCGAAGCGTTTTGGTGTCGCCTTCTAGGCGTGCGGCGCGCGCCAGAATGCTCGCGGCGGAAACCACGGGTTCCAAATCGTCGGCGCGGGGCAAAAACTCGATTTTTTTGTTTTGCACGGGCAGATATCCGCCGTCCACGATAATTTTTTGGGGTTTGGGAAAGTTTTGCTCGAAAAAATCGCTTATCCAGTCGATGGCTTGGCCTTCGATTTGGTTCAAATTGACCCCTTCATTCCGCAACGCGTCAATCGTTTCCGCGGAATAGCATAAAACGACCGCGTTCAATGCTTTTTGCTCGACAATTTTTTTCTTTTCGTTTATGTTCGCGGTTTTTTTGCTGTCGCGCACTTCGCGCAAATCCCCGGTTTTGCCAAGGACTCCCGCGATGCAAAAGTCGCCGGTGTTTTCTCCGCGTCCGGTTTCGTCGATTCCCAAAATGATTTCTTCCGTTGTTTTGGACAGTTCTTTTAGGATTCGTTCTTTGAGCGGTTCGGTGTTTTTTCCCTGTATCACGAGTTTTCCGCTTTCAAACAAAATCAGGGTGTTGCCGCTGACTTTGCAGCGCACCAGTTCGTACTGGTTCGGCGGCAATTGCTCGTCAAACCGGCCTAAGAACGCCTTTATCGCGGGAATTTCGCTTTTGGTAAAAGACAATACGTCGTGCATGAAACCGCCGAATACCAATGGTTTTAATACAATTTAATTGTTTTTTTTGCTGCGGGATGATGAATTAACTCAACTCCGAGGCCAAAAGCCGTTGACGATGTTAACACCTGCTGACCGCACTTTTACTTTTTTTCTTTCGGTTTTTCGTTTTTGGAACCGGGTTGGGCCGCTGGTTTAAGCTGTGTCCAGACGAAGTAAAAAATTAAAATCAAAATCAGGACTAAAAACGGAAAAAAATTGGTTGAAGCGTTTGCGGTGTAGCGCACCAGGAACCGCTGTTCGGTTTGATGGAATCCGTTGGAATCGGTGTAGGATGCGACCGCGGTGAGTTCGCGGGTTCCGGTGGCCAAGGGTTGCGGCCAAAATTCGAGTTCCGCGTTTTGGATGGATTGGAACGGCCCGACGGTTTCCTGTTGGAATGTTTTTCCCGTGATGTCAACGTCGGCAGGTCCGAAAAGCCGGATTTGCAGGTTGCTTAGCGTTTTGTTTTGGTCGTTAAAAAAACTGGCGAATACTTTTTGGGGTTTGGATTCGAACAGGACAAACCGGTTCTGGTTTAATTCCAGCCGAACAGGGGCAGAGCGGATTTCAACGGTTTGGCTGGCCAAATTGGAATATTTTCCGATGCCGTACGAAACCGATAGTATGGCGTTTTGGGTCGGTGCACCGGTCGCTTTGACAAAAACGATTCGGGATTCGGCTTGATTGGCAAACAGTTCGGGAATGGCCAGTTCCTGGCTTGGCCTGATTTGGTCCTGATTAATTATTGCCAGGTCTTTGGTGGTTTCGACAAACAATCGGATTCCGGTTTCGCGCCGGTTTCCCAGATTAATGATTTTGATTTCGACGGGAACGATTTCGTTTTGGTACCAGAATCCGTTTTGGCTTTGCGGCAGAATTAAAACCGAAAACTGGGCTCCTGCTGTCGCGGTTAAGCCCAGCAAAAAAAACGATAAGAACAGGAATTTTATTTTCCGGTTTGGGGTTTTATTTTTTGTTCCAGCCATATGGGTCGAGTTCCGTTTCCTTATTTTCCCCGCCCGAAGAAATTGCGGTCATGATGTTGCCGCGGTTTTTGAGCGCGTATAATAAAATCACCAGAATAAACCCGATAATGGCTACGTTTATCAGGTCTTGCGGATTAATGCCGGTTGGCGGTTCTTCCACGTAACCGTCCGCAATCACGTTTAAAACCGCGTTTTTGGCTTTTTGCGCCGCGATTTTGCTTAATTCGAATTCTTCGCTGTTCAGCAAATCAACCGCGGACTGATATTGGATCACTGCGGTTTGCAGCTGTTCCTGATTTTTCCACAGGGTTTTTTTTTCCGGCAATTGCAAGTCGTCCATGGCCAGTTTTAAAGAAGGGGAGCCGCTGGCCGCGGAAAATTCCTGGTCAATGCCGAAAATGCCCTGATACGTTTCGTTTTGCTTCAGGCGCTTGTTGAATTCGGACACCGCGGTGTCCAAAAATGAAAGGGATTTGGACTGATTGAAAATGGTTTCCACGCTTTGCTTGTTTTCGTTGGCCGTGATGACCCAGTTGCCGATGTTTTTGCTGCCAATAGTGTACAGGCTTTGAGGGGCGCTGGCCAACGGAATCAGGTTGTTTCGCTCCGCGGCCGTTAATTTGGTGGAACCCGAAATTTTGGTTTTGAGTTCGTTTTCCATTTCCTGATACTGGCGCGCCAAGGATTCCAATTGGAACAGGGAATCATACGCAACGCCGAATTTTTCCTTGATGATGGCGACCGTTGCGGTGGAAGGGTTTTCTAAAAAATCGTTTTCAGCGCTGACTGCACTGGAAATATTTTCTCCTAGAGCGGTTGCAACATCGGCCATTTGGCTTAAGGCTGATTGCATGGAATCAATGTCGCTGGTTTCGCCTACGCGGTTAAGTTCGGATTTTAAATTGTTTAATTTGAATTGGCTGCTTTTCAGGTCGCTGGATAAATTGGAAATAATAAACGCGTTGTCGGAACCGATGAACCAGCTTTTGTTGGTTCGGCTTTGGTTTCGATAGGGCAGGTATCCGCGCAAAAAGCGCGCGGTGGCAAACAATTCGCGGTTTACGCCTTCGTTAACCGACACGGTTTTGTCGGAAAAAGAAACCGGAAAAAACGTGGTCAAATCGGCTCCCGCAATTACGGGTATCAGCCAGTATTTTTGGCCGTCGTGCTCGATTAAAACAGTCGGGGTTTCAATGGAATCGTTTTTTTTCAGGAAATGATTTTGGTTTTCAATCCAATCAACGGCTTCAGGAGCCGCAACGGACGCAAAAACCCCCGCTAAAATCATTATCAGCAGGAACAGGGCAGTAGCCAATCGGAGGAGGTTCATTTGCTAAAAATACCGAATTGAACTATTTAAATCCAGCGAATCCGCTTTGCCCAAAAGCGGGCTAAAACCTTAAAAACCGCGGTTGCGTGTTTGTTTTGTGCTTGAAGAATTGTCCAAAAAAATCGCGAAAATCCAGGCCGCGTTTTCGTCCAATAATGCCCGTGAATTGCGCGAAATCGCGGACCAAGCGGTTTATCGCGCATCCCTTGAAAACGATTCTTTGCAGGCCGAAGTGGCGGTGCTCGCGTATGCCTTGCACAAGCTTTTGACCAAGGAACATTTGCAAGGCCAAAAAGGATGGAAGTTTATCCAAAAAAATATTCGCATGGATTTGGCTGACGCCCAAAAAGCGCTGGTTCAAAAAAACGTTCCCGCTTTTGAAAAACTCTTGGACCATCTGCAGGAACACGTGTACAAAATCGACAGCCAAGGCGGGCATTTTGTCCAAAACCTATTGGAAAAAAGCAGGGTCAAGCAGGCCAGTTCGCTTTACGCGCTGGGGCTTAGTTTAAGCCAAGCCACCGGACTTACCGGCGCGAACAAAAAAGATCTGTTCAATTACATCGGCTACACCAAAATGCACGACGAGCAAAAAACCGCTTCCGAAATCGAATCAAGGGTAAAGCGGCTGGACAAGGTGCTGGCATGAAATCGCCATTTTCGGTTCCAAGTCAATGCGCTGAATTGAATGCGATTATTTTCGATTCGAATTTCGAGGTGTTGAATTGAACGCCATTATTTTCGATTCCAGTACCGCGGCTTTTTCTTTTCAAAAAAGAAAAACCCGGGAAAAAGAAAATCGCTTCGCGAAAATCAACGGCGAGGTGTTGATATAAACGCCATTATTTTCGATTCCAGCACTCTAATTTCGCTTTCCGAAAAATGTTTTTTTCGCCTGTTAATGCACATGCACGACCATTCCGACTGCCGGTTTTTGCTTTCCCAGTCGGTTTGGGACGAATCAGTCGAAACCCCCACCCGGATTCACCGCTTCGAGCTTAACGCCGAGCGGATTCGCGAAGCCGTCGAGATGGAATGGATGGAAATCGTCCAGCCGACCAGCGAAACAAAACAATGGGCAGCCAAAATCGCGGACTGGGCCAATCACAGTTTTTTAATCGGAAAAAAACCCTTGGCGATTCTGCAGGCCGGAGAAATCGAAACCATGGCTTTGTATTTGTCTTTGCAGGCGGACGCCATGGCTATCGACGAAAGGACGTGTCGCATGCTGGTTGAAGAGCCGCTTCGCCTTCAAAACCACATTGCTGCAAAGTACGACAAAAAAGTTTCGGTGAACCAGGCCGCCCTTGCCCCGATTCGGCAGCAGTTCAAGTCCGCGTTGATTGTGCGCTCGTGCGATTTGCTGGCGTGGACGTATAAACACGACTTGTTCGGCTACGAGCTTTCCCAAAATCCCGCGACTTTGGAAGCGTCGTTATTTGCCGTCAAGACCGCGGGCTGCGCGGTCGCAAGCCGGGAAATTCTGGATTATATAAACCGTTTGCCCAAAAAATAATTGCATGTTCGGACCGCTGGAAGAAAAAGACGTGGAGCCGGTGCAGGAACTGATTGCAACCGAGTTTCCTTACCTGCGGAACCCGCGTCTGCAGGTTCAGGCCAAGCTGAATTTGCCCGCTTTTTTTTTGTTTAAAATCGAGCGCGAAAAAAAACTCGCGGGTTTTATCGAACTGGAAAAACTGGCAGCCAAAATCGTCCGCTTAAACGGACTCGCCGTGTTTCCTCGGTTCCGAAAAAAAGGGGTTGGAACCGAATTGCTGAAAGAATCCATTTTGTTTTTGAAGCAAAATCGCTTTGAAAAAGTCGAGTTACTGGTCAAGCGGGAAAACAAAGTCGCCCAAAAAATGTACCAAAAAGCGGGATTTGTCTGGGTTTCGACTTTGGAAAAAGAAATCGATGACGCGGTCGTGGACGAATACGCCTTGCAGCTGTCCCCGCGAAAAAAATGGCTGGGAATTTTTTAAGAGAGCCGTTCGGCAGTAATAATAACCTGATTTTATCGTAGTAAGTAGTATGCCGCGCGAGCAAAGACGGGATAAGCAAAGCAGAAAAAGGAAAGAAAAACAGCGGCGGAAAAGTTTTCGGCCGCAGGCCGGCGCAAAGCCGTTTTCGGAGTTCGTTCCGCAATCCAGAATCGGAGTCGCCCTCAAAGTCATGAATGCACTCATTGAGGACCGCACGGTTGGAAGCATTTTTGCGGAACTTTCCGGAAAACGGGAAAAACAGGAATTATCGCTTCAGCGAGTCCAAAAACTGAGGGCAGACCCCCGAACGATTGAACTGTTTCGAACAAATCTGGACTATATTGAACAGCAGCTTCGCGAATTGCAGGCTTTGGAACGCCAAACTCCCGAACAACAGCGCGAATTCCTTCGAAAATTCGTTCCTCTTGGAATCGATTACCAGCGAAAGATGCGGGAAACGCTGTTTCGCGATAACAACAGGGACATGGACGTAAAGTACGCCATTGGAATCGCACTCATCAATTGCAAAGGAAAAACCGGGTCAAGTGCATACCGGAAAATCATTGCCGGCGGAAAAAAACAGCTCATGCATTGGCAAAAACTAAAACAAGTGTGCGAGGAACTGAGAATCGTTCTTTCCGCCAAAAACCGCGAATTTGTAGACCGGCAAATAACCTATCACCAAAACGCGCTGAACGGATTACTTACTGTGCGCAACTTGTCGCCTCAAGAAAGACAGGCCATTATGGAATATGCAAGAAAAAAAGGCGAAATGTAGTTATTTTCCAAGCGAATCCAAAACCGATTTCAGTTTCCGCACGGTTTTTACAATCTTAAACGGTTTTTCCTTTTTCAAATCGGAAAAAGAAGACGCCCCTGTTTTTCCCCAAAAACCAATTCCCCGTATTTTTGCAGACTCAGCTGCTTTCAGGTCCACAATCGAATCGCCGACCATGATGCATTCCGCGGGGTTGAGTTTCATTTTTCGGCACGCGAATTGCAGCAAGTCCGGAGCCGGCTTTCCGTGCAAAACCTCTGAAAAAGTGGCGATGCAGTCAAACAGTTTTAACACGCGCTTGGGGGTGGTGCGTTCCGTAGTTTGGCGCGAGGAATTCGTCACCAGCGCGAGTTTAAATCCTTGTTTTTTGAGTTTTTTTAAAAAAGCGGTGCGCGATTTGAATTCGAGGTTTTTCTTTTTTTTGACGAGCCCCCAATAAATTTCCCGGCGCAAGCGCAAAAACGTTTCAATCGGCAAGCCGAGTTTTTGCGCGACTTTTAGTTTTCGGTAAATTTCTTCGGTTGACCAGCGGATGTATTGGCTGATTGATTTTTCGGGAAGGCGCCGGCCGAATTTGTAAAACAAAAGCTGAAACGACTTTTTGTGAAGCGGAATCGAGTCGATGAGAGTGCCGTCCAAGTCAAACAAAACTGCTTTGAGTTCCACAATTGCACCTAATATTGCTTGGCCACGTACAGTACGACTTTGGCGGGTTTTCCGCAGGCAATGCAGGTCTTGTTTCCGAAGGGCTGTTCGGTTTTTTCTGCTCTTTGTCCGCGCACGTTGGCGGAAAGCTCTTTTTCGATTTTTTCCGCGCAGGCGCTTGCGCTTAGTTCGTCGGTGCAAAAATTGGTTCTGACAAATCCGCGGGTGTTGATGAGTTTTTTGAGTTCTTCAAAAGAATTCGCGTCTTTAATCGCGTTGTCAAACAGGTGACCGGCGTCTTTTCGCAGGTTGCTTGAAAGTTCTTTTCCGGTTTTTTGAATCCAGCCGGCTAGGTCTTTGGCGTTAATCGTTTCTTTTTGCTGCAAGTCGCGGCGGTACACTACGAGTTTTTTGTTTTTGAGTTCGCGGGGCCCGATTTCGATTCGAAGCGGCACGCCTTTCATTTCCCAGAAATAAAACTTTTCGCCGGGCATTTTGTCCGACCGGTCCAGGTGCACGCGGTAGCCGCTTAACCGCAGTTCTTCCGCGAGTTTTCGGGCAAACGGCAAAACGTTCGGGTCTTTGTTGGCCGCCATCGGGATAAGCACGATTTGCTTTGGCGCGACTTCAAACGGAAAGCGCAGTCCTTTGGTGTCGCCGTGAACCGAAATGAGCGAGGCAAAAATGCGGGAAATGGCGGGCCCAAAGCAGGTAATGTAGGCGAATTTGTCGGTTCCGTCCTTGTCCTTGAAGGTTACGTTAAACGCTTTGGAAAAGTTTTGCCCCAAATCGTGCATGGACGGCTGCTGGACGACTTTTCCGTCCGGCATCAAGGAATCCGCGGCGTAGGTGTTGATTGCGCCGGCGAATTTGTCCCATTGGGGGCGCTTGAAAAAAATAAAAGGAATTCCCAGATATTCTGTTAAGAATTCGACGGTGGTTTTCATGTCTTCCTGAATTTGCCTTAATGCGTCCTCATGATTGGAAAAAGCGTTGTGGGTTTCTATCCAATAAATTTCGCGGCTGCGCAAAAACGGGCGCGTGGCTTTGGTTTCGTAGCGAAATACCTGCGCGCGCTGGTAGGTCTTAAACGGCAAATCGTTGTAAGAGCGAATCCACAAGGCGAACATCTGGTAAAACGCGGTTTCGCTAGTGGGGCGCAAAGCCATCTTTTCCTCAAGCTTTTGGCCGTCGCCGGTTTCGGTTACCCAGAATACTTCGGGTGCAAATCCTTCCACATGCTCGGCTTCCATCTTTAAATTTCCCTCGGGAATTAGTACGGGATACCAATACGGATTGTGGCCTTTTTTCTGCAAAAGTTCTTCCAAAAAATCGTACATTTTTTCCATGGTCAGAACCGACCAGGGCTGATAAACCAAAAATCCTTTGACGTTGTAGCGCAGGTCCGCGAGTTCCGCGATCTTGATGATTTCAGTGAACCATTCGGAAAAATTGGCTTCCTTGTCGATTGCAAAAGTCACTTTTTCGGGTTTTGTTTCGGGCATGATTAGTCATAATACAAGGAATTGAGGGAATTTTAAACCAAACGCTATTGCCGTTTAAAATCGGGTTTTGGCCAGGTTTGCGCGAAAATGCCCGCCACAATCAGCACAAGGCCGGCAATGGAAAACCACATGATTTCCTCGGCCAATAAAACATACACAAATACCAGGGAAATAAACGGGACTAAATACGCCAGATTGGAAATTTTAGCCGTGTCGCCGTAATGCAAAGCCAAAAACCAGAGCCAAAAGCCGATTCCGATGCAAATGCCAAGCCATGCAGTTCCAATTAACTGCAAAAGCGAAATAGCCGGAATGCGGCTGAATACCGGAACCGAAATCAGGGATAACGCAAACGTGACCGCGCAGTATGCCAGCATGCTGGAGGTTTTGTCAATCTTGGATTTTTTTCCCAGAACCGCAAACAATCCGTATAGCACGGCTCCTGAAAACGCCAAAGCAACGCCAAAAGCGTTGTCAAAGCGGAATGAAAAAATATTTCCGTTGGATACGACTATCCAGACTCCCGCCAGCGACAAAACCGTTGCCCCAAGTTTTCGAATCGAAAACGATTCGTGCAAAAGCGGAATCGCGATGAGCACGGTCATTAGCGGCCACAAATAATTGATAATGGTTGTTTCCTGCGCGGGCAAATATTGCAGGGAGCCGAAATAACAAATGTGATACAAAAAAATTCCAATGGCTCCGATGGCGCCCAGCTGAATCCATTCTTTAACGGAAAAATGTTTTACCAGTTTTAATTTGCCGTTGCTTGCCGCAACCAGGACAAGTGACACCGTGGCAAAAAAAGAAGTGAACAGCAGCAATTGCAGGGCATTTAACCCTTTGCCCAAAAGCAGTTTGGAAACCGCGGCCGCGGTTGCCCAAAGCATTACGGATAGCAATGCAAAGCCGTACGCTTTGATTGATTGAATCATATTCAAATATGGCTTCTCATTAAAATATACAGCAGTCGAAAATGTGGGTTGGGGCCGGAGAGATTGTCCACCAGCCTTTTCTTTGGAAAAGAAAAGCCTGGGGAAAAGAAACCAGTAATTTTGGGGCCGGAGAGATTTGAACTCCCGTCTTCAGCACGCTGGCAATGGCATACGCAGTACCCTTGAAAAGGGTATAACGTATTTTTCGCGAACCTTTGACAAAGGTTCTCCCCATGCTGAAATCCTACCAGGCTAGACTACGGCCCCAAATGGTTGGTCCATTTACGACGCATACGACCGGGCATTCTTAGAATGCCCGATACTATTTTTTCGCCAGCCTTTTTATTAAAAAGGCTGCTACGGCTACGGCCCCAACCGATTAAACGCCAGTGAATTCCGATTAAATTGCGCTTGAATCGTTTTTTAAATGGTGTTTGGACCGCAGACCAAACCTATTTATACCAAAAAATCGTCATAGTAATCGTGGCTAAAGTGGTTGAAAACGATTTTTTAAAGCGGGTCGGCCAATTGGAAGAGCAGCTGCACAAAACGCGAAAACAAATCGTGCTTGAAGAAATCGCTTTGCTGTCCCTTGAAAAAAAACTGTTTTTGGCCCAGCAAAACCTTGACCGTCAATTGCGGCAATCGTACCGTTCATTGGTGTTACGGGAAGAGCAGACCGAGAGCCAGACCAAGGAAGTGCGCAAAAAAGTCGGCGGCCAAATCAAGGCGCTGTCCAAGCAAACCAAAACCCAGCAAATTATGAACGCGGTGTGGGAGCAAAAAGTTTTGCAGCGCGAACTGGAATCGTTGCAGCGCGGCTTTAATAAAGCGCTTAAAAAGGCGGGAAAAAAATGACGGATAATGCGCCATCCAGAATTATGGAAATGGAAAAACAGGTTTTTGATTTGACCCGCGAAATCAGCCAAAAGCAAAAAGCGATTGCAATCCTTCAGAAAGCCGAGCAGCAATCGGATGCCCAGCTGCAGTCCGCTTTGGCCAAGGCCATCGATGAAGAACTGCGCGCGGTTTCCAAAGCCGAAAAAACAAAGTCGCATTCGCAGGCCGAACTGGAACTGCGATTGAACCGCCTTAAAAACAGAAAAACGCAATTGGTGCAAAAAACCGTTGTAATCAAAAAACTGCGCGGCCAGCAGGAAAAAATCAAGGGCAAAATCGAAAAACTCAAGTCGTTTTTGCAAAAAAACCGGCCGCCAAAGCCAAAAATCGTTTCCAAGAAAAAAATCGCGGCCGCAAAGCGGGTTTTGCCCGTTAAAGGTCGCGGCAAGCCAAAACCCGTTTTGATTAAGCCAGCTAAACCGCTTAAAAAAATAAAAATCAAAGCAAAGCCGAAAGTTTTGCAGAAACCAAAGAAAAAGGTTTCTTTGGCCAGACCCAAAATCGGCGGGTTTTCAATCAATGAATCGTCCCCGCTTGGCGGACCGTCATTTGTGCAGACTCACCGCGAAAAAAAACCAAAACCGAAAAAACCAATGGCGACTATTCCCTTTATTCCAAAACCCGTCGCACCAGCGGAAGAACCCGTCATTAGCGAACCGAAAAAGGCCTCATCGCTAAGCCTTGAAGAAGCCAAAGAGGCGTTGGCCAAGGCGGTGGCAGAAACCAAAGAAGATTTGGCCGATGCGGTCGCAGAAACCAAAGAAGAATCCCTGCATTTTTCGCATTCGGTTTTTTCATTGGATTATCCCGCCTGGGAAAAATCCAAAAATTCGGATTCAAGCGCCTTGGTGTCGGTTGAAAAAGACGGTTTCAAGCTCGAGGTTTTTTTGGATGAAACCAACGAATTTTTCAGTTTGGACGAAAGCGTGGAGGAATTTTTAAAGCAAAATCCCGACGTTATGGTGGGCGAAAAAGACCGCGTTTTGGAATACTTTTTTGTCACGTACACCAAAACGGGTTTGGTCGAGCCGATGGTGCATTATTCGCTGTTTGCAAAAAAAGCCGGTCAGCTGATTCGCGTGGTTTTTTCGGGAACCCAGGAACAGCACGACTCGTACAACGACGAAATCCTCAAGACGTTCAAAAGCTTTCAGCTGGATTAAACTGTTGTTTTTAACGTTTTTTTTTAACTGCCAAGCGGCCAACCAAACCTTTTTCTAATCTGCTGGGCAACAAAATGAGGTATGGCAGCAACGGGAAGAAGGCTCCTTCGAAAAAAAATGCGAAATGTCGGAATCCGAACCAAGGTTTGCTTAAAGAAAAATGCCGAATTCGCACGGCAAAGCTTTAATCGCGCTCGAAACGCGTTGAAAGGAAGGCGGCTTGTAGTTTTTGGAGATGCAGTTCCACGGCGCCGTTCCGCTTTCAAGGAAAAATCCAAAAAAATGACTTGGTTTAATTTTCTTAGCGAACAAAAAGCCCACGGGGTTAAGGACCGTGCGCTTCAATTGCCCGATTTGGCGGTTTTTCTCCGCAACGAATCCCACTTATTCCCCCGGCTTTGGAAACACATTTCCAGGCAACTTCAAACCGAACGCGAATTTTGGTATCCTGAAACCGAAACGCCTAATGTAACCGGCAATTTTATCAATGATTCCGGAATGTGGGACCAAGCGCGAATCATGCGCGAACGGCGCGATGAAATCGGCCAGCTGCGGAAAGAACTCGCAGCAGTTTCCCTTTCGCACCCAGAAAAGCCCCAAGAAATAACGCGCAAAATCCAGCAAGCCAAGGGAGTATACACAGAATACAAACGTCGAGGGGCTACTCCCGAACAGCTTGACAGGGTAACCAGCCATATCCAAGCGCTTGTCGCGGAGTTTGACCAGCTTTCAATAAATGAAGTCCAACAGGACAAAGATATTCATATCCAGATTATAGCCCGGCTTAAGGCTATGCAAAAACTGGAGAACCAGATAGCGGAAAGCAAAAGGCTGGCACGCACATATCTACTTCCCGGCCTCCAGCAAATGGAAGAGCCCAATCCCAAAGAAATGCGGGAACAAGTTAAGAACGAGCATTTAACAGTAGCCAAACCCCAGCATCATCCCATGAGAACCGCGAGCGTAATCGCGGAATTTCTCCAACAAGAAGAAAACTTTCATTCAACCAAACTGATCAAATTCCAGTCCGCACTCCTTATGGCAAAATCCGAAAACGGCCTGTATTACCACGATGACCACCAAACGCCCCGCATCACGGGGCGGTTTGAAACCGACAAAAAAATCCTGAACAGCGCGGTCAAACAATTTCTGCTGCGCAACGAAATCCGCGCCAAAGTGGTGGATGCGGCACAACCGAACCAATCACCCGAAAAAACCGCCCAATTATTGATAGAAGCCGAAGAAATTGAAAAAAAAATAAATGTGCACAAATACATTGTCCGACTGAACATGCTGGTTCATTTTCAGAGCCAACCGAAAAAATAAAAACTAAAATTAGCGGTTCCCCGCAAAACTTTTCTTGGAAAGAAAACCCGAAAAAAGAATCGAAGTTTTTCCCGGGTTTTTTTCCAGAATGAAAAAAAGCTGTTGCCGAAGGCAATTTTTTCCCACCACTTGAAGCAAAGCTTCAAGGGTCCTTTTGGGCTTCCATTTTTGGCTGTTGGCCAAAAAGGGCCAATCAAGCACTGCTTGATTCGGTGCCCAAAACGGAGGTTTTTTTGCCATGCAAAAAAAGCTGTGGGGCTGGGAGGATTTGAACCCCCGTCACATGCTCGTTTGGACCAACGGGTTTTCTTTTGAACCGAGGGCCTTTTCTTTTCCTAAAAAGAAAAGGGGCTCTCCCAAAGCATGAATCCTACCAGGCTAGACTACAGCCCCTGGTATACCTAATTTGAAGCGGGTTTTAATTAAAAATGCGGTTGGGAATTCTTTTTATTGGGTTTTAGCCTATTTTTGGCATGGAATTTAAAAAAATCGCGGAATTGTTCGATGGCCTTGAAAAAACCGGTTCGCGCCTGGAAATGACAAGCCAGTTAGCGGTTTTTTTCCACGAGTTGCCGTTTTTGGAAGCAGCCCCGTTTGTTTATTTGTTGCAGGGAAAACTCGCCCCCGATTATGAAAACGTCAAAATCGGAATGGGTGAAAAATTTGTCGAACAGGCGATTGGAAAAGTCGCGGGCTTTTCTCCGGTTCAGGTGAACAAAAAATTCAAGGAAAACGGCGATTTGGGGGAAACCGCGGAATATTTTGTCGCCCAAAAAAAACAGCAGTCGTTTTCGTCTCAGGTATTGTCCCTGAAAAAAGTGTTTGACAACATGCAAAAAATCGCGCATGCGCAAGGTTCAGGAAGCCAGGAATCCAAAATCCGCATGCTGGCGGAATTGCTGAACAGCGCGTCTTCTTTGGAAGCGCGGTTTATAGTCCGGATTCCGATGGAACAATTGCGCTTGGGAGTCGGCGACCCGACGATTATGGACGCGCTGGCCGTAAATGAAGCGGAAAATTTCAAAAAAGAAAACAAAAAACAGGTTGCACAGTTTGAGTCGGAATTAAAATCCAAAAAAGAAAAAGAGCGGTCCGAAGAGTTGGAACTCAAAATCAAGCGTTACGTGCGCGAATTAATCGAGGAAAAATACAACGTGCATCCCGATTTGGGCCTCGTGGTTCAAAATGTTTTGGAGCGCAGCTTGAAGGGATTGAAAAAAATCGAATTGCGTTCGGGAATCCCGATTCGCCCCACCTTGGCGGAGCGGCTGAACAGCGGGGAAGAAATCATTGAAAAGCTCGGGAAGTGCGCGGTGGAAACCAAGCTCGACGGGTTTCGCCTGCAATGCCACAAGGACGGAGAAAAAGTCTGGATTTTTTCGCGCCAGTCCGAAAACATGACGAATAGCTTTCCGGATTTGGTGAAAGCGATTCAGGAACAGATTATTCCAAAGCAGGCGATTTTTGAAGCCGAAGCAATCGCGTTTAAGGAAGAAACCGGCGAGTTTTTTTCGTTTCAGGTGACGATTCAACGCAAGCGAAAATACGGCATTGCCGAAAAATCCGAGGAGTTTCCCCTCAAACTGCTTTGCTTTGACGTGGTAATGGTAAACAACGAAAACCTCATGGAACAGCCGTTTTTGAAGCGCAGAAAAAAACTGGAAAGCATCATCAAAAAAGGCCCGATTCTTTCGCTGACCGAGATGATTATTACGGATAAGGCGTCCGAACTCAACGCGTTTTTCGAGGAAAGCATTTCCCGCGGATTGGAAGGAATCATCGCCAAGGACTTGGCTGCGCGCTATATTGCGGGCGCCAGAAAATTCGCGTGGATAAAATTGAAGCGCTCGTACAAAGGTGAACTGCAGGATTCCGCGGACGTTGTGATAATCGGTTATTATTCCGGAAAAGGAAAACGAACCCAGTTCGGCTTGGGGGGACTATTGACCGCGGTGTACGACAAGGAAAACGATTCGTTTGCAAGCATCGCCAAAATCGGGACCGGCATGACCGAACAGGTCTTGTCCGAACTTGAAGAGCAATTATCCAAATTAAAGGTGAAACAAAAGCCCAAAAACGTGGCGAGCGAACTGGAACCCGATTTTTGGGTGGAACCCAAAATCGTCATCGAGGTCCGCGCGGACGAAATCACCAAAAGCCCGATTCACTGCGCGGGAAAAACCGCGGGCGGTGAAGGATTTGCGCTTCGCTTTCCGCGCATGATTAGTTTTCGAATCGACCGATTGCCCGAAGACGCTACCACCGTAAGTGAAATCCAATCGATGTATGAAAAGCAGGGCAAAGTGCAGTTGGTGGAAGACGCGGGCGAGACGGAAGGATAAGTTTCAGTTATTGTGTTAGTTGTGTCTTTGCTGCTGGATCTTGAAGAAAAAGAAAAGGCGGGGAAAAAGGAAACAAAAACGATTAATATATACCGAGTATGTCTAGTTAGCTTAGTATGAGTGAATTAAATAAATATGGAATCGGTTTCTGGATTGGTGGCGGCATTTATAGTATAATCAATATGATTATGAATTATAGGAGTGCTGCTCAAGGCAATATTTTATTTTATAATTATTTGATAACAGGTGTTGCTATTCTTGGTTTAATTTTAAATATAATTTTATTGAAAAGGGCGAAAAAATGATAAACAAAAACGAAAGACAATTAGAGTGGGGTATTTGTATTTGGATAGGGATTGGCCTAATGAGCATAATAAATGTTTGGAAAATCAGCCAGAATCAAAATGCACTTTCATATTCTTGGATTATGTTTGGGATTTCAGTGATTGCTGTAATTATATGTCTAATTTTAATAAAAACGAAAAAATGACTTTTTTTAACAAACGCTACTTATTTAACAAAGCCATTTTCCCCGCAACCTTTTTATTATTGAAGCGAGTTAGTTCAAGCAAAGGGATTGTTTTGCTGGGTAAAAATGCGGGTTTTTTGGTTCGCTTGTTTGTGTTTGCCGTTGTGTTTATTGTCGCGATTTTGTTTTTGATTCGGTTTGACGAGTATGCCGGCGAGTTCCGCAAGGTTTTGTGGGTCGGCGGAAGCTGGGAAAACCTGGTTTATTTTTTGATTTTTGCCTTTGCAATCGGCTATGCTATCAAGTGGCTGGTCAAAAAAGAGTTTCACGTGTTGTTTGTGAAAAAAAGGCGGTAAAATGGCGTCGGCGTTTAGTTTATTGGTAGTGGCAGTAATTGCGGTGGCGTTATTATACGTTTTTGCGGACCGGTTTTTGGATTTGTTTACGGTAAAAACCGACCCGATTCCTAAATTAACTTCGGCGGTTTTTTCAGCCAAGTCGTTTTCCGGCCAGGCTTCGGGTCTTGGTGAAGTTGAGTTTTCCGGCCAAAGCGGCTTGTCCAGTTCCGCGTTTTCGGATTCAAAAACCGATCTCGTGTTTGAATGCAATGATCCGAAGTTTTGCTGTGACAGCGGAGCGGATTGTTCGTCAAAGATCAGGTGGAATTCAAAGGCCTTGACGTTTGGGGCGTCAATTAAGGTCCCGGTTTTTGTGCGCTGCAATGAAAAATACGATTTTTTTGCCTGCACCATTTTTTTCGGCTTGAAGCCGGGCCAATTGGAATTGTCGGGGTTTGAGTATCCGTCCTCGTTTGATTTAAGCGCGAACCGTCCGTTTTCGGTTGCTTTGGAAGTAAAAAATTCAGGGGCGCTCGTTGCCAGCCCCGGAATTGTGACCGTAAAAATTACCAAGGCACAGCCTACGGGCGTGATGCTGGAATTGCCGTTCAAAGGCCGGGAAAAAGAGTTGAACAGTTTGGGTCCAAGCGAATTCCAGCGGTTATCCATCGGCCCGATTGAATTGGATTCTCCCGGAAATTATGAAATTGTGGTTCGCGCGGAAAGCGATAATGCGGGTTTTGACGAAAAAAAACTGCCGCTAAAGGTGACCGGTTCGCAGGCGTCCGATTGCAGGCCTATAACCGAAGTTGCGCCGCTTAAAATCTGGAACAGCGATACAAGCGAGTGCATGTCCAAGTTTTTTTGCGAGAATTGTTCTTTGGGAATCGATTGTCGGGACGCCTGGCAGGCCGCAAGTTCCGGTTCTTTTGAATTGGGTGATTTTTCTTTCAGCCAAACAACGGAAATACTAACTCAGGACCAGTGCCGCTAGCCAAGCTTGAATTTTCTTCACCCGATTTTAGGATTTTGAAAAAATGAAGCCAAAAAATGCGGCAAACGCGGTGTTTTTTGTTTAGTCTTGGTGCGATACCTTAAAAAACCATTTTTTCTTATTTCAAGGAATGGTTGGCACTAAAAGCAGTTTTCAAAACGGCGACTTTGTCCGGGTGGAATTTGAAGGCAAGTCCTTTGAAGGAACCGTGATTCCAAGCGCCAATTCCAAAACCCTTCAGTTAAAGCTCAAAAGCGGCTATAACGCGGGTTTTTCCCTGAGCCAAATCAAGGTTTCCAAAATCGGGGAATCCAAAAAAGCCCAAAAACCCGCGGCCAAAACCATTCCGTTCAACTCTGCATTGCCCTCGATTTTAATTTTGCATACCGGCGGAACCATTGCGAGCCGCGTGGATTATACTACCGGCGGCGTGACCGCGGGATTCGAGGCTCAGGACCTGCTGACCATGTTTCCCGAGCTTGAAAAAAAAGCGAATTTTGAAACCCGAAAAATGGAAAGCATGGAAAGCGAAAACATGCGGTTTTTCCAGTACTGCGCCATTGCAAAAGAAATCGAAAAAGCGGACGCGAAAAAATTTTCTGGAATCATTATCGCGCACGGCACGGATACCTTGGCGTATACAAGCGCAGCACTTGCGTTTATGGTCCAAAATCCGGCCATTCCGGTTCTTTTGGTCGGCGCCCAGCGAAGTTCGGACCGCGGGAGTAGCGACGCGGCCCAAAACCTGTCCTGCGCGGTCGATTTTATCACCAAAACCGATTTTTGCGGCATCGGAATCTGCATGCACGAAAACGAAAACGATTCGACCTGCGTTGTTTTGCCCGCAACCAAGTCCCGGAAGCTTCATACTTCGCGAAGGGACGCGTTTTGTTCGGTCAACGCAAAGCCGATTGGCCGAATCGATTATGCCAGCGGCAAAACCGAGTTTTTGGATAAAAATTATCCGAGAAAAGAAAGCCAAAAGCAAGCGTCGTTTAAAATAAAACTGGAAGAAAAAGTCGGACTCTTAAAATCGCACCCCTCCCTGGTTCCCGAACAGATAAAAGTATTTGAAAAGCTCAAATTCAAGGGGCTTATTGTCGAAGGAACAGGGCTTGGCCATTTGCCGGTCATCAGCCGCGACCCGAAAGACAAGACCAATGACCGGAATTTCAAGGCCTTGGAATCCCTGATTAAAAAAGGCTGCGTGGTCGGCATGGTTTCGCAATGCATTTTCGGGAGCACGCAAATGCACGTGTACGGCGCGGGCCCAAAACTCAAAAGCATCGGGGTTCTGGAAGGAAAAGACATGCTCGCGGAAACCGCGTTAATCAAACTCGCGTGGCTGCTTGGAAATTATTCCAAAAAGGAAGCCGAAAAATTGTTCGGCGAAAACATGGTCGGCGAAATCAACGAGCGCCAGCCGCTGAACAGCCAAAATCCTAGCCTGCAATTCAAGGAATAAATATGGCCCTTATCGAACCTCAAGTCGTCATCGGATTGTTCGGCATTTCCCTTTTGTTTGTTGCTTTTTTGCTTGTGCACCGCAAGCACGCCAAATGGCTGTCTTTTGAATACAACGGTCTGAACTTTGCGGGCTCAGGAATCCTCGCGTGGTACGCGCTTCAAATCAACGACATTGTTTTTCTGACCATCAACGCCATCTGGACCTTGGTGTCCGCATACTTTTTGTACAAGCATTCGCGCGTGAAAAAAATCGATTAAAAAAAGGGAAAAAATGGCAAAAAGAATCGTTTTTCGAACGGAACGGGAAAATAGGGAACGAAAAAGCCGGATATCGGCGCGCCTAATTCAAAGAAAAACAAAAGCAAGAACGCGCGCCATCAAAAACGAAACCGGTCGAATGGAACTGTTTAATCGGTTAATAGCCAATATTCAAAAACATACTGCGGAATTAAACGGCATACGTGATTTGGCTCAAAATAAATCGGTTTCCCTTTCAACATTTGCAAAAATAGAAAAAAACGGAAACAACCTCCGGTTAGCGCTTGAACAAGACTTGGCTGATGCACGCGCAGTCCTGCGGCATTATAACGACTGGAATGTTGCGGGGAACTTTCCTCCAGAAAGAGCCCAGGATTTTGATGCGCTGCAAACCCTAATCAAAGAACTTCGCAGCAATCTGGTTGTCGTTGAATTTGCGGAAA
Source organism: Microcaldota archaeon (assembly GCA_043803815.1). Classification (GTDB taxonomy): domain Archaea; phylum Iainarchaeota; class Iainarchaeia; order Iainarchaeales; family JAGVWC01; genus JAZDJR01. Next base: position 3,845 of record JAZDJR010000023.1, on the reverse strand, counting down.
ACGAAGCCCGCGCATTATTGGGAAAAAAACCCTTATTGCCCGAACAAAACGAAAGGTAACCGATGCAAGAAACAGACTATTCCAAAATCGGCTTGAAATGCGGCTTGGAAGTTCACCAGCAGCTGGATACGGGAAAATTGTTTTGCCGCTGCCCGGGAAAACTGCACGAAGAGGAAAAATTCGATTATAAAATCCGCAGGCGCCTGCGGCCTGTTGCTTCCGAACTCGGCGAGTACGATGCCGCGGCTTTGGAAGCCTACCAAAAAGGGTTTTCGTACGAGTACGAGGCGTTTAACGACTGCAATTGCCCTATCGAGTGCGACGATCAGCCTCCGCTTCCCGCGAATCCAAAAGCGCTGGATACTGTTTTGCAGGTCAGTTTGATGGCGGGTGCAACGATTATTCCGCTTTGCCAAACCATGCGCAAAATCGTGATTGACGGTTCCAATGTCAGCGGTTTTCAGCGCACGGTGTTAATTGCGGTAGACGGTGCAATCAATATTGGAAATAAAAAAATCGGCATTCAGTCGTTGGCTTTGGAAGAGGATGCCGCTCGGCCGATGTCCAAAACCGAAACTACCGTAACGTATCGTTTGGACCGCTTGGGAATTCCCTTGATTGAACTGGCAACGGCGCCGGACATTGCAACGCCGCAGGAAGCCAAGCAAGCCGCTTTGGCTATCGGCGAGTTGTTTCGCCGAACGGGAAACGCCAAGCGGGGCTTGGGTTCGATCCGCCAAGACCTGAACATTTCGATTGTTGGCGGCAGCCGCGTGGAAGTCAAAGGCGTCCAGGAACTGGAGCTGATTGATGAGTATGTCCGCCGCGAAATCTGCCGCCAGCAGGGTTTGCTGGAAATTAAGCGCAAATTGTTGGACAACGGGATTTCGAAAGTCGAACTTCGCCAGCCCGTAACCGACTGTTCCGCGGTTTTTTCCGGTTCGGACTGCAAATTTTTGAAGGATAAAACCGTTTTCGGGATTTGCATTCCGCAGTTTGAAGGAATTTTCGGCTTTGAAGTCCAGCCTAACCGTCGGTTCGGGACCGAAGTCGCCAATTATGTGAAAACCAAGACCGGCTTGTCGGGAATTTTGCATTCCGACGAGCTTCCCGCGTACGGCGTAACGGCTGTCGAGGTTGAAAAAGTAAAAAAGCATTTGAATTGCGGCCTTTCCGATGCGTTTGTTTTGGTTTCAGGCGAAAACGAAAAATGCAGGCGCGCGTTGCAAATTGTGGTGGAGCGCTGTCAATCGGCTTTGGCCGGTGTTCCCGAAGAGACGCGACAAGCCATCGATGGCGGAAACACGGAGTACCTGCGGCCTTTGCCCGGCGCGTCGCGCATGTATCCCGAAACCGATATTGGCCCCATTGAAATAAGCCAAAAGAAATTAAGCGAACTAAAAAATAATTTGCCGTTGAGCACGGAACAGCGCCTTGTTTTATACCAAAAAAACGGCTTGTCCAGACAATTGGCCGAGCAGATGAAACTGGACAATTTTGCGCCGTTTTTTGAAAGTCAGCTTGAAAAAGGAATGAACGCGAATTTTATGGCGTGGATTTTGCTTGAAGCGCTGACCCAATTGGAAAGGGAAAAAGTCGCAATCGAAGAATTAACCCGATTCAAACTGGGGCAATTTTTCGAGTTCCATAAAAAAGGCAAAATCGCCAAGGAAGCCGCATTGGATATTCTTCGGTTCTGGTGCAACAAGCCCTTTGACTCCCTTGAAAAAATCTTGTCCCAAGCCGGCGCGCAAACCTTAAGCGATTCCCAAGTCGAAGCGGTTATCGCAAGAATCGTGGAAAAAAACAAGGCTTTGGTTGCGGAAAAAGGAATGGCGGCTATCGGTCCTTTGATGGGTGATGCGATGAAAGAACTGCGCGGAAAAACAAGCGGAGAAAAAATCTCGGAACTGCTCAAAAAAACGATTCAAAAACGAACAAACCCGCCAAAATTCGCCTAAAGCTTTTTTTAGTCCAAGGCTGTACTACTTTGCATGCCTTTTTCTTTCGACAACGGTTTGGTGTATCGCAACGGTTCCGCGGGGTTTGTCATTGACCCGCATTCCAAAAAAAACAGGAAAATGACCGCGATTGTGTCGCACGCGCATTCCGACCATTTTGCCAACGGCCATGCGGCCGCGTGGATGACTCCGGAAACGCAGGCCTTGCTTTTGAACCGCCATTCGGAATTGAAAAATGTCAAAACGGTTTCATATGAAAAAAAATTTAATGTGGAAGATTGTTCGGTTTCGCTTCACAATGCGGGCCATGTGCTGGGCTCTTCGCAAGTTTTATTGGAAAACGGCCAGTCTGTTTTGATTTCGTCGGATTTTAATCCTGTGGATTCGGTTTTGTTCGAGGCGGCAAAACCGCAAGCCTGCGACACCCTGATTATCGAGTCTACATTCGGCTTGCCCGAATATTCGTTTCCTTTGCGGGAAGCCGTTCATGAGGAAATAGGCGAGTGGATTAGGCGGCAAGCCGCCAATAATCGCTTTGTGGTATTGGCGGGCTATTCTTTGGGAAAAGCGCAGGAATTGACGCGGATTGTAAACGATTTTGCGGATACGGCTCCGCTGGTTCACGAGACTATTTTTGAAATCAACCAGACGTACGAAAAATTCGGGGTTCATTTGGGAAAATACATTAAGCTGGAGCACAATTTGAAGGAGTCCGGCGTTTTGATTTTGCCGCCGTCTTTGATGGACAAGCATTTGGTATCCGCACTTGAATTCGGCGTGCAAAAAAAAGTGGTTACGGCTAATTCAACGGGCTGGAGCTATCGAAGCGGTTTTGACAAGATTTTTCCGCTCAGCGACCACGCGGATTTTGCGGGCCTTATGCAATTTGTCCGGGATTGCGCTCCAAAACAGGTGTATACCGTACATGGTTTTGCAAGAGAACTGGCCAATGCGGTTTCGCGCAGGCTTAAAATTCCCTGCCGGCCCTTAGGAAAGCAAAATCAATTGGCATTGACCGAATTCGAATAAAAACCGCATTTATTTTGCGGGGGTTTGGTGCGCTTGGGTCAGCATATTCAGGCCGATGGTTGCGCAGGTATTTTCCAAAACGGGAGTGTTGTAATAGCAGAAAACGTTATTTTTCTTTTCATATTCCCTGGCGACGGCGATTTGAAGGACTTTTTCTTTTACAAATTCATTGTATTTCGGGCCGGTTGGAATTTCGCATTTTTTTGAGCAATCCAAAGAACAGCCGCCCATGTAAGCGCTGTCATAGGCATAAGCGTTTGCGGCTATCCATGCTTTGCCTGTGGAATCCAGTGTCCAGCCGTTGCCGGCGGGAGAAACAGCGGTGTTTGCTGAATCCGAAGGGCAAATAATTGCGTAATGGTCGGTGCAGCTTTTTTCGCATACCGCGCCGGCCGGATAGGAAAATGCTCGGCCTACAAGGCCGGTTCCAAAAACAAGGGAAACAATCACACTGGCAACGATAATAATTCCCGCGGCATGAAAACGGTTCAATTCAACCGAAGCAAATTTTACCATACTAAAAACAACAACCCCCTTTCGGATTAATAATGATTTCTTTTCGAAACTCCGGGAATAATTGCCGATATAATTCTTAAATGGAACCATTGCAGAAAACAGTGGTTCACTTCACTACTGCACCAACGCCACAATAAAATCAAGCATGCTCTTTCGGGTTTGGTCAAAGAAAGCGAAATTATTCGGATTGCCCGACAAGTCGGAAAGGATTTCGCGGCTGCGGTCTGCATACCATTGAATGCCATTGTCCAGTGGTTGGGTTTGCGCATAGCGCGGCGACCAGTTCTTTTCGGGTTTTGAAAAAAGGTTGTCCAAAAAGGCCTGTGCCTGGATGGCCGT
>JAZDJR010000022.1:0-17731 GCA_043803815.1 Microcaldota archaeon | reverse complement strand
TTGGTGTACCGGTGACCCCAAAGAACTATATCCCCCTTTGCCCCAAAACAATTTGGGCAAAGCATTCAATCACCAAAATAAGAATGCTCGCCCCCTAAAAAATTAGACCTTTAAAAACCAACCGAGTTTGTCAGGAGTTCCGGGTTTCACCGGCAATGAGGCCTCGGAACTTGTTTTTATTTAACGTTCCTTTTTTTCCTCGTGACAGAACCGTCAGACCGTGTTCGATTGCCGGACGAAACCAGAAAACTATTTTTTGAGGCGATTAAGCGGCAGCCTTCTTTTGAAAGTTGGGAAAAACTGTGCCTTGATTTGGGGTATAGCTTGACCCCGCTTAAACTGGTTCGCCGAGGAAAATACTTGATGTCCCATCGGATTTTTGAAGGTTTATTGAATAAATTGCCGGCAGAAGAACGAGAGCAATTTGTTTTGCCGGCCATTTTTTTATCAAAGGATTGGGGCGCGAAAAAAGCGGGTGAAGCCGCTATTCGAAAAATGAAAGACCGGCTTGGCGAGGCGGGTTTTCAAGAGCACTTAAGATTTGTCCGCGGGAAACGGAAAGATGCTTTGTCGCTATCAAAATGGTGGAAAAAGCTAAAAACCGAAAATCCAGCCGAATTTCAAAAACTTCGGGAAAGCCTGAAAGAAAAATTTTTAGAGCGAAGAAAAAACAATGCGGAGGAATATAGAAAAAAGCGAAAACAGACCCTTCTGCAGCGTTATGGAATGGATTATTTTACTTCTCTTGGTCTTACTTATGCTGAAAATCAAGCGCTAACCGAAAGAGAAAAGCGGGCGTTTCAGACGGTGTTGTTGCCTTCCAAAATAACCGTTAAAAACCATTTTACAATCGGGCGTTTCAATGTTGATTTTGCGTATTTTGCTCAAAATCGCTTGTTGGCGGTGGAAGAAGTATTAAGCTTTAAGAAAAAGAAATCCTCGCTGTTTTTTGAACTGCTGGTTTTGCACGAAAAATTCCTTTCAATGAAAGAAAAACCGGTTCCGTTTTTGGTTTCGAGTTGGTTTGAAGAAAAAGCCGGCGGCCGTACCCATCGTTTCCCCCTCGATTTGACGCTATGGTGCGTACAAAAAGGAATGGTGCCGGTTTTTTTGGATATTCCTTTTTTTCAAACGATGAAAGAAAAAATTTTACAAAGCGGTTTAACCTATTCGGATTTATTGGAAATTCGGGAATTTTTGGAAAATGAAGTTTCCAAACGATTTGTATTATATAAACGGGGAACAACTTCTCAAATTCGGCAAGCATTGAGCGAATCAGAAAAAGACGCGGAAGAATTTTTAATCGAAAAAGGATTTGTTCCGCAAGGCAAAAAATCCATTCAAACAAAATTCAATACCTTTATTGCAACGGATAACTTTTATTTGGTTAATGGCAAACCGACAGCGGTTTTTGTGAGTCAAAGCGAATGGACCGGTTTGATAGGTTCCGCGGCTTTAGTTAAAGAATTAGCTATCCTGCCGTTTAAAACGGTTGCAATATTACAAAAAAAACCGCATTATTTTTATCGTTCCATGTGCGGTGTGCTATCGGAAAAATACATTGATAAATGCTACCATCCAAATTCTTAATATTCAATAAACCGGAAGGAAGAATTTTGTTGTTTTGGGCCCATGGTCTAACGGCTATGATTTTCCGATGGCATTTATCATTTTGAGTTGATATTGCAACCAGTATCGGGAAGGTCCGGGTTCGACTCCCGGTGGGTCCAAACCTTTTTGAAAACTTTTTTTGTACAACCGTCCGCACCCATTCGCCGTAGGCGCCACATTTCGGTTTATCGGCCAAAAGCGGTTTTTTTCGCCAAACAAAAGGCAATTATATCTCTTTTTTCCTTTTGTTGTCGTATGGCGGATAAGCATCAGGTTTTGCTGGATTCGGTAAAAAAACTGGTCAAGTTGGGGGTTCCGGACGAAGAGGTTATTTTGCATTTAAAAGAAGTCGGAATCAGCGAAGAAGAATCCGGGCGCGTTTTGGCGGAAGCCAAGGGACTGCCCGTGACCGTAATGAGCGTTCCAAAATCGGCTCGCGGCGTTTTGGAAACGGTTAAGCAGGAAATGCAGGAGCCGGTTTCCCCGAATGCGGGTTCTTTGGAGCACCGCGCGTTTGTTAGTCGCTCGGCGGTTGTTGCCGCGAAAAAGCAGGAAACCGTTGAAAAAAGCGGTTTTGATTTTTCGAATGCTCCAACCGAGTTTAAGCGTTCCGCACCGCTTGAGCGCCCGACCGCGAACCTCGGAAGTTTGTGGGAATCGGGGCTTTTGCAGACCGTTACCGACCGGTTGGAAGAAATGAAGCGCTTGCGCGACGATTTGGACAAAGTGCTGGATTCCAAAGTGGACGCTGCGGTAAAAAAAGAAGTGCAAAAAATGGAGTCTTTGTTTGAAAGCCAGCAGATTTTGCTGAAAGCCAAAATGAATTCCGCGATTGATTCCAAAACAAGGGAAGTTACGGATTTAATCGACCAAAAAATAGCGGAACTCAAAAAAATGCGCGAGGAAAAAAGCGGACAGGAAAGCGCGATTGTCATCAAGGGAGAAATGATGCAGCAGTTGTTTTCAAACCTGTCCGAGCAGACTCAGGCCTTGAAAAAACAGCAAAAAGAGGAGCTGGCGGAATTCAATGCGGAATTGCTTAAAGCCCAGTCCCGGTTTGAAGCGCTTATTTCGGATTCCAAGCAAAAACTCGTCGCTTTGGAAGAGCGCGCAAGCAAGACTTTGGAACTGGAAACCAATATTATCGAAGGCTTGGTGGCTGATTCGCAAAGCCGAATAGAGCATTTGACGATTCAAAAAGTGGACGAACTGGCAAGCGAGGTCCACCAGTCCTTGACCGAGTTTGAAGCCTTGAAAATCCAAGTGAACCCCGAGGAACTGATGCAAAAAGTCCGCGAAATCGAGCAAGCCAAATTGTCTTTGGATTCCAAAATGGATGCCGCGGTGTCCCAAGTTTCCGAAGACATCGAAAAGCGCCTGAACCAGGAAATCAGGTCGCGCCTGCAGGAACTGGACCGCCAAATAGAACTCGTGCAGTCCAAACTGGATGTCAAACGGACAGAAAAAACCGTGAATCAATTGGAAATTTTGAAATCCGAACTGGAAAAAGAATTCACCAGAATCAAAAAAATAAAATAAAATTAGTCGGCCAAAATATAACCGCTTGTTTAAATTGGGCCTAAGCAGAGTCGAACTGCTCCTTGCTGCACGTCAAGCAGCCGTCCTAACCGATAGACGATAGGCCCGATTATAATTTTTGGGTGGTAATGGTTTATAATTCAAATTTTTTGGTTTTAATCTTGTCGGGTTTGAAACGATTAAACCGGTATCGCCGGCTTTTACTTGCCCTTTTCCTTTTTAATAGTAATTGTCGAATACCTTTTATAGGTTTTACAGCAATTTCTTGTTTTAGGTTATAACTATGGCAACGGCATCCAACGCAATTATGGCCTCGTTTCAGGCTACTCTTAAAGGAAAGACGCCTAAAGACCTCGGAATGGGGCGGTTGTACAATGAACGCTTGATTTCGTTTCGCCGCGAATCCGACTCGATTGTGCGGGTGGACAAGCCGACGAATCCTTTTCGGGCGCGCCAATTGGGCTACAAAGCCAAAAAAGGCTTTGTGGTTGTTCGCGTCAAAATCCGAAAAGGTTCAGGTTTGCACCGCAGGCCATACTTGGGCCGCCGCCCGAAAAACATGGGTGTGCGAAAAATAACGCGCGGAAAAAGCATTCAATCGATGGCGGAAATTAGAGCTACGAAAAAGTTTGTGAATTGCGAAGTTTTGAACAGTTATTGGGTAGGCGAAGACGGAAAAAACAAGTTTTTTGAAGTCATTTTGGTGGACACCAGCGCTCCTGAAATTCAAAGGGATTCTTCGTTAAAATGGATTACCGGTTCCGTGCATTCCGGCCGCGCAGAACGCGGTTTGACCAGTGCAGCCAAAAAGAGCAGGGGTTTGTTGCATAAGGGCCGCGGAACCGAAAAAGTCCGCCCAAGCCTGCGCGCCAAGCACAATCAGGCCAAATAACGCTTCGTTTTTTACCCTGTTTTTCCTTAGTTGCTTATGGATTTGGTTTTTTTTGAACCGGAAAATGCGTCAAGCGATGTACGGCAAGTGCTTTGGGTTTCTTCGCCAGCTGATTTTGAAAAAATAAAAAAAAATCCTGAGTCAAAAAGCCGGATTTGCATCGCATTATCCAAAACCGACGACCAGTTGTTTTCCAAAATCAAAAACTCGGGTTTTTTGGTTGCGGTGGAATCCCAGACTCCTTCGGTTGCCATGTGGGCCGTACAGCGCAAAGCCGATTTTTTGCTGGTTGCAGTAAACACGCCAAAGCCCGCGGTGGATTTGGCGATTGCAAATACCGCGTTTCAAAACGAAGTAGCTTTGGCAGTGGTTCTTTCGGAATGGTGGAACGTCCAGCGTTTTCGCTGGTCCGTTTTGTTCAAGAATGCGTTTTGGCTGGCTAAAATCGTCCGAAAATCCAAAGCCAAGGGGTTTGTGGTCAGCGGCGCCCAAAACACGTGGGAACAAAGAAACGCCTCCAATCGCAGGCTATTGGCGGATTGGTTTGGGTTTGGAAAAAGACCCGAGTAATGAATTTAAAGTAGTCGGCGCTTTTTTTGGTAGTGAAACCATGCAGATTGTTTTAGTGCAAAAAAGCATCGTGGACCTGCCCGTTGAAGCGATTATTAATGCCGCGGATGTTTCGCTGAAGATGAACGGCGGAGTAGCCGCAGCCATCAAAAAAAAAGGCGGAAAAGATATCGAGGACGAGGCCGTTGAAGCCGCTCCCGCGGAACTGGGACAGGCCATTGCCACAAGCGCGGGAAAACTTGACGCCAAATTCGTGATTCATGCGGCCGCAATCAAGCTGGGCGTTCCCGCGATTGAAGAAAACATCCGAAAAGCGATTAAGAATTCCCTGGAGCTTGCGGATTCTTTGGAATGCGAGTCGCTTGCGATTCCCGCAATTGGAACCGGCGCCGGCGGATTTCCAAAAGAAGACAGCGCGCGTGTGCTTCTGGAAGAAATTTCCGCGTTTAAGCCGAATTCGGTGAAAACCATTTTGGTTTCATTGATGGGAGAATCGTTTGCGATTTTCCAGAAAAAAGCGGGCGAGTTGAATGTTTCCATTGTTGGCTTTTTCGAGTTTGAAAAACAATTGAAAATCCAGGCTGAAAAGCACGAAGCCGAACTGGACGCCAAAGCCAAAAACGAGCCGGAAGAAGAAATTGTTGCCGAAAAAGCGGAGTCGTTTTCCGATGAAATCCAAAAAGAAAACAGCAACGATTCCTAAATCCCTGCGCGGAAAAAAACGCTATTTGGTTGCAAGGCTGTCTGCTTCAAAACCGCTTTCATCTTCCGCGGTTTCCAATTCCCTGATTCAGTTCTTGTCCGAATTATACGGCTCGGTCGGGCTTGCGCGCCAGAAACTGAAAATAATCGAATTTAATTCCCAAAAAAACGCGCTGATTGTGCAATGCGCATTGGAATCCGTTTCCGACGTAATGGCGGCCGTTGTATTGTGGAACAAGGTGGAAAGCGAGCCGCTTAAAGCCGAACTGGTGTTTAAATCCGGTTCGTTAAAGCGCAGCCGCAAAAAAGCGGGGTTGCAGGCCAAATCAAAACCATCTTTTTAAAGCTTATGCGGTATGTATTAGTATCAAATTAGGAATGAAGAACCGCTGTTTTAGGGGGTTTTGTTGAATGTATCCGGTTTCGCCAAAGTCACAGGCTTATGATCGCACGGCTACGATGTTTAGCCCCGACGGCCGATTATACCAGGTTGAATACGCTTCCAAAATCGTGGAACAAGGCACTTTGGGTGCCGGCTTATTGTACGATAACGGCGTTTTGTTCGCGACCGACAAAAAGATTTCAAGCCGCCTGATTTTGCCCGAATCGATTGAAAAATTATTCGCGATTGACGACCACATCGGCGCGGTTTCCAGCGGCCTGGTCGGCGATGCAAGGCGTTTAGTCCAGTTTGCGCGTCAGGAAGCCCAGGAAAATTCCATTTATTACGAGGAGCCGATTGAAGTCGAAGCTTTGGTGAAAAAAGTTTCCGGCGTTGCCCAATATTTTACGCAGTACGGCGGCGTACGGCCGTTCGGGGTTTCGTTTATCATCGGAGGCGTTGACCAGACCGGTTCGCGCCTGTTTGAAGTTGAACCGTCGGGAGCTTTGGCCGAATACCGCGCCATTGCGATTGGAAAAGGAAAAAAAGAAGCCATGGATTTTTTAGAGCAAAAATTCAAGGATAATTTGCCCAGAGAAGACGCCATGGATTTATTGATTGAAGCCCTCAAAAAAGGAACAGCCGTCGAAAAAACCAAGCTGGAATACCAGCGATTGGACGCCGCATTTATTGAAAAAGGAAAACCATTGACCCGGGTTTCCAGAGAAGAATTAAAGTCTTTTTTGGCAAAAAACAAGACCGTGTAATGCGGTTTTTCAGAAAGTTCAGCGTTTATGGTAACCGTACAGGACGCGGTGATTGCGCGTTTGGAACATGACGGATTAAAGTTTGAAATCCTGGTCGACCCGAATCTGGCCATGGATTTGAAAAAAGGAAAAGCCGTTTCCATTTCCAATCTCGTTGCCATGGAAGAGGTTTTCAAGGACGCCAAAAAAGGCGAGGAACAATCCGAAACCAATATTGTAAAAGTGTTCAAGACCGCGGATTTTGAATCCGTTGTCCGGCACATTATTCTGCACGGCCAGGTCCAGCTGACAACGGACCAGCGCAGAAAATTTTTGGAGGAAAAAAGACAGGAATTAATCGGTTTTATCACCCAAAACGCGGTTAACCCGCAAACCAAAACGCCTCACCCCAAGCAGCGGATTGAAACCGCGTTGGAAGAAGCCAAGTTTGTCGTGGATGCGTTCAAAAGCGTCGAGGAACAGGTTCCTTTGGCGGTAAAAGCGATTAAACCATTGATTCCGATTTCGCTTGAGCAGCTCAAAATCGCGCTCAAAGTGCCGGCAAGCGTTGCCGCGCGCGCGAGTTCGGTTCTGCACAAATACGGGGTTCAAAAAGAGGAATGGCAAAGGGACGGAAGCCTGATTGCCGTAATCGAACTGCCAAGCGGTCTAAAGCAGGACCTGTTCAACGAGCTTAACAAAATGGCGCACGGCCAAATCGAAAGCAAAATATTAAACTAAAAAAAAAGTCAAGAAAAAATTAAAATGCGATTAAAAAAAAGATAAAAAAATCAAATGCAATAAAAATTCAAACAAAAAATGAAAAAAATCGAAAAATAAAAAATGCTTAAAAAAGTAAAAAAAATTAAAATTTAAAAAAAAGTCAAAATCGAAGGTGAAAAACGTGAAAAAAATTGTTGTTCCGGGCGAATTGCTGACCGAAGAGCGAAAACGCATGGGCGAGCATGTGTACGCAAGCCAAGGCAAGATTTTTTCTGATACCTTGGGCATTTTTCAGGACGAAGGCTCGGTTGCCTCCGTAGTGGCCCTAAAGGGGCGCTATATTCCAATGCGCGACGACTTAGTCATCGGAATTGTCGCAATGGACGTGCACGCCGGCTATCTGGTGGATATTAATTCGTTTTACTATTCGTTTGTTTCCAAAAAAGAAATCCGCGACTCGCTAAAATCCGGCAGCATCGTGTCCGGCAAAATCATGGAAGTCAGCGAAACCCACGAAACCAGCCTTGGTTTTGTCCGCGTTTTTTACGGCGGCGAAATCGTTTTGGTTTCTCCAGTCAAAGTGCCGCGCATGATAGGAAAAAACGGCTCCATGCTGGATGTTTTAAAGCGCGGAACCGGCGCCAACATCATGATCGGCAGAAACGGATTGGTTTGGGCCAAAGGCGGCAATATTGACCTGTTAAAAATCGCCTTGAAAAAAATCGACGACGAAGCGCACAAAGAGCATTTAACCCAAATGATGGCCGAGTTTTTGAAAATCGATTCAACGCCCGCTATGGCTCCCCTGCCGAGTTCAAGGCCTGCGAATAACCGCCCGGTGCAAAACGAAGCCGGACCGGTGTTTGAGATTCCGAATAATAACGGTTTGCAAAGCGAATCGAACGAGCAATGGAAAGAATAAATTTTTTTGGAGTGTGAAGAAATGACCAAAAAGAAAGCGGAAGACGCACCCACCTATGTGGACAAAAAAGGAAAGCGATTGGACGGCCGCGGAATAACCGATTTGCGCGAAATCAAAATCGAAATCGGGGTGATTCCCGAAGCCGACGGAAGCTGTTATCTGGAATGGGGATACAACAAGGTTATGGCCGCGGTTTACGGGCCGCGCGAAGCCCTGCCCAAGCATCTGGCCAATCCATACAAAGCCATTGTCAATTACCAGTACCGAATGGCGCCGTTCAGCGTTCCAGACCGCAAAAATCCGCGGCCCGGAAGGCGCGAAAGCGAAATTTCCAAAATTTCGGCGGATGCGCTGTCCAGCGCGATTTTGGTCGAACGATTTCCCAATTGCGCCATCGATGTTTACGCGACTTTGTTTGACGCGAACGCGGGAACAAGAATTGCCGCCTTGACCGCCGCAAGCGTTGCGTGCGTGGACGCGGGAATTCCCATGCGCTCCATGCTGGCCGCGTGCACGGTCGGGAAAGCCGGCGGACACGTCATGGTGGACTTAACCAAGGACGAAGAAGACGCCCCGGACGCCGTCGATATTCCAATGGCGGTTTTGCCCAACACAAACGAAATCGTTTTGCTCCAAATGGACGGCCTGTTGAAAAAAGACGAATGGCAAAAAGCCGTCGATTTGGGAATCCAAGGCTGCCACAAAGTTTACGAAATGCAAAAAACCGCGTTAAAAAAGCGGTTTTTGGATGACGAAGCCAAAAGCGCAAAAGAAGCCAAAACGGTAAGCGCGAAAAAAGAATAAAAAAAGGTGACGAAAAAATGAGAGGAATGATTTGGGATTTGCAAAGCGAGCGCGTGCTCGAATTAATGCGCGAAGGAAAGCGCATGGACGGCCGAAAAGCCGACGAAATGCGAAAAGTGACGATTCAAACCGACATCAGCCATAACGCGGAAGCAACCAGCCGCGTCAAGCTCGGCGAAACCGACGTTTTGGCCGGCGTCAAATGCCTGGTTGGCGAACCCTATCCGGATTCTCCGGCCGAAGGCAGCATTACGATTTCCGCCGAATATTCGCCGATGGCTTCCCCGAGTTTCGAATCGGGCCCGCCCAGCGCGGATTCGATTGAAATGTCGCGCGTGGTCGACCGCGGAATCCGCGAATCCAAAGCCATCGACTTTGAAAAACTCTGCATTAAAGAAGGCGAAAAAGTCTGGATACTGTTTGCCGACATTTACCCGCTCAATTTTTCGGGCAACTTGTACGACGCCTCGTCCATTGCCGTGTTAAAAGCGTTTCAGGAAACCCGTTTTCCAAAACTGGACGCCAAAAACGCTCCGATATACGGGGAAAAAGGCGAAAAATTGAAACTGGACCGCCTGCCCCTGCTTTCGACTTTTGCCAAAATCGGGGGAACCGTTGTTTTGGACCCCAGTTTGCCGGAAGAAAAAGCCATGAATTGCCGCTTTTCGGTTGCCATAACCGAAGACGGTTACCTGTCCGCGTTTCAAAAAGGCGGAGGCGCGGGTTCGTTTACCAAAGACGAAATCGACCTCTGCATTTCGATAGCCGAAAAAACAACCGCCAAGACGAGAAAAGCGTTCTTTTAAAAGGGGTTAAAAGCCGAGAACAGTTTTTTTAAAGGCTTCCCTAGGAAATTTTAGCATGAGTTCGACAAAAAAAGTCAAAAGCGCCGGACGCTTTGGTTCCCGATACGGAATCGGCATCAGGCGCCGGGTCATCAAAATCGAGGAAAAACAGCACAAGGCCGGAACCTGCCCGTCCTGCGGCTTTATCCGCGTTTTTAGAAAAGCCAGCGGCATTTTTGCCTGCAAAAAATGCGGAAGCATTTTTACCGGCGGAGCGTATTTTCCACAGACCCTGACCGGCTCGATTGTCGCCAAAATGGTCAGCCAAAAAAGCTTTTTGCCCAACGTGGCCGAACTGCTTCGGGTCAACGAAGAAAAAACTGCGGAATCAGCGGAACCGGCGGAGGCTTAAATAATGCCTTACAAATGCGGAAAATGCGGAGCAATGGTCGACCTGTTAACCGGAGCGTTTGTGCGCTGCCCCATGTGCGCCAACAAGGTTTTGTACAAAACCCGCCAGCCCGTTGCCAAAGAAGTGCCGGTCCATTAATGATGTCCGATAATTCGTGGAACGCCAAGATTTTTTTTTGGTTTTCCGCTGAAAAAAACGCGGAGAATGCGAAAAAAGCGCTGGAAGCCGAAACCGATGTTTCGTTCGAGCGCTCCGAAACCGTTTTCAAAAAAAACGGCCGCATACTCGAATGCCAAATAAAAGCCGGCGATTACAGCGTTTGGAAAGCAAAAGTGCACGGAACAATAAAATCGGTTGCATTGGTTCAGCAATTGCAATCCACCCAAAGCAAACACAAAAACGAATAAAAATAAAATCGGATAAAAAATGGATAAAATCAAAAACAAATAAAATAAAAATCGGATAAAAACAAAAAATCAGCGATAAAAAACGGTTTTAAAAATAAAATCTTGCGTTACTTTAAAAATCGGATTAAAAAATTCAAAATGAAAAAGGAGCAATCAAAATATGCCCGGACAACCCAGCCAAGAAGACATTATGGAATTTGAACGGAACCGAAACCAGCTGATGGCCATTTCCGGCCAAAAACAGCAGCTCCAGATGCAGTCCGTTACCCTGGGAAAATCGATTGAAGAACTCGACAAGACAACCGAGAAAAAAGTATACAAGGCGGTCGGAAACATTTTGATTTTAACCGACGTTTTGGATACCAAAAAAGAACTCGCGGACGCCAAAGAAACCATCGACTTGCGGCTAAAAACCCTTCAAAAACAGGAAGACGCGACCGTTTCCAAGCTTAACGCATTGCGCAGCAAAATCGAAACCGCGCTAAAGCCGCAGGAACAAGGCGACGAAACCGTTTCCGAGCCATCCAAAAAGAACAAAAAAGCATAAGCCCATTCTCTTGGGTATGCCCACTATTCTCAAGCGATTTATCGGTTCGCTTTCGCCCAAAAGCCGGATTTTATTACTTTGCCATTCCAACGCCGACCTGGACTCGGTTGGAACCGCTTTAGGCCTGTTTTTTTCCCTGCCCAAAAAAAACCGCTATGTTGTAGGCGTTTTTGGACACCCCAACCAAACCGCCGGCAAGTTAGCCGAAAAACTCGGCGTATCCCTGATTGTAAATCCCGTTTTGGATTCTTTTGACGCGATTATTTGCTGCGATTTTAACGCGCCGAACCGCCTGCACGATTCGCAGGATCAATTGAAAAAATTTAAAAAACCCGTGCTGTTAATCGACCATCACCCGAAAACCATTGGCTCGCTTAAAACCCCTTTTTCGGTTCTGGACCCGAAAGTCCAATCCGCGTCGCAACTGGCCTTTGATTTGCTTTTGGAATCCAAGTTTCCGGTTTCCAAAAAATCCCTGATTGCTTTTGCTTGCGGCATGGTGTCGGATTCCGCCGACCTGTCCATTGCCAATGCAAAATTAATAAAACAGCTTGGAACGTGCCTTGAACAAACTGGTTTGTCGGTCGGCGATTTGCACCAATTGACCGCGGTTAACGAACCGGTTTCCGAACGATTGGCCAAGCTGAAAAGCCTTCAGCGTGTGCAGGTTTTGCAGGTCGCTTCTTTTTTGATTGCGTTTTCCAATGTGGATTTTTTTGAAAGCCAAAGCGCCAACGCCCTGATTGCCGCCGGAAGCGACGTTGCTTTGGTTGCGGGAGTGGATGCCAAGACCAAATTCACCCGCTTAAGCGTCCGCTCTTCCCATAGCGTGGTCCAAAAAGCGGGTTTTCACGCGGGAAAACAGGTTTGCGTTCCCTTAGCCGGTTTTTTTGACGGTTTCGGAAACGGCCACGCGGGAGCCGCGGGTTTTTCCTGCCAAAACGCGGGGCCGCAGCAAGTGCTGCAAAAAGCCGTCGAACTGGCCGCTGTTTTTTTGGAAAAATCCGAAAATAAAAACCAAAACTCTAAAAAGGAAGTCAAACGGAAAAGTATGCACTGGTGAATAGTATGGATTGTCCGGTTTGCAAAGAACGAATGCGGCGTATTGGTCTTGAACGCGTATTGATGGGAAAAATCGTTCAGGAATTCGAATGCCCGTCCTGCCATACGCGCCAGAGCAAAGCGATTGAAAAATAAGATTTATTTCTTTTTGCGTTCCTGTTTTTTCTTGTCTTTTGCTTTTTGTTCGCTTTCGATTTCGTGCTCTTCCTGAATCATGACTTTTTCTTTTTCCTTTTTTTTGCCGGTGTTAAAAAAAGCGAATTTCCGGTATTTGGTTTTGGTCCATGCGGTCGGCTGTTTTTTCCGCAGTTTGAACTCTTCTTTCAAAAGTCTGGCGCGCATTTCCTCGCTGATGTGCAAAGCCGGCGCGTTGTCGTCTTCTTCCTCTTCATCCCATTCCATCAGCCGTTCTTCGAGTGTTCGCTTGGATTTTTTGGGCCGCGGCTGCGTTTTAGCTGGCGGACTTGCGGATTTTTTTACCGCAGTTTTAGCACTGGATTTTTTTTTGGTGACCATGAAAATTCCTTTGAAAAAGCCGGTTTCTATCTATTTAGGAGCCGAACCTTATATAAAAAGCATTTGGGTTAAATAAGCGAATAAACGGGTTTTACCGCAAAAAAAGCGTTTTTCCATTGTCCCTGATTTTTTGCCTTTTGGCGTGGCGAATCCAGTAATGGCACGTGCTTTTGGCAATACCGGTCGTGTCTTGGATTTCGCGAAACGACCGGTGGTCGCGCACCATTTCAACAACCGACAGCATTTTTTCCAGGGTTGCGGACAAGGGCCGGCCCGCCTGATTGGAAACCGAAAGGAGAATGGAATGATTGGCCAAAAATTCCTTGGTTTTGGCTTTAAGCCGCTTGGCGGTCGATTCGCTGTACGAAACCGCTTTTATTTTTCGCTTGGCTGTGATTTCCGAAAGTTTTTTTAGGCTTAGCGGCCGTACCAAATGAAGTTCGGTGGTATTCAGCGGAATTTGCCGCAAGGCTGTGTTGGGCCAGACCGCGCACTTCATTCGGCCGCTTCCTTTGTTCCGGCTTTTTTGTTTCTGCGGATTTTTTTCCACACTTTTTCCGTAACGGTTCGCTTGGTCGCGTATTTTATGCCGTCCCAGATTTCGCTGCCGGTGATGTTCGAGCGCTTGATTTTTTTGTACACGCCGGGGCGGATTTCCTCGACTCCGACTCCGCACCACACCATCCGTTTTTTTTGCTGAATCAGCTCCAAAACGTCAAACGGCGTTTTGAGTTCCTCGTCCGCGCTGATTTTCATCATTCCTTCGCCGACGCGGTCGGCCGTGTGGGCGTCGCTTCCGGCCGTAATAAAACTCGCTTTTTCTCCCAGTTCGGTTCCCGCACTTACCCGCGCGAGGGTGTTCCAGATGCTGGCATCCATGTTTTTTTTCAGCCTGCCGCCGATTCTTCCAAGGCCGACAGTTCTGGTGAACTTGTTTTTTTCCAAAAACGCCAAAAAGTTAAACGGTTTTCGAACCCAGGCGGAATCGTAAATAATGTCGCTTAAATGGCCCACCATGCCGTTGTACGCTTCGATTCCCAGATTCAGCCTGCGCATCAATTTTAGCACTTGCTTGGGTCCCACCAAAAACGCGGCGGAATCGTGCTGGTATCCCCAGGGATGCGCGGCCACAAGCAATGCGCCGTGCTTTTTGGCGATGTCGCTTGCGGTTTCAATGTCCACTCCGAATTCGAAAAGTTTTTTTTCCGAATAAATTTCCGGCGTTGGGGCTAAGCAAAGGGTGTGGCCGATGCTGGAGTTCAGTTCAAGCCCCGGAACCAGGATTTTGTTCCGCGGCTTTTCGGCCAGCAAAACGTCGAACGATTTTTTGGCGTCAAAATGCGTGTGCTCGGTAATCGCCATCACGTCGATTCCGCGCTTGTCCGCTTCCCGCCAGTAATCCCTGCTTTTAACCTTGCGCTCGAACTGGTGCGAATGCAGGTCCATGGTAACGGTCGGCATGTTATTACATTGCCTGTCCGGCTTTAAAAAAGCGCAGTTTTTAGGACGATTTACAATTTGAACACAATTTTTATTTTTTGCTTTGCTTCAACCAGTTTTTCGGCAGTTATTTTGTCCGTGCGCTGCAGTATATTTTGTTTTTCCACTACGAATGGATAATCGGTTCGGATAACGCTGGGTTTGGCCAAGTTTTGGTTAAGGGTGTCTTGATTGGTTATGGAAACATCAAACGTTTTGTTTTTAGGTTTTGAAGTGATTTTGAGTGTGATTACATCCAGCGCCGTTTTGTTGTATTCTGTCGAACTGATTACGAGCGCGAGTCTGCGTTTGGTTCCTTCTTGGTTGGAATAACCGATGTCGGCGACGATGATTTCGCCCTGTTCAATGTTTGAGGAGTTCATCTGCATCGTCCCAGTCCTTTAATGCGTGTCTTGCGGCGTACGCTTTCCACGGGTCTTTTTCAACGGTTTGAAGTTTGACTTCAATTGCTTGCCGCGCAACTTCCGACCATTTGATTTCAGGGTGTTCTCGCATTGCTTTATGCAATTCTTTAGGGATTGCCATTGTCATATTGACCATATCCTTATTCACCTTAAATAAGATAAATAAGTAAAAATATTAATAGGTGGTTTTGGTTATGGTCAAAGAATGAATCAATTTTCTTAAATTTGCCTTTTTTTCCGTTGATTGCCGTTAAAAATTTTAAATTCTGGGTATCCAGATATTACAAATGTTTTTATTCCAAAAACACTATTTTGAAGCTGAATGAAAGACTCGTTTTCTGCAATTGCAGAATCCAGCGGTGATTCGGCTGTTTTGCTTAGTGAAACCGAGCGCCGCGTGTTTGAGTTTGTTTTGGAATCCTGGCCGGTCGGGCCTTTGGAAGTTGCGGTGCATTTTCGCCATGACATTTCCACGTGCGAATCCAAAAAGCGCGCCTCGACCAAGTTTTCGTATTATTTGAAAAAACTCGTGGAAAAGCGCTTGTTGTTTTCCAAGCGCATGGGAAATTCTTTGGTGGTCTGGCCGGTTGAAGTGGAAAAATACCGCGCGTTTCACTCGATTCTGAATTCCTCGCCGCGTTCGCAGCCCCGGCAAAATCCGGATAACTCCGGTTCAAATCCTGAAAATTTTTCTCCGGTTATTTCCGACCCTAAAGGGGTTGTTTAATCCGAAATTTTTGGTGAATGATAATGTTGAATAATTCGTTTGGTGAGTTGCAATGCTAAACACTTGGTACGATAAGTTCATTTTTACGAACGGCCTGAAATATTCCCATTTTAATTTTTACCTGATGAACGCCCCGTTTTCGATTGTTCCTCTCGAAGTCTTAAGCGGATTAGCCTTGATTTCGGACGAAAACGCGAACAAGGCGGTTTATTCCGCGGTAAAATCGCATGTCCGCGATTCGCTCTTGCAGTCTTTCCAGTTGACTCCGCCGCTTCTTAAAGCCGTTTCTTTTTTGGAAGAATATTTTACCGCGTCGGGCTGGGGAAAACTTTCCCATGTCCAAATCGACGAAACCAATCACCGCGCGATTATGGTGGTCGACGAAAACCCCGTGGCAATTTCTTTGCAGGGAAAAAGCGCCAAGCCGGTCGACCACGTGTATCGCGGGGTTTTGGCGGGAATGTTTTCCAAGCTTTTCGGCGTTGACGTGGACTGCGTCGAGCACCAATGCGCCTGCCAGGGCCGCAAAACCTGCGAATTTGTCATCCAGCCCCAAGCCGAATTCGATTTTGCCAAAACCGAGCCTCGCGAGCAATTATCCCTAAAGGACTAAAACCGAAGGTTGAGTTAGCTGCCAATGCTTATTTTTTGTCGAATTCTTTTAGCACCCGGCTTCGAATTTGGCCGGCGCGGGCGGGGTCGTAATAGATGATTGCTTTGGTGTTCCATTTTTTGTGCATGTCTTCCAGTACCGCGTCCAGGTTGAATTCGCTTACTTTTTTGGGTTTATTCCAAAGCGCTTTAAAAATGCTTTTGAATCGGTTGTCAAAATAAATTTCGCAGACATGGTCTCCGACCGCGATAGTGTCAAATGAATCGGGAATATGTATGCCGAGTTTTACTTTGGCGTTGTTTTTTTCAAACGTTTTTGCGAGTATTTTGTCGACTAGGCTGTTGCTTTTGCAGGTAATCAGAATCGTTTTGGTTTTGCTTAGGCGGCGGATACTATCCATTTCTTCTTTTGAAAGCCCAATCAACGAATACATAATATTCCATTGCATGGCGATTGGCAAAGTGTCGGATTTTGGGTATTCAAATAAATCATAGAGAAGAAAGCGCGCTACTTGGATAATGTCTTCAAAAGTTTGGATTCGGGGCTTTTCCATTTTTGGGCTGTTTTGGTTCTGAGTTGTTTTCAATTGTTCGACAAATTTTTCCATTTCAAAAATCCACTCCGGCCGCAACCGGTAGTGTGGACCCATTTTGTCGACCACTCCTTCGGTTTCCAATTGTTTTAGCAGTTTGTGAACGGCCTGATATGAAATCGGTTTGGCGGCCTGTTTTTTGAACCGTGAAAAAATATCCTGAATGGACAGCAACGGTTCGTCGGCCAAAATTTGGATAATTGCGTCTTTGCTTGTCCCTGTTTTTTTTGTTAAAATCAAAGGCATTCGCATGCTACTTCTCCCTTTTGAAGCATTTTTCAACTTGTTTTCGAATTTTAGCGGCGCGTTCGGGGTCGTGGTAAATAATCGCCTTGTTCTTGTTTGTTTTTTGCATGGCGGACAAAATTCCGTCCAAGTCTAGTTCGCTGACTTTTTTCGGCTTGATCCACACTTCTTTCCACCATTTCATATGCTGGGGCGAAAAATACACTTCGCATACGTGATCGCCGACAGCGAACAAATCACAATCCTGCAAATCAGGCGGAATCCCAAGTTTGACCCTGGTTCCGACTTTTTCAAACGTTTTGGCCAAGAACTTGTCCACCAAAGTGTTTCCCCGGCAAAGCACAAAATATTTTTTTTGTTTTGTGGTTTTGCGGATTTCATCCATGGTTTGCTTGGATAATCCGATTAGGGAATACATGTTGCGCCACAAACAAACCGTTGGAACCTCGCTTGATTTCGGATATTGGTACAAGTCAAAAATCAAAAAATCGCCGAGTTCGACAATGGTGTCAAAGATTTTGAGTTCGGGTTTTTCCAAATCCATTTTTTCGGTTAATCGTTCCTTGGCGGTTTTCAGCCATTGTTCGGTTTTGTCAAGCCATGCCCGATTGAACTGGTATCCTTTGGAAGTTTTTTCCAAAACGAGCTCGCGCTCCAAAGCGGTTAATGTTTTGTGGACCGCTTGGTACGAAATGGACGCGTTGTTTTTTTGTCGGACCTGTTCAAACACTTGTTTGGCGGTCAAAGGTGCGTCCGAACCAATGGCTTCGAGGATTTGTTGTTTGGTTTTGGAAGCGCCTTTCCAAAGCGGGTTTGCCAAATTTGGAGCCATTTTGAACTTTTACCCGAACCGTCTTAAAAAAGTCTTGGTAAAAGGATGCCTATGGGGGGAACTCCTGACAAACTCGGTTGGTTTTTAAAGGTCTAATTTTTTAGGGGGCGAGCATTCTTATTTTGGTGATTGAATGCTTTGCCCAAATTGTTTTGGGGCAAAGGGGGATATAGTTCTTTGGGGTCACCGGTACACCA
>JAZDJR010000021.1:0-4848 GCA_043803815.1 Microcaldota archaeon | reverse complement strand
TGGTGTACCGGTGACCCCAAAGAACTATATCCCCCTTTGCCCCAAAACAATTTGGGCAAAGCATTCAATCACCAAAATAAGAATGCTCGCCCCCTAAAAAATTAGACCTTTAAAAACCAACCGAGTTTGTCAGGAGTTCCTCTTTTTGCCTTTTTTTGACTATTTAGGAGCCTTCGTCGTTGTTGGTTTTGGGCACTTTTGCTTTGAGCCTTCGGCCGATTACGAGTACCAGCCATCCGAGGACTCCGGCTATTACCGCGTGCGTATAATACCCGAGGCCGGCAAACATTCCAATGGCGCCGACGACCCACAGGTCAGCCGCGGTGGTAAGGCCCGTGACTTTGCTTTCGGCTTTGAAAATGGCTCCTGCGGCGATAAAACCGATGCCGACCACGATATTGGAAGCGATGCGCGTGGGGTCCGCGTTTCCGGTGGTAAAATCAAATGAAGCAATCGTAAACAAGGCCGCGCCGATGCATACCAGCATGTGCGTGCGCAGCCCCGCGGGCCGTTCGTGGGCTTCGCGTTCAAAGCCGATAAGCCCGCCCAAAATCGCGGCAACAATCAGGCGCAATAAAAAATCGGTTTCCGCCAGCATCGTTTAAAACCACGCGGCCGGAGAATAAAAAACTTCGGTTGGTTAAAAAATATAAAAAAGCTGGGGGCAACTGTTAAGGTTGCCTATTTTTTCCCAAGTTTTTTTCCGACCAAATACCATTTGGGTATGGGTCCCAAAAAGCTTTACTTTTTGAGGAAGGAAAAAAAGCTGGAGGGCAATTCCAATTGCCCGTTTTTTCCCAGGTTTTTTCTAAAAAGCTGGAGGGGAACTTCGACCAATTAGTACAGAGCTGTGTCCCTTGTTTTTCAGTTGTTTTTTGCTGAATGACTATTATGCATAAAGTAGTATAAAGCGTTTTCGATGGAGCAGTTTAGAAAGAGTTTCGCCCCGGACTGATTTTTTTTAGCGGGGGGTTGGATTATGATTGATGATGATTTCATGTTTCGGCATTTGCTTGACGAGCCGGACCAAGAGGCGCGGTTGGATGAAATTTTGTGCGATTCTGAAGGTTGGGATAAGGGTTTGGGTTCTTTTGAAATTTATTTGGAGGAATGCCTTGATTTTCCTTTTGACGCCAAATTTCGGAGTGAACGGTATGGTAAAACAAAATTTTTTTTTGTCGTATTGGGGTTGGCGGGTTCTCGGGACCGAGGGGGCGTTTTTTGCAGTATTCGATTCAAAAATGGTTTAAAAAAAGAGGTTCCGGTTTGTGGCATTGTTCCGTTGGATTTCAAGCATAAGAGAAACATGGTTTTGGCGGATTACTTGCATTGGTTGCCTTTTAAGCCATAATCATTCGGCTATTGAATAGTGGATAGAATCGGGGTTTGGGTGAAAGAATTGTTCTAACAGTTCTTTTCCTTGGGGCGTGATTTTTATTTTTTGCAATCGTTTTGCTTTGGTTTTTTGGAATGTAACCGCATCAAAGCATTCCAAAGCCGCCAGTATCGCTGTTTCGAAAATACTGGTCAAGAAATCCAATTCCCACACAGCCGGTTTTTCGTCTTGCGGCGCAATAAAAAAAATTTGTCGAATCATTTCTTTTGAATTAATTTCTTTTTCCGAATTCTCTAACAAGAATTTTGCAATGGTTAGCGACTGGTTTTGAAGCGTTTCAGCGAATCGCGGCGGTTGTAAGCCTAAATTCTGCCAGTTTAGTTTTGCAAAAAAACTGAAAAACAATCTGTTCAATTGTTCTTTTTCGTTGTTGGAAAAAAACTCTTTGTTGTTTTTCACGGCCAACCGCATTTTTTGCGGAGTAGTGCGAGCGAGGCCGTTTGCTTCGCTTAAACCGCGCAATAGGCTTATGCGAAAGAATGCTTCTTCCCCCCAAACTGCCGGGTCGAATGTTGGGTTGTCTTTTTTTAATAGCTTTTCGTTTATTTCAACGCATTTTTTTCTCGGAATCAAACCCGTTTTTGGGGTTAGTTTTTGGTTGTGGATTTCTTGCAAGAATATTTTTAGGTCGTGCAAAAGAATTTTTTCGTTTTCCATGAACGGTTCCTCTTTTATTTTTAATGCATTGTTTTTAAAGCTTTTTTCGCCTTTATGCATAAAAAAAGGGGTTTTGTTTGATGGCACGGCCGGCTGGTTTTTGGGTTCCAACGCCAAAATCGGGTTTTGGCACTGTTTTGTTACAAGTTGATTACAAGGGCCAGTGTGGTTGTGGCTCCTCGAAAAAATTCAGTCGAACAATTGAATTGGATGAATACCAAACTTTGGACGACCTTCACTACGCTATTTTGAGTGAATTGCATTGGACGGATGAGCATTTGTATTCGTTTTTTTTGGCTCCAAAACCGTATTCGCATAATCCTGAATTGGAGTTTACGCGGTCAAAAGAAACTGCTGAACAAACCGGGGCAAAAACCGCAGACGTGCCACTAAAAGGCCTGGGTTTGAAAAAAGGCCAAAAGTTTTGTTATGTGTACGATTTTGGGGACGACCATCAATTCCAAATAAATGTAATCGGTTTCGGAAAAATTCAGCCAAAAGAAAAATACCCAAAATTAATCAAAAAAAACGGCGAATCAATCAAACAATACCCTGATTTGGAAGAATAGTGACCGGCGTTAATTAATGGGCTTTTATCGGGTAATTATTTTGGTTTGTCCGTATTCTGGTTTTTTTAGGGGCGCGTTTTGTGCCAGGGTATCGACTAGTTGTTTGACTTGTAGTATTTCTTCTTTGTATTTGATTTCTTTTTTAGTGTCGTGCCGAGAGAAACCCTGATGGCCTTTTAGGCCATGGATGAATCGAGGCTTTGGTGAAGGGGTTGTTAAGGGGAGCGACCAAACGCTCCCCTTAAACACCACTCTATTTCTGTAACTTTTTTGCAAAAAAAACAGCTACAGCCGGCGCTTCCGCGCTTCGCGCGGAACGCCTTACCATGTAGTTTTTGAGAGCGGTAGCTTTCAAAAACCTGTTGGTTTTTTGCAGGAGTTGAAGAAAATGAATGCAAAGAAACTGGAACTGGTATCCTATGCTCACTCAGTGGGTGAATCGAGCTTGCACCTGCAGTTTACCCCCAAATATCGCAAAAAGGTATTCAGGGATAAAGATGTGCTGGCTGAATGCCAGCACTTGTTTGAACAAAAATCCCAAGAACTGGGAGTGCAACTGGCTGGCCTGGGTTTTGGACCCGACCATTGCCACCTCTTTATTTCAGATTGGAAAAACGTGAGCATTGCCCAGCTTGCCCAACACTTCAAAGGAAACAGTTCAAAAGCCATCCGAAAAAAATATCCCGTTCGGCTCCACGTTCAAGGATTGTACGGTGACCAGTTTTGGAGCGATGGATACTTCCATCGCACCGTCGGCGCCGTCACCGCCGACACAATGAAACGATACGTCACCGAAGCCCAACAAAAACACTGGAAAGCAGAAAAACCAAAACCAACACAAACAACATTACTCAAATTCAACTAAACCAGCGTCGTGCAGTTGAAGGGACGCCCGCCCCTTCAGGGGCGGGTAGTTCACTTAAACGCATTGTCAACAAATTGCTTTTTTTTAGTTTTTGTTGGCATAACTTTACCCGGATGTCGAGTTGTCGCAGCCCCATTTCAGCATCTTTTTCGGTTTCGTTTTTTTTGCCAAAAATTCCTAGCAATTTTCCTGTTCCGGCGGGTTGGGAGTATGGTATTACGAGGTAGAATTGTCGGTTTTTGACTTTTTTGTCGGCGATGTGTTTTTGTAGGAATTCGTCGAAGGCTTTGAATTGTTCGAGTATTCGCGGATTTTTTGTTTCGAGGGATTGGGCTTCGAGTTTTTTTAGGTAGTCGTTGAGGTCGAGATTGACAGTTCGCATGACGATTTGAATGGAAAAGTCGAGTGAGTTTAGGAATTCTTTGTAGGCTTGGATGATGGCTTCTTGTTCGGTTTTGGCAAGCATGAGAAAGTTTATGGGCATTATTTGGAGTATGGCGCGAAGCGAGCCGTCTTTCAAATAGATGGTGTCGTTTTCGATTTTTTTGATTTCTAAAAATTGTTCGAGTTTTTTGTCGAAGTAACCGGCTTTTTTGATGCTATTGTGAAACGTCCAGCGGTCTTTGGCTTTGTCGTAGAATCCAAAGAAGGCGAATCCGATTCCGCAAGCCATGAATGGCAGCGCGAGTGCGAATCGGATGGTTAAGTCGAATGGCAAGCGTAAAAAGATGATTGCGCTGATGATTCCGAATGTTCCGAGCCAAAATAATTGGCCCATTGTTAAATTGAACATGATTTTTTCTTTGTATTGCAGGTTTGCGGGTATTTCATAGGCCAATGGAATCACCTTTAAATACTCCAAGAGGGTGTTTAGTATTGAGTGAATTGAAATGCCGCCACAAAGAAGGCCAAGACCAAAGCCAAAACCAGGCGAAAAATGGAATCCCAAGAGACATGCCAATAGACGGGTTTCGAAACCCGCTGTCGAGTTGGTTGTTAATAGGGGTAGTCAAATCCTTAGGAAAGGAAGGTATGTGACACGACCTCTTCGAACGGGAAATGTTCCTGCACTTGATCTTTATGAGCGCTGGGGGGCGACTAGTAGGAATCCATCGGGGGGAAAATCTTCGCCTTACGGAACTGTTCTTTTTCGGGACCCGCGGAAACCTTACCGTTATCGAAAACCAAAAAAATAATCCTTTCATTTTTTCACCTTTTTTATGCTGTGTTGCATGATTCTGAAGTTTTTCGGGTTTTCTGAAAAACCCGGTGCAGTTATGCGTTTTCTCCGTATCTTTTGACTTTTTGGTACGCCCAGAACTTGATGGCTGCCTCTTGCGTCATGCCTAACTCACTGGTGG
>JAZDJR010000020.1:0-13595 GCA_043803815.1 Microcaldota archaeon | reverse complement strand
TACCGGTGACCCCAAAGAACTATATCCCCCTTTGCCCCAAAACAATTTGGGCAAAGCATTCAATCACCAAAATAAGAATGCTCGCCCCCTAAAAAATTAGACCTTTAAAAACCAACCGAGTTTGTCAGGAGTTCCTTTTTTTGAGCATGGGCAGTCCGGTTTTGCTGTTTTCAATGATGGTGAATCCTTCGGGCAGGTCGATGGCGTTGCTTTTTTGCTGGCTGGAAAAATAGTATAACCTGCCGCTTTGGTGCAAAAAATAGGTTTTGCCTTTTGAATTGGTGTGCTGGTAAGCCATGGTTTCCTTCCTGTTTGATTTGTTGTATTCTTAGGAATTGGGGTTTTTTAATCCTGCGCCTGCCTTGATTGGTAATGCCGAGTCTTTTAAAACCCGAAATTTTGGCCAAATTCGACGATTTTGTTCATCGATTGTCCCCCAAAGACGAAATCGGGGTTTTGGTGCATTCCGACCCCGACGGGTTGGCCAGCGCCGTAGTGCTGATTCATGCGGTTCAGCGGTTAATCGGAAAAGAACCCAAAAAAATTTTGTCGTCTTCGTATGGCGACCATGATTTGATGGAGGAAAAACTCGGAATTCTGGAGTATAGCCGCTGTACTAAACTAATTGTGGCCGACTTGTCTTTTGATCAGGACGATTTTTTTGTCAGGGAAGCGGAAAAGTTTTGCGATGCCGTATTTTTTTTGGACCACCATAAAATTTACAATGATTTTAATTCCGACAAGACGGTTTTTATAAAAGTGCCGTATTATTCCGATATCGATTCTTCCAAATATCCCGCTTCCAAGCTGTGCTTTGATTTGTTTTCACGGCACTTGGACATGTCCGACATTGCATGGGTTGCAGCGGTCGGAATTTTGGGGGATGCCAGCGGCCTGCAATGGAAAACTTTTCTGGAAGAAACAATGGAATCGACGGGTTGTTCGTTTTTGGATTTGGACGAGTGCAAGGAAATCGTAGAATCCGTCGGCTTAATCGAGCCGTTCCAGTTCAACGGTTTGATTAAGGTGTTTACCGACGCGCAAAATCCCGGCGAAGTTCAAAAATCCAAATTTGCCGATTTTTTGTCGGAAATGCGGGGAGAAATGGCCGTGTGGTTTGAAAGGTTTAAAAAAGAAGCCGAGTTTTTGGATGATATCGAATTGATTTGGTTTGAATGCAAGCCGCACTTTCCGATTAAGGCGCCGCTGGTAAACAAGATTTCGTTCGAACTGCATCCGGACAAAACCCTGATTTTTGTCCAGGATTTTAAGCAGGAAAATTCCCACGTTTCGATTTCGGCCAGGCGCCAGGACGGAAAAGTTGCGGTAAACGATTTGCTGGAAGCCGCGGTTGTTGGAATTCCTTTGGGACAGGCCGGAGGGCATGCTCCCGCGGCGGGAGCGCGGGTTCCGCGGGAATTTCTGCCCCAATTCAAGGAAAATATTATTTCGGAACTGAAAAAATTGTACAAAAAATAATCTCGCTATTTTTTCAGCGTTGTTGCGTTTTGCATTTTTTGTCTTCGTTCGTGTTCGTAATACAATTTTGAAAAGTTTTTTTCAAGCCAGCCTTTTTGTTTTTTGTGCAGTTCGGTCCAGCCGAATTCCGCGAATTCTTTTTTCATGATGCCTCCGAGGTGCGGGTGGCGGCGTTTGCGCTCGTGGTTGGAGCCGAATCCGTCAAAGTAATGGATGAGTTCGTGCAGCAAAGTCGCTTCGACCACGAATTCGGGCACGTACGGGTCGTTTAACAGGGAATTGATTTCAATGAGGCTTCCGAATTCCGGGTTTTTAAGCGGCGTAATGTGGCCAAGCTTGCTTTTCCACGCTTGGCCCGACCAGCGAATGACCAGCAAGTTGGTGATTTCGCGTTCGGGAAAGTTTTCGCGGATGATTTCCGCGGTTTTTTTGGCCAATGCGTGGTCGGAATTGTAGTTCATGGTATGTTTTGCACTCCGTTTTGGACGGCTAAGCGGGTTATTTCCTGGGCTAATTCGCGGTCGCCGCTTTTTCGGGCGGCTTGGACCGAATTTTCCCACGCGGTCGCTTCCATGTGGTGGTAAAGGGCCCTGTTTTCGGCGTGGGGAATTTTTTGGGCTAATTCTTTCCATAAATAACTGATTCCGCGAAAATCATCCCGTGTGGCCGCATATTCGTCAGCCTTGAAAAGAATGCCGAAAACAACGTCGAAACGGTTTTGTTTCATGGCGAGGATTCCTTTGACACCGTTTTCGGAAAGGCACTTGTTTGAAGGGGTCTGGATTGCGAGTTTGGCGCTTTTGGCCGTGTGGAATAATTCGTCGGCGATGGTGAAAAACCGGTTTTTTTCAGCCAGAATAATTGCATTTGAAAAAGCAATGCCTGCCAAATACCGCAGGGGCTGTTCCGCGCCGCCGCGTTTTCCTTTTTGGTTTTCAAGAGAGTTTATTTTTTTCAGCAGTAGGCTTCCGGTTTCCTGCCAGCCGTCCATCAGGAATGCCCGTGCTTTTTGCGTTTTTGCATATTTTCCCGCTTCTTCAAGCAAGAGGATGGCTTCGGGGAATTTTGCGTTCTTGAGATAGTCATTGAACAGGGATTGGTTTTTTTGCCAGTACTTGTCCCAAGCCGCATTTTGTTTTTGTTTTCGTGCCGTGACTAACGTGTCCAGTTCCCTTTGCAATCCGGGCCTTTGGGGTTCGCTTTCTTGGATCGCTTGTATCTGGTTTTTAATCACGTTTTTGGCGGCTGTGGTTTGGGCGCGACTAAGCGCCTGAAGGAGTTCATCGATGTGTTGTTGGCGTGTCAGGCCCGCGGCTTTCAAAACGCCCCGGTTAATGGCTTTTACGACTCTGCGAGCGAGCCTTTTGTTCCTGATAATGGGCCGGCGTGGAGTTGACATGGCGATTCAGTAAAAGTAGGGCTGATTGGAATAAATAATGGTTTTGCAGCCGAAAAAGCGTTGATTTAGGGCGTCCACTTTACTTCGATGCCTTCTTTTTCCGCATTTCGCCGGATGCTTTCCGCGAATTTTTCGTTTTGGCTTTTTTTCGCGGCAAAAAAAGCGCTTTTCCAGCAGTAACGAACTTTTTTTCGGTTTTCTATCCGGTCTTCCGGAACGGCGGGTTGGTCGGCTGAAAGCCGGTCCGCCACGCATAGCCAGCAGTACGCAAGGCTTTCCTGTTCTTTGCGCAGCAGCGCGTCAAACCGGTTATCTTTTAATAAATCAAAAACGTACTCGGGATTTTGCCGGGCCGCTTTGGTGAATTCGCCCTTGAAATAGTTTTGAAAAAATCTGCTCCAAGGCGTTGTCAATGGAATGCGGTTGATTTTGGCTTTGTGTAGTAGCCGGTCGGCATAAAAAAAATCGCGCGCTTTTTCTGCGCAAATAATCGCCTGAACCAAAGCGGTTTTTGCGTAATTTTCTGCTTTGGAATTTCGGGTTCTTACTTTCAGGCAAACATCGGAAAATGAATCCAGCAAGCCGGCAAGGTCGGACAGCGCTTTTCTTCCCTTGGCTATTTGCAGTCCTTTGGCCAGATACGCATTAACGGCATCCAAATTCCTTTCGTTTAGGGCCTGCATGATTCGGTCGCGGTTAATGGTGAAAAATTCCTGCCAGCGGGCCAGATTGGCCTTTTGCCGGTTTCTTTGGATGACGTTTGTTGAAAGTTTCGGCCGATTGGTTTTGTTTAGTTCATCCAGCCGCCGGACAATGTCTTTTTTGGCGTTTCCTTCCGACCAGCGAAAAAGGTGCAGCAGCAGGCTTTCTTCCCGGCTTCTGGAAGGAAACCCCCTTTTGTCAATGGCCTTTTGCACCTGTTCGGCGGTTCGGATTTTGGGCACTTTTTCACCTAGTTATCCTTTAGGCGTTTTGTTGTTTTAAAAGAGTTTTGTAGCATTTTTTAGCCGAGGGATGTTTGGTGTTTCATGTTGGAAAAGTGCTGAAAATATTCGGTTCGGACGAAAAAACCGCGATTGGCCACGATAAAAGCGTTCAGGTTTTGCTGGAAATGTGGGATGAAAACCTGCTGATTGTGGGCTGTGAAGACGGACTGGGTGAAAAAATAAAAGAAGCGGATATAGTATTGGTGGATTATACTCCCATGAACGTCAACGCGCCGGTTCCGCGGCAAATCATTGTCAAATTGTTGCGCGGCGAGCTTGGCAAAAAAACATGGGAGCGCTTTGGAACCTATAATGAAAAGCGCAAAGTGGATTCCGGCGATTCCATTCAGCAGCCCGGCGGGATGCATGTCCGATAAACCGGAAAATTTCGGCGCGGTTCACCGCATTGTCGCGGTAATTTTTTCAAAAAACAAGGCCAGCGAGCCGCGTTTTTTGATTTTGCACCGCTGCCTGAACTGGAACGGCTGGGAATTGCTCAAAGGCCAGGTCGAGGAAAACGAATCCAAAAAAGACGCGTTGCTGCGCGAAATTTTCGAGGAAACCGGGCTTAAAAATGTCCGGATTGTAAAGCCAATCGCGCACAAAATGGCTTTTTTCGACAAGGTTCACCAAAAAACCTGCGAAGTATTCGGGTTTTTGGTGGAGGCCGGTGCGGATGAAGCGGTTTCTTTGGAAAACAACTTGGTTGCCGAGCACGACGATTTTTTGTGGACCGACCGGAAAACCGTGCTTGAAAAGCTGCGGTTTGATAATATGCGCGATTTTTTTCAGGCGGCGTCAGCTGAAATATAATTCCCCGATTTGACGATGCTTATGAATCGGCAATTGGTCATGGTTGTGTTTGGCCGGGTTCAGCACGTGGGTTTTAGATTTCTAATCAGCTACACCGCCAAAAAAATGGGGCTTTCGGGTTTTTGCCGCAACGAATCCGACGGTTCGGTTCGGATTGTTTCTCAGGGAACCAAAGAAAAGCTGGAGCAATTCGCCAAAACCGTTTCAAAGGGAACGTTTTGGATTTCGGTGGATACTGTTTCTTTGGATTGGTTCGATTCTTTTGAGCCCTTGAACGGCTTTGAAATCCGGCATTAAAAAAATCGGTTTTTTAAGTTCTTTGGTCTTGCAAGTGGTCATGCCTGACTTGGATATCGCCGCGTTTTTTCCCAAGAGCACGACCGCTTGGCGGGGCCGCGTTTCCAGCGTTGTTTTTGTTCCGGGATGCAATCTGTCCTGCGGTTATTGTTTTTCCGGAGAAATGGTAACCCGGCCGATGTCTTTGCCCAGGATTTCAAAAAAAGACGTTTTGGGTTTTATGTTTGACAAAAAAAACGAAGTTAAAGCCGTGGTGGTGACGGGCGGCGAACCCACCTTGCATGGCCAGCGGCTGATGAATTTTTTGGAAGAATGCCAAAATGGCGGATTGCTGACCCGAATCGAAACGAACGGCACCAACCCGTTTTTAATCCGCACCCTAGTCGAGCGCGACTTGGTGGACAGCATTGCATTGGACCTGAAAGCGCCGCTTTATCCGGAAAAATATTTGGCGGCTACGAATAAGTCGGCTTTGGTTGCTAAAATAAAAAAATCGGTTTTTTTGGTGATGCATGCAGGAATCGATTACGAGTTCCGGACGGTAGTAGTTCCGGGTTATCACTCAGCTTCCGACATCTTGTCGATTGCCAAAAGCGTCAAAGGCGCAAAAAGGTTTGTTTTGCACCAGTTTGTTCCCGACAACGGGACCATTAGCCCGTTGTTTTCCAAAAAACCCGCAACTTCGTATGACGAACTGATTGAAATCGCGCAAAAAATCCGCGGAATTCAGGAAGTCCGCATTTTCACCAAAAAAGGCGAGGAAACCGTGAATCCCTTGCTGCAAATGGCCGCCAAATAAAAAAATTCAAGCCGATGCAAAAACGAGTTTCGCTTTTTTTTTAGCTTGCGGTTTGAATCGAAAGTTCGATTGATTTGGCGTATTGTTTTCCGTTAATCGTGGTGGTTACATTGATGATGTAGGTTCCGGGCAGTACGTTCTGAATCGGGTTGGGGCGCAGGGTGAAGGATAAGGTCCTGCTTTTGTCCAGAATCGGAACGGTTTGGGGGGACTGAAAAACCAGAATTGATTTTGGATCCTGAGGTTCTACAAAAACGCTGACGTTTTGAACCGGCCCCGAAACGGGGTTATTGAGCTTGACGGTCAATTCGGAAATGGGTTTTTTGGCGTAGCCATTGGCCTGAACGGACAAGTCGATGGGACCGTCAAGTGTGAGTTCCAAGGGGTCGGGCCGGAAGGCGCCGAACAAAACGCTTCCAATCGCCACTAAAACAATAATAATAACCAGCGCGATTAAGGGCCATTTGAAGGTTTGGATGTCGATGTCGACGTTGAGCGTGTCGTAAATTCCCATGATGTTCCCGTTGTATCAGTGTTTTTTGCAATAATAAGCTTTTGGTTTTGATATGGAGTTACGTAAGTTTCACGGCAGTACGAATAGTTTGTCGTTTTGTTTTCCGTCCAGTATTTTGCCTCGGACTCCGGCGTCCAGCCAGGCGTGGGCATACGAAAACGCGGCCAATGCGGTTGCCAAGTCTCCTTTTTGGCGGAAATAGCGGGCATCGTCAAAATAGCGTTTGGCCAAATCCAAAAAATCATTGGCTTGGGCTTTTTTTTCCGCGGATAGGTTGGGAAAAACAGTTACTATTCCAAGCGCTTTGGCGGTGATTTTTTCGTAGTGTTCGGTTTTTTTTTCCAGGTTATTGGAATCGGTCGGATTGGAACGGGAATCGGGTTTGTTTTTCATTCTTCTTTCCACCCGTGCAGTTTTTGCAAGGCTTCTTTTTCCTTGCCGTTGAGTTTTCCGCAGACAATCAGGGATTGGGGAAACAATTCGAATTTTTCTTCCCGCAGTTCTGCTGGTGTTCCGACCATTATTTTTTGGTTGGCGTGCGATAATCCGCTGAGGCCGACAATGATGCTTTTGGAAAACCAGATTTGTTTTTTTTTCTCCGCGATTTTTTCGAGGATTTCCAGGGCCTGATTAATCGTCATTAGTTGTTCGATTTCGGCGCGGATATCCAATAAGCAAAGCGAATGCAGTCCGTTGTCGTGATTGCCTGAAATAAAATCAAAAAACGATTCGGGAGAATAGTCTTTTTCCTGAAAGACAACGGTGGAAACGCGGCCGAATTTGTAGGCGTCCAAGCCGCAGACGGGAACCAGGTCGTAAACGGAAATTCCCGGAATAATCCGAATGGCAGCGTTTTGGTTTTTGGCTTCAAGCAAAAATTCGATGTGCGTGGTCGCAATCAGCGGGTTTCCGATGACCAGTATGCCCACGTTTCGCGGGCGCGATTCCAAGACCAGGTCCGAAATTCCGCCTTCGACGTCTTCGCGGCTTAACGGAACGATTTTTTTTTTGCATTTTAATTTTTGCTGCAGGTCCGCCAAATCGGATTCCGCAAGGCGGCTGGTATAGTATTCCAGGTATATTTCGTCGCAGACACCGGCGGCCGCAATCGCTTCGCTGGTCAGGTGGTCGGGCTTGAGCCCGATTCCAATCAGGTAAAGCATACCTATTTCTTTGTTCAGTAATGGTTAAATAGTTCATTTCATGCATAATTGATTCATGCCAACGCCGTTCAGCCATCAAGCGAAAACAAAGCCGGTTAAGCCCAAACCGATTAGGGTAAAACGTGTTCTTTCAATCGAAGAGGTTAATAAAAAGATGCTGGAAAACGAGGGGCTTGTCTTCGCATTTGCCAATAAGTTTTGGAAAAAAAACAAGCGTGCCATTCAGTCCAAATATGGTTTTGGCGATGTTGTTCAGCAAGGCCGCCTTGCCTTGCGAAGGGCGGTAGTGGGATTTGACGAGGCAAGGGGGTTTCGATTTTCCACATTTGCCGTAAACATCATAAAACGCGAGTTCAGTAGCCTGCTGCGCAAACGCGAAATGCGAGAAACGTCCTTATCGCGCTTTAGGGGTGATGCCTTGGCCGATAAACCCGATACAATAGCATTTGAAAGGCTTCGCCCGCATATTCGAGCCGAGTTGGCCCGGATTGTGGATTCCCTTTCGATTCAGGGCAGAGCAAAAGAAATTTTTTTGTTGAGAACCGGTTTGAAAGACGGTCATCCAAGAACATTGGAAGGGGTTGGCAGACGATTTAAGATGTCAAAGGAAAACGTACGGCTCTACCAAGAAATAGTATTCTCGCTTTTGCGGGAACGTCCGGATGTACAAAAATTGTATGATTTGATTGAACACGGGAAGAAAAAACCTAAAGGCAGGTACCAACCTCTAAGGTAAGCGGTTCGAAGGCGAGGCAAACCGATACTGGCGATTGCGATTTTGATGAAACCGCGTTTTTTTTTGGTTTGGGCTTGGAGTCCGCAAAGCTGACGAGGTGCTTTGTTTGAATCGCCCTGTTTTTTGTCATTCTCTGCAAAAAACTATTAAATACCCTTTTGGGTAATTATATCGACTGATGGCATGCCTATAACCGTGAAAAAGAATTCTCCTTCCAAAAAGGGAAAACGCCCAACGCGTAGGGTTTCCCAAAAAACGGTTCGTTGGCAGCAAGTGTACCTTAAAAATGCGGCGCTAATTCGTAGCGTGGCAAACAAAGTTTTGGAAGCGCATTTGGTTTTGTTGCGGGCAAATGGCGTGGATTTGGAGGACTTGTGCCAAATCGGTGCAATAGCCATGGACCGTGCGAGCGAGAAATTTGACAAAAGCCGTGGAACACGTTTTGGCACTTATGCTTATTCTGTGGTTCAAAAAGCGCTTGGGGATGAAGTGACTCGGTGCAAGCGGTTAAAACGGAGTGCAATTCCGGTTTCCCTTAATCAGTCACGTGCCGAAAAGCAACCAAGTGAAGAAAGCGACGAGCAAAAGTATGCCTCGGTGCCGGACACGCGCAAATTGATTCATCGCCCTTCGGAGTTATCGGACCCGAAGATTCGAGCGAATCTGGCTCGGATTATCCGCAATTTGGTTATTTCAGGGGAGATAAAGGGGCGGTTGTCTATACGGCAGCGCAGGGAACTGGTGTTGGACCGCTTCGGGCTTTTGGATGGACACGTTTATACTCAAAACGAACTGGCGGAAAAATACAGCGTAGTTCCAATAACCGTATTTCGGATTTTAGAGCGCACATTTAAAATGCTCCAAAAAGACCCCCAAATGCAAAAGTATGCCGGTTTTGTAATTGGAAAATGACTTTTTTCTTACAAGCACGTGCCAACGCCCAAAGTAAGCGCGTCGCGTATTCCCGGGGCAAAGCCGATGATTCCAATCAGGATTTTGACAAACTGCCGCGTTTTTTCGTCTTCGATTTCTTTATCCGCAAAATAAAGCACCAGATACATCAGGGCGAATTTGACAATGACAAACGCGAATGGCCCGAAAGAACTTATGATTCCCGCGGACAAGACGTGCTGTTCGCTGCAATTGTAAAATTGCAGGGAAACAAACGTCGCATTGGCGTCAAGCATTTGCCCGAAAAAAACAAGCCGGTTAAGCAGGATTTCGAACAGTTTTTTGGTTTTGGAAAATCTTTTGCTTGCCAAAACAGCAATCGCCGTGGTAAGCGCGGCTAAAAAAAAGACTCCCGCGATTCCGTCCCAAACGATTGTTCGGGTTCCTAAAAAAAACAAAACGGGAAGCGTCAAAACGATTCCGATTCCGCCAAAAATTTTGAATATGCGGCTTGGGTTTTTTTCCGGTGTGTTTTTGCCGTTGATTTTCAGGCTAATCCATAATGCCAGAATCGTCAGTATTCCAACTGCAATGTAAATGCCGGGGGTTATGGTGTAAAACCAAGGCGAAAGGGGATTGCAGGAGCGGTGGACAAGCCCCAAATCTTCGAAAACGCGAAAACCCGAACCGAGTACGATAAACGGCAATAAGGCGGCTAAAAAGCGGTGGTCGAGCGGCAGTTTGGTTTTTTTGAGCCAGGGAATGACCAGTCCGAACGCAATGACCAGTAAAATCGCCGCGTAAACTCCCGTATTGACTAAATTGTATCCTTCGCGCTGCAAAATGGGCTTGCAAAAATATTCAAACACAAAATCGGCTGCCATGTTAGCTATTCTTTTTGAGCAATTTGTTTTAAATCACTGCGAAACACCTTTTTGGAGTAGGGTTATGGCATCTGTTTTGGGTTTTGGAGTCGGGATTTCTTCTCGGGCCGCGCAAAAACTCCACGCTTGGCTTTTGGTTCATCGCCTGTTAAATGCCAAACAAAAGCCCACGCGGAAAAAAGAAACGGTCATTTTTCCCTTGGCGGCCGAACTTTCCGGAAAGGAAAAAAAAGAACTGAAAAAAAAGTTTCCGAATTCAAAACTTGTCAAAGCCGAATTTGAATCCGTGTTTTTCAAGCCTGCTTCGCTAAAGGAAACCCTAAAGGATTTTTTGACAAGTGACGAAATGGAAAAGCTCGTGTCGGGTTTTGATTCTTTGGGAACGATTGCGATTATCGAGGTTCCAAAAGAACTGGAAAAAAAGGAAAAACTGATTGCCAACGCGGTTTTGCAGTCCAACGCGAATTTTAAGACGGTCTGCAAAAAAACCGGGGCGCATCGGGGCAGGTTTCGAATCGAGCCGGTAAAAATTTTGGCGGGCAAAAAAAGCCTCGCTGCGGATTACCGCGAAAGCGGCTGCCGTTTTCGGGTTTCAATCGGAAAAGTGTTTTTTTCTCCCCGCTTGTCCATGGAACGCCTGCGAATCGCAAAACTTATCCGTCCGGACGAAGTGGTCGGCGCTTTTTTTGCCGGAAGCGGGCCGTTTCCCATTGTTTTTGCCAAAAATTCAGGGATGAAGAAAGCGATTGCCATCGAACTGAATCCGGCCGCGGTTTCGGACATGAAATTTAATATCAAACTGAACAAATTGGAAGGAAAAATCGTTCCGGTTCTCGGGGATGTGAATAAAATCGTTCCCAAAAAGTATCGGGGAACTTTTGACCGGGTTGTCATGCCGATTCCCAAAAGTTCGGATTCTTTTTTGAAAGCCGCCTTGCAGGGAATCAAAAGGTCCGGCGGATTCGTTCATTTTTATTCGTTTGCGGAAGCGGCAAATCCGTTTGAACCCATACGAAAAATAATCCGGGACGTTGCCAAAAAAAACGGTTTTTTTGTTCGCTTTGATTTTGAGCGCCAAGTCCGCACCTTCAGCAGGGACACCGTGCAAATCGTGGTTGATTTTTGGGCGAAAAAGCAAACCGAAAAAAGCTTTCACGGGAACCGCCACGGAACTGACTCCGATTACCAAAATGGATTACCGCAAAATCGGGCACGGAAAAGTCGGGCCGCTCACCAAAAAAATCCAGGAATATTATACCAAAATCGTGCACGGAAAAAATCCCAAATTCAAAAACCGGCTAACGCCGGTGAAGTAAGAAAGCAATTTCCCAAAAGGGAGAAAGGAAGGGGTTAACTGCACGTGGATCCGCATTGGCCCAGTGCGGCCGTGCAAACCGTGAGCGGAGTGCCGTTATCATAACATAAATTGTTTCCGCAAGTATTCCCGTGGCTATTCCAGGTCTGGTGGTCGGTAACCTTGAGTTTTTTGTTTGTCCCCCCGCACACATTGTTTCCCGTCAACAGGTTATCCGCACCGGCCACATAAAACGCAAATGCGGCGGCACCAGTCGAATTGGTGGTAATGAAATTGTTTTGTACCGTGTTGTTGGTGCCGTCGATTTCCAAAACACCCATTTGAGAACCAAAAGTGTAACTGCCCGATATCTGGTTTCCCCGGATTATTGCATTGCTGACGCTATCCATAACCAAAAAAACCGGTTGAGTTCCTGTGGAAGAAACAATATTGTCAAGGACTTGAACGCCAATAGCCATGTTAACCTCAATTCCCCTTCGGGTTCCTGAAATGGTGTTCGCGTTTGCCCCCCCGCCAATAATGCAAGTGGGGCAGGATTGGCTAGTGCTCACAATGATTCCGGCCTCCCCGGTCGTTCCAACCGTGATTATCCGGTTTTTCGATATTTGAATATTAGCAGCAGCGCCGGTCATGTTAACTAGGATTCCGGGTCTTGCGTTTGAAATGTCGTTGTCTTCAACTAGCACATTGCTTAGCGCACCCCAAGCATAAATGCCGGAGTCTGTATAGACTGAATTCACGATTAAGTTGCAATTTTTAAAGGTCGTGTTGGATGCCGAAAGCCTAACCGCGACCCCTCCACTGGAAGGTTTGTTCAAAGTAATGGTGCGGTCCTGGCAATTCAGAGTTGTGCCCGCCTGGCCAATGGTAAAGCAGTCGTTGGTCGTGTTAGTGGTTATTCCTGCGAGCGGAATGGTATATTTTGTTCCGTACAAGGCCCAATCGGAAAAACCGCAGGAAGAAACAACATAGTAACAATCGCTGGGCGCTCCAAAGCACTCAAAGCCCGCCTCAACCAGGCAAGTCGCGCTACAGCCATCCCCCGCGATTGTTCCGCCGTCATCGCAGGTTTCGCTTCCTGTGATTGCCCCATCTCCACAAACACTCGGCGTGACACAAACGCCGCCCGAACAGACCTGACCGCCGGTACAGGTTTGGGTATTGTTCCAAACAATGCAAGTGTCCACATTGGTTTGGCAGGTTTGAACGATTGTTGTCGGATTAAGCGGGTCGCAGCGGGTTTGACCAGGCGTGCAGTTTTCATTGACGCAGAACCAATTTTGTGCGGGAGTTCCCGTGGCAGTGCACACTTTCGGGTCGAATGGGAATTGAAGGGCGAACGAAACTATTTTTTTTCCGGCGGAAGAATAGGTGCCACACGTTGCGTAAGAGGGAAGAGTGAGCACGGGGTCATCCGATTGTGCATCCAGACCGCAGGAAGAACTCGCTGAAACAATACCGGTTGGAGCTTCAGTACTGCCCGCGAAAGAAAAATCAAATGTTTTGAAACCAGTGCTCACAGAAACTGCATCAGGTAAAACCGTAAAGGTACACAAATTGACAATGGGGTCACACTCGTTGGTTACTACATTGCAGGTTGTTCCCGCACCACAAGTAAACGGGGTTCCAGAACAGTCCTCATCAAGAAGGGAAGTACTGCACAGGTCAATTGCACCTGGATGAATAGCGGGATTGGTGTCATCACAATCCACCTCCGGATGGGAACAGCCAGTAGAACCAGCCAAACCATAACCATCATAGTCCCCATCCGTACAACTTGTCCCGCCAGAACCGGTTGCACAAACGGCTTTTGCAGTCGGATTCAAGGAACATTGCTTTCCTTTTGCAGCACCTTCCGTCCAACAACAATCACTTGGACCAGCTCCCGAACAAATTCCAGTTGTGTCAACACCATTCAATTGCGCGGTTGTACACGGCGAAGAAACAGTATAGGTATTGCAGGTCTGGCCGGCCATTAGAAGTTGGGAACCGCTTGTCGCACACGGGTTGGCCAATTGCAAAACAGTCGTAATAATGACGACCGCAACCAGGATTCCGCCGCCAATAATCAATAAATACTCCAAAGAACCCTGGCCTTTTGGGGAACGCATGCACTACACAAGCGATTCCCCCTTTAAAAAGCTAACGAAAAAAGAACAAAAAAATAGAGGACTTTGATTGGACTGCACCCCTGAAATTGTGCTTGTAGAAAAGACTTTTTGAACCCAAATAATGGGTTTTTTTGGAGGTGTAGAAATGAAAAAACGAATATTTTCCAAACAGTTTAAACTCGAGGTTTTGCAGGAACTCGAGTCCGGC
>JAZDJR010000019.1:0-2535 GCA_043803815.1 Microcaldota archaeon | reverse complement strand
GAGCAAGCATGGGACTTCCTGAAAGACGCAACAGCCAACACCCACTACCCAGCCATCCACGACTACAAAAAAGCAGTAAAAAAACAAGCAACCAAAAAAAACTTGGTTAAAATGTTCAAATACTTAAGTCATTAGCTATAGCCGCCAGTCAAAATACCCTGCGTGTTGCGGTTTCTGACAGTGATTTGACACCCAAAGCCTATAACGTGGGCCTATTTTTTCTTGCTTATTTTGTTTTGTTTTCTCTTGCAAAGCGGAAATTAGGGGTATTTTGATGAAAAAAATATTTCTCTTTGCAGTATTTATTTTATTGGCCGCCAACGTTCATGCAGGGCTTTGGGAAAGCGTAACCAATTTGCCTGGCGACATTGCGAGTTCTCTTTTGAATGGCATTAAGCAAATGGTGGTTGATTTTGTCACGCCATTATTGGATTTGGCCAAGACTTTTATTACGGCGAATCCGAATCCTGAAAATTATCAATCGTATTGGCAGGCTATCATCGTTTTGATTTCTGCTTTTTACTTGTTAATGTTTTTGGGCGTGGGATTCAAATTTGTCATTGGTTCTTATGACGAAGTTCAGCGCATGGAAGCCAAGGAGTGGGCAAAAAAAGCAATTCTCATCGTGGTTTTGTGTAACG
This sequence comes from Microcaldota archaeon, assembly GCA_043803815.1. Lineage (GTDB taxonomy): Archaea > Iainarchaeota > Iainarchaeia > Iainarchaeales > JAGVWC01 > JAZDJR01. Next base: position 1,894 of record JAZDJR010000019.1, on the reverse strand, counting down.
CTTCGTTATTGCTGTACTCGCTTTTGCTTAATGTCGGGTCCGGAACCGCGCTTTACTTGTGGAATACGTCTTACGAGCAAATGTTTCAATTGCAAAACTTATCCGTGCTCAACCTTTTTCTCTTAGCGTTTTTCGCGATTGCGGTTCTCATTGCATTGGTTACACTTTTTGTCCGCTACTTATTGGTTTTAGTCGGCATCATGGCGTTTCCCGTCGGCTTGTTTTTGTATTTTGTTCCGCCGGTTCAGTCTTACGGGAAAATAATTTTGAACGTGCTCGGAATCGTCGTTTTTTTGCAATTCATTGACGTAATAATCCTTATAGCGTCTTCGCTGTTGCTAACTGAATTCGGAAACGTAACCCAAATGCAACTACTCGCACCCACCATGGGTTTTTTGCTAATCGCAATTGCTAATATTTTGCTCATGAAATTTGCCGTAATGAAAGCGGCCAACGATTCCGGAGCGCACATTGTCGTTACAAAAATCATTCAACAAATCACCCCCGCGCCGGTTAATCCACAAACTACATTAGGAGATTTTGCATGAGTTATTCGATTCCTCAAAACCTCAAATACGAGGAAAAAATCGTTTTAGGCGAATTGGATTATTCCAGTCGCAATAATTCGGTGGTCGAAAATATTGGGACAGTTGATTGTTTCCTAAAATGGGCGTCGTTCGTCCAAACCGGACAATTCATTTTCAAAGCCAATGCGAGAAATGGCCAGTCGCTCTCGTCCGGTTGGCCCGCAGTTAAAGCCAGTGGCTTGAATGAAACGTATTCCTCGAAGGGAATGGTAATCACGCAACGGAATACGAGGTCAACCACCAGCGCAAAATCCTGCTCACTCAATTTGGCCTTTCGAATCAACTCAATACGGTGTTTTTCGACTTCCGTCCGAGCAAAGTCCGGACAAAAAAAGTCAAACCGGCGCGAGATTAACAGGCGACGGGTTTCGCCCGAACGTAAAATCGCGGAAATCAAGACGTTTGAATCAACAACCACTTGCATTCAAGTCAACTCGTTATGCCGCTTCGCAATACCGCGCCGGATTTTTCGACCCAACACCAAAACGTCCTTTTCAGTAGCAGTGGATTTCTCCGTCAATTTATCCAACAACTCCAACTGGGAAACCCGTTCCTCAAACGCCTTACGGGCCACCGCCGACCAGTTCACCTCGTCAAATTCATCCAGTTTTTGTTTCAATTCCTCCGGAACCGAAACCGACATCGAAACCATAAAGTCACACTCCAATAATAAAATTATTACTAATAATATTTATAATCATATGGGGGTGGCCTAATGTCCTACCAAATCCCTCAAAACCTCAAATACGAGGAAAAAATCGTGTTTGGCTTGACGCTCAAACAGTTCGGTTGGATTGCCTTGTTTGGCATACTGGCTGCCATTGTTTTTCTCAAAACGCCCTTGGACTTTTATGTTAAATCTGTTATAGCCCTTGTTTTGGTGCTTTTGGGGTTTGGATTCGCGTTTTTAGACCTCTTTGGACACCTAAAAACCATCAAAAATTACTTTGGGTCTATTCGCCAGGTCGGTTATTTTGACAAAAAACTCGAAGCATTTATTGAAATCAGCGAAGTCAAGGAAAATGCCTTGTTTTTGAAGGATGGCTCGGTTCGAGGAATACTCAATATCACACCGTTACATTTTGCAATTCTGGCCCCCCAAGAACAATTAGCCATCATTGCGGCTTACCGCGATTTTCTCAATTCGTTGGATTATAACATTCAAATTGCTGTGTTGCATGATTCTGAAGTTTTTCGGGTTTTCTGAAAAACCCGGTGCAGTTATGCGTTTTCTCCGTATCTTTTGACTTTTTGGTACGCCCAGAACTTGATGGCTGCCTCTTGCGTCATGCCTAACTCACTGGTGG